>JBBASN010000099.1:0-9260 GCA_040399225.1 Prochlorococcaceae cyanobacterium | reverse complement strand
GCTGCTTCAGGTGCTGCTTCAGGAGCGGGCGTTTGGGAGGCGTCGGACTGGACGTCGGCCATGGCTGGGCTGGGGCGCAGCGGTGTGGACTGAGCTTAAGGGGCGTGCAAGGGGCCGCCCCCGGGAGAGCTCAGGGGTCGAGGGGCAGCAGGTTGGGGCGCTCCGGCAGGGGCTGCAAGGGCAACTGCAGGGGGAAGCGGTTCTGCTCCAGCCGCTTCACCAGTTCCTCGCCGATCTCGGCCGCCAGGCGTGGGCTGTGGGCCGGAGCGCAGCGCAGTCTCTGGGCCCCCACCGTGAGACGGCCGCTGGCCAGCTCGGCATAGCTCACCGTGCCCAGGGAGGGCTTCACCCGGCGGGGGATCGCCAGATCGAGCACCGGGGCCTGCAATTGCTCGGGGGTGGCGGCCGCCCGGCGGGCGCTGCTGGCATCGACCAGTTGCACGGGGGCGGCAATCGCCACCAACACGCCACTGCCGTGGCCCTCAAAGGTGCAGGCGCGCAGCCAGCGCCGTTCCAGATCGGCCAGGTCCACGGCCACCGCGGCCACAGCGCCCGGGCTGGTGGCGTGGCCACTGGGCTGGCGGCGCACCCCGGGCTGGTGGCCGCTGCCGGCCCCCAGCACCCAGCCGGTGGCACCGGCCACCAGCACGGGCGACCCCGCCCCGAGTTGGCCCAGGCCGGGCATGGTGAGACCGATGCTGCCAGCGCCGCCGCAGCTGTAGAGCGCGGTGTGGTGGGGGCCGAGCAGGGGGCCCCAGGGGCTGGCGCAGAGGCCGGCTGCGCTGCTGAAGGCCACCACGCCGTTCTCCACAATCGCTCGCTGCAGCACCAGCCGGGCCAGGCCGATGCGGCCGAGATCCAGGTTGGTGTGCAGCTCGCGGCGGGGGTGCAGTGGGGTGGCTTCGCCGCTGGCAGCCAGGGGCAGGGCTTCCCCGCCCAGCAGGGCCTCCAGCACCCGGGCACCGCCGCTGCCGATCGGCAGCACCAATTCGCCGGGGCCGCCGCTGGCCAGGGCCGTCACTCCCCCGAGCTGCAGCTCGCGCAGGCGGATCGGCGGGTCCGTAGGACCGAGGCTGAGGTGGAGGCTGCCCTGGTCGCTGAAGCAGGCATCGGCCGCCACCACCACGTCGGTGACGGCATAGGCCTCGGCCAGCCCGAGCTCCTGCACAAGGGAGCGGTAGGCGGCGGCGGTGCGCACCCGCAAGGCGCCGCGCTCCTGGCGCTGGCGCAGCTCCAGGCTGCTGCGGGGGGGCAGGGCCTCGCGCCGCAGGCCGCTCATGGCCCGGGCCGGCGGTGGATCTGCCTTCCCGAGCCACGGTCGATACAATGGCCGGGTTGAAGGCGGTCATGCATGGCGGATCCCACGGGACCGGTCAATCCCGGCGATTCCGGCTCTGACGGCGATTTGCGGATCATCCAGACCGACCTCCGCAACGAGATGTCGCGCTCCTATCTGGAGTATGCGATGAGCGTGATCGTGGGCCGGGCCCTGCCCGATGCCCGCGATGGCCTCAAGCCGGTGCATCGCCGCATCCTCTATGCGATGTACGAGCTGGGACTCACCAGCGACCGGCCCTACAGAAAGTGCGCCCGGGTGGTGGGCGAGGTGCTGGGTAAGTTCCACCCCCACGGCGACACGGCGGTGTACGACGCCCTGGTGCGCATGGCCCAGGACTTCTCCCTGCGCATGCCCTTGATCGATGGGCACGGCAACTTCGGCTCGGTGGACAACGACCCACCGGCCGCCATGCGGTACACCGAGTCGCGGCTGCAGGCGCTCACCACCGATGCCCTGCTGGAGGACATCGAGAGCGAGACCGTTGATTTCGCTGACAACTTCGACGGCAGCCAGCAGGAACCCACGGTGCTGCCGGCGCGGATTCCCCAGCTGCTGCTCAATGGCTCCTCCGGCATCGCCGTGGGGATGGCCACCAACATCCCGCCCCACAACCTGGGCGAGCTGTTGGATGGCATGCAGGCCCTGATCGCCAACCCCGAGATCAGCGACCGGGAGCTGCAGGCCCTGATCACCGGGCCCGACTTCCCCACCGGCGGCCAGATCCTCGGCCGCAGCGGCATCCGCGAGATCTACAGCACCGGTCGCGGTTCGGTGACGATGCGCGGCGTGGCGGCGATCGAAACCCTGGAGGTGCCGGGTCGCCCCGACCGCGATGCGGTGATCATCACCGAGCTGCCGTATCAGACCAACAAGGCGGCGCTGATCGAGCGCATCGCCGAGCTGGTGAACGACAAGAAGCTGGAGGGCATCTCCGACATTCGCGACGAGTCCGACCGCGACGGCATGCGGATCGTGATCGAACTGCGCCGGGACGCCTATCCCCAGGTGGTGCTGAACAACCTGTTCAAGCTCACGCCGCTGCAGAGCAACTTCAATGCCTACATGCTGGCGCTGGTGGGCAGTGAGCCGGTGCTGCTCAACCTGCGGCGGATGCTGGAGGTGTTCCTCGACTTCCGCATCGACACGATCGAGCGGCGCACCCGCTATCTGCTGCGCAAGGCGGAGGAGCGCGATCACATCCTGCTGGGCCTGCTGATCGCCCTCGACAACCTCGACGCGATCATTGCCCTGATCCGCTCCGCCGCCGACGCGGCCACGGCCCGCGCGGGCCTGATGGAGCAGTTCGGCCTGAGCGAGCTGCAGGCCGACGCCATCCTGCAGATGCAGCTGCGCCGGCTCACCGCCCTGGAGGCCGACAAGATCCGGCTGGAGCACGAGGACCTGCTCGCCAAGATCACCGACTACCAGGACATCCTGGCCCGCAGGGAGCGGGTACTGGAGATCATCAGCGACGAGCTGGCCACGATCCGCAGCCGCTACCACTCCCCCCGCCGCACCGAGATCCTCGATGTGGAGGGCGGCCTCGATGACATCGACCTGATCGCCAACGAGCGCTCGGTGGTGCTGCTCACCGAGACCGGCTACCTCAAGCGCATGCCGGTGAGTGAGTTTGAGGCCACAAGCCGCGGCACCCGCGGCAAGGCCGGCACCCGCAGCCAGGGCGAGGAGGCCGTGAAGCTGTTCATCAGCTGCAACGACCACGACAACCTGCTGCTGTTCTCCGACCGGGGCGTGGTGTACACGGTGCCGGCCTACCGGGTGCCGGTGGGCAGCCGGGCCGCCAAGGGCACGCCGATCGTGCAGCTGCTGCCGATCCCCCGCGAGGAGCAGATCACCTCGCTGCTGGCGGTGAGCGAATTCACCGACGACGGCGTGCTGGTGATGCTCACCAGCGGCGGTTTCATCAAGCGCACCCGGCTCTCGGCCTTCGCCAACATCCGCTCCAACGGCCTGATCGCCATCGACCTCGTGGAGGGCGACGCCCTCACCTGGGTGCGCCTGGCCCTGCCGGGCGACAGCGTGCTGATCGGCTCCCGCCAGGGCATGACCATCCACTTCCGCCTCAGCGATGAGGAGTTGCGGCCCCTGGGCCGCACGGCCCGCGGCGTGCGGGCGATGAACCTGCGGGTGGGCGACCGGCTGGTGAGCATGGATGTGCTGCCGGCCGAGCTGGCCGACCGGGTGGCCTCCAGCAGTGCCGAAGCAGGCGATGACGAGAGCGACGAGCTGGACGGTGAGGACACTGCCGCCAGCGAGGGCCCCTGGGTGCTGGTGGCCACCGCCGCTGGCCTGGGCAAGCGGGTGCCGGTGGATCAGTTCCGGCTGCAGAAGCGGGCCGGCATGGGCCTGCGGGCGATCAAGTTCCGCCAGCCCGACGACGTGCTGGTGGGGCTGAAGGTGCTCGGCGCCGGCGAAGAGCTGCTGCTGGTGAGCGAGAAGGGCGTGATCGTGCGCACCCAGGCCGATGCCGTGCCCCAGCAGTCGCGGGCGGCCACCGGCGTGCGCCTGCAGAAGCTCGATGCCCGCGACCGCCTGGCCGAGGTGGTGCTGGTGCCGCCGGCCCCCGAGGAGGAGGAGGGCGCCGAGACCACTGCCGCTACCCCAGGCGAGGCGTCAGCCGATCCGGATGCCGGCTGATCTCTGGATCGCCAACACGGTGAGCGACCTGATCCAGGGGGATGTGCGCGAGCACCTGCCCCTGGAGCGCATCCCCCTTAGCGGCGATGTGCTGGGCCTGGGCACCACCACCAGCCTCGACAACGGCGAGCTCACCTTTCTGCAGCAGCCGGGCGGTGACACCACCATCTGGAAGTGCGAGGCCAGCAGTGGCGGCATCCGGGCCCTGCGCCCCGGCGATGGCAGCGGCCACTTCCCCTACGTGTGCTTCAGCGGCGATGCCACTGCCCTGCGCACCCCCCTCTCCGCCGCCGAGCTGGCCGGGCTGGGCGATCCGGCCGGCCGGCCGCTGCAGGAGCTGGTGGGGGAGGCGATCGCCCGGTTGCGCGGCGAGGGCCGGCTGGCCGAGGCGCCGATTTATGGCCTGCGGCTGCTGGCCCGCTGGCAGGGGTTGGTGATCACCGTGGCGTCCAAGCTGTGCATGGGCCAGCAGCGGCGTAACACGGCGATCGCCCGCAGCGCCGCCAGTGAGGCCACGGCGGCTCAGAGCATTTATCAGTTGTTGCAGCACTACCGGCTGGCGGCCCAAGATCCCGGCGATCCGGCCGATCCGATCCGCTATCTGGGCGCCTCGCTGCAGTGGGAGTGCTGTGGCTTTTTCGACACCGACCCCGAGCAGGGGCGGGTGACGGTGCCCCAGCGCGGTGCCCACCTGCATCTGCATGGCTGCAGCACCGACCTGCGCTACGGCGGCCACCTGCACCACGAACACCCCGGCGCGCAGCTGGCGGAGCTGGAGCGGTTGGTGCTCTATCCGCTGCAGCGGATCCTCAGCCTGGCCAGCGATCTGGGGGTGGAGGATCTGCTGTATGCCGGAGGCGCCGTCCAGTTTCGGGTGGTGAACCGCGGTGCCCTCGACGTGAGCGATGTGGGCGTGGCGGTGGTGGTGGACGACCGCTACAGCAGCCACCGCTACCTTCGCCTGCCCTGGCTGGCGGCGGGGGACGCGGAGGCCTTCACGGTGCCGCTGGAACTGACGCCCGGCCGCCACCGGCTGGAGGTGATCGCCGATCCCCAGCTCGAAATTCTCGAGCGGCCGGAGCTGCAGACCAACAACCGCCTGGCCCTGGAGGTGGAGGTGTGAGTGGGACAGCTCCCTGGGATGGGCTGGTGCTGGGATGCGGTCCGGCGGCCCTGTGCATCGCGGCCGCCCTGGGCGAGCAGGGGCTGCGGGTGGCCCTGCTCGCCCCCCACGATCCCCGCGCCCCCTGGCACAACACCTACGGCGTGTGGGGGGATGAGGTGGATGGCCTCGGCCTGGGTCACCTGCTGGAGCACCGCTGGAGCCACACGCTGAGCTACTTCGGCGCCGGCTCGACCAACCCGGCCGATCCAGCCAATCGGTCCACCCCCCATGGCCGCGACTACGGCCTATTCAGCAGGGAGGCGCTGCAGGAGCATTGGCTGGCGGCTTGCGAGCGCGGTGGCGTGGCCATCCTGCAGGGCCAGGCCAGCGGCTTCGAGCTGGAGACGGCGGCCGGCGAGGGCTGCACCACGCTCACACTGCTGCGCTGCGCTGACGGCAGCAGCCAGCGCACCCGCCTGCTGGTGGATGCCACCGGCCACCAGCCGGTGTTCGTGCAGCGGCCGGATGAGGGGCCGGTGGCCGGCCAGGCGGCCTACGGGATCGTGGGGCGCTTCTCGGCGCCCCCGGTGGAGCCGGGCCAGTTCGTGCTGATGGACTACCGCAGCGACCACCTCAGCCCCGAGGAGCGCCAGGTGCCGCCCACCTTTCTCTATGCGATGGATCTGGGCGAGGGCCGCTTTTTCGTGGAGGAGACATCCCTGGCCCTGGCGCCGCCGGTGCCTCATACCATTCTGCAGGAGCGCCTGCAGCGGCGCCTGGCCCACCGGGGCGTCCGGGTGGTGCAGGTGGAGCACGAAGAGTTCTGTCTGTTTCCGATGAATCTGCCGTTGCCGGACCTGCAGCAGCCGGTGCTGGGCTTCGGCGGAGCGGCCTCGATGGTGCACCCCGCTTCGGGCTACATGGTGGGTTCCCTGCTGCGCCGGGCGCCAGCGGTGGCCGCTGCGGTCGCGGCGCAGCTGCGCTCCGATCCCCAGGCGGGCTCGACCCAGCTGGCGCGGGCGGGCTGGCAGGCCCTCTGGCCCCTGGCCCTGCGCCGCAAGCACGCCCTGTATCAATTCGGGCTGGAGAAGCTGATGCGCTTTTCCGAGCCCCAGCTTCGCGCCCATTTCGCCACCTTCTTTGCCATGCCCGCTGAGCGGTGGTACGGCTTTCTGGCCAACACCGCCAGCGTGCCCGAGCTGCTGGCGGCGATGCTGCGCCTGTTCGCCACGGCCCCCTGGAGCGTGAAGGCCGGGCTGATGGGCATGCGGGGCCGGGAGGCAGCGCTGGGGCTGCGGCTGTTCAGGCCGGCGGGGGGGTGACCTGGCTGGGCATGCTCACCCAGTCGGCGGCATTCAGGCGGGGGAAGAGGCCGTCTTCGTGCTGCAGGGCCCGCAGCCATTCCTCCGGGGGGGTGGCGTTCGTCTCGATGGCGTCGATCAGGCGCCAGAAGCGGTCGAGGTGGCGCTGGATGCGCTCGCGGGCCAGCTCGGTGGTGGTGCCGGCGCGGAGGATGAAGCTCCAGTCGGAGCTCTGGGCCAGCAGCAGCTCGCGGCCGGCCTGGGTGAGCAGATCCCGCTGGGCGGGGTTGGCCACGCCGCGGTTCACCCGCCGCACCATCGCCTGGGCCGCCCGCTGCCACTCGGGGATCACCCAGGCGTTGCTGTCGTTGAGCCAGTAGTCGTGGTAGCCGCCCTGGCCCCAGCTGCTGGGGGAGGGGGAGCACACCTGCAGGGTGTGGCGTTGCTGCAGCACCTCGCGCAGGGTGACCAGGCGCACGCCGGCGGCGGGGGCCTGCTGGAACAGGGCTGACAGAAAGCGGGGGCCCTCGAACCACCAGTGGCCGAACAGCTCGGCGTCGAAGGGGGCCACCAGCAGGGGCCGCTGCTCCATGCTGGTGGCCAACTGCTGTAACTCCCGGGCCCGACCCTGCAGGTAGGCAGCCCCATGCTCGGCCGTGCGGGCGGCGGCGGCTTCGGGCTGGTAAGGCTGCTTGTGATCAAGGGGGCAGCCCTGGGCGGTGACCCGGTGCAGCTTGAGGCCCAGGGGTCGGCGGCTGCGAATGCCCAGGTGCTGCAGCTCCTCCTCCGGCAGATCCCAGCCCATGTCGCGGTGGAATTCCCGGTACACGCCATCGCCGGGGTAGCCCTCGCGGGCGCTCCATACCGGCAGGGTGGCGTTGCCGTCGCGGCCGAAAAAGGCCACGCCGGCGGGGGAGCAGATCGGCGCGAACACGCCGTAGCGGGGGCGGGGCAGGGCGTGGAGCAGGCCGTGGCCGTCGAGCACGGAATAGCGCAGCCCCACGTCCACTAGCTGCTGGTCGAGGCCCTCGTAGTAGGCGCACTCCGGCAGCCAGATGCCCAGCGGCCGCTCTCCTAGCTGGCGCTCGTGTTCGCGCACGGCGTTCAGGAGCTGGGCCCGCACGGCCTCCGGCACCTCGCGCAGCAGGGGCAGGTAGCCGTGGGTGGCGCCGCAGGTGATCAGGTCCACCACACCCTGCTGCTGCAGCTGGCGGAAGCGGGGCACCAGCTGGCCCTCACAGGCCAGCCACTGCTGCTCCACTTGCTGCAGCTGCTGGCCGAGGTGGGCGGCGGCCTCGGCGTGCTCGGCGGGCGCCCGCTCCAGCAGCTGCTGGCGCTGCACCAGCCAGGGAAGAAAGCGGGCGTTGAGGCGGCGGTCGGCCAGTAGGCTCAGCAGGGTGGGCGAGAGCCCCAGGGTGATGCGGGCGTGCTGGCCGCTGTCGGCGGCGGCGGCCTCCAGAACGGCCAGCAGGGGCAGATAGCACTCCTGCAGGGCCTGGAAGTACCAGTCTTCCTCCAGGGAGCCGGGCTCGCTGGAGCGCACGTAGGGCAGGTGGGCGTGCAGCACCAGGGCCAGGTCACCGGCGCTGGTGAGGGGTTCGGGGCCGGGCTCAGGGGCGGGCTGGGCGGCCGCCCCTGAGCTAGGGGTGGTGGGCTGGCGAGCGACGGGTGCGACTGCTGCAGATGGCTTGCTGCGCGGGGCCTGGGGGCGGGCCATCAGCGGCCCCCGGGGCTGGGACTGTGGCGCGCCAGGTTGAGCAATCGGCCGGCTCCACTGGAATCCACTGTAAGGCCACTCCTGTATGGGCCCAGGACGGGCCGATGGCCCACCCCGCCGCTTACAATGGGGCTAACTCATAGCCATTCCGCATAAGGAGCCCAGTGATGGCCCGCGACCCCGGCCGGGTGTTGATCTTCGACACCACCTTGCGCGACGGCGAGCAGTCGCCTGGTGCCAGCCTCAACTTGGAGGAGAAGCTGGCGATCGCCCAGCAGCTGGCACGCCTGGGGGTGGACATCATTGAGGCCGGCTTCCCCTTTGCCAGCACAGGCGACTTCAACGCCGTGCACCGCATCGCCGACAGCGTGGGCACCCCCGAGGGGCCTGTGATCTGCGGCCTGGCCCGGGCGGCGGCCGGCGACATCAAGGCCTGCGCCGATGCGGTGGCCCCGGCGGCCAAACGGCGCATCCACACCTTCATCGCCACCAGCGACATCCACCTGGAGCACAAGCTGCGCAAGAGCCGCGCCGAGGTGCTGGCGATCACCGCCGAGATGGTGGACTATGCCCGGTCCCTGGTGGACGACGTGGAGTTCTCCTGCGAGGACGCCGGCCGCTCCGATCCGGAGTTCATGTATGAGGTGATCGAGGCGGCGATCAAGGCCGGCGCCACCACGATCAACATCCCCGACACGGTGGGCTACGCCACGCCGGCGGAGTTCGGTGAGCTGATCGCCGGCATCAATGCCCACGTGCCCAACATCGACCAGGCCGTGATCTCGGTGCACGGCCACAACGACCTGGGCCTGGCGGTGGCCAACTTTCTGGAGGCCGTGAAGAACGGCGCCCGCCAGCTGGAGTGCACGATCAACGGCATCGGTGAGCGGGCGGGCAACGCCTCGCTCGAGGAGCTGGTGATGGCGCTGCATGTGCGCCGCAGCTATTTCAACCCCTTCCTGGGGAGGCCGGCTGAGAGCACCGAGCCACTCACCGGTGTGCGCACCGAGGAGATCACCAAGACCTCGCGGCTGGTGAGCAACCTCACCGGCATGGCGGTACAGCCCAACAAGGCGATCGTGGGTGCCAACGCCTTCGCCCACGAATCGGGCATCCACCAGGACGGCGTGCTCAAGCACC
>JBBASN010000098.1:0-9412 GCA_040399225.1 Prochlorococcaceae cyanobacterium | reverse complement strand
GGCCAACCCCCGTAGCCGCAGCGCCCGGCTGCGCATCGCCCGGCGGCGGGAGACATTGACGTGAGCGATGCGCTGAGCCTGATGCTGAGCCGCCTGGATTGGATCTGGTGGGCCGCCCTGCTGATCCAGCTGCTGGCTATCCCCGGCACCCTGTTGCCGGTGCTGCCGGGGCTGGCCCTGCTGCCGCTCGGTGCTGGGCTGTGGCTGTGGGCCGTGGGCTGGAGTGCGGGCTGGCCGGCCTTTGCCCTGGCCTGCCTGCTGCTGGCCCTGGGCTGGGGTGCCGACGCCCTGGGTCTGGTGCTTGGGCCGGCCCGGCTGCAGGCCACCCGCTGGGCCTACATCGGCGCCGGCCTCGGCCTGCTGGTGGGCCTGCTGGGCCTGCTGCCGGCCCTGCCCGTGGGCGGGCCGCTGCTGGGGGCGCTGGTGGGGCCGCTGCTGGGGGCGAGCCTGGGGGAACTGGTGAGCGCCCCCACCTCTCTCGGCCCGCTGGGGTTGCTGCGCCTGCGCCGTTCCCTGCTGGTGGGGCTCGCGGTGGTGGCCGGGATGCTGGTGAGCCGGCTGGCCCAGATGCTGCTGGCGGTGGTGGGGGTGGGTGGCTTCCTGCTGCTCAGCCGTTGAGGCTGTCGCCCAGCAGACCGGTGCGGTCCTCGCTGCCGAACAGCTGGCGGTAGGCGGCGGTGGCCACGCACAGGCTGAGTGGGGCGGCGGCCAGCAGGCCCACGCCGCAGAGCAGGGCCCCGGCCAGCAGGATGGCGCTCTGCACGATCACCAGCAGCAGCACCATCCACCACTGCCGGTCCACCACCCGGCGGCCGCGCTGCAGGCTGGCCATCGGCCCCTCGCCCCCCAGCAGCGCCACCCAGGGCAGAAAGGTCTGGCCCACCGCCAGGTAGAAGAGCAGCATCAGGGCCAGCAGCAGCGGCAGCGCCGCCAGCCAGGGCTGCAGCTGGCCGAAGCCCACCGCCAGCAGGGCCGCCGGCAGCACGATGGCCAACACCAGCAGGGCGAACAGCAGCTGGCGCAGCAGCAGCCGGCCGGCTGCGCTGCCGTCCCAGTGCAGGAAGCTGCCCAGGTTGGGTCGCCCGCCCTCCAGGGCGCTCCAGGCGCCGCGGATCAGGCCCACCGTGCCCCAGAGGGTCACCAGCAGATGGCCCAGGGAGCCCACCAGGGTGGCCAGTACAACCAGCACTGCCGGTGGCTGGCTGGCCTCGGGCAGGGAGGCCAGGTTGGCCAGGGCCTGGAAGGCCAGGGACAGGGCGCCGCTGATCAGGGTGAACAGCACGAACGGCCAGGGGGCGCGGCAGAAGGCGGCCCAGCCGTCACGCAGGGCCTGGTCGAGCTGCAGGGGAGGCTGACCTGCCGGGGTGGATGCCATTGTTTGCAAGACGCGCTGGCCTGGGCGGACCGTAGCGGTGGCCCCCCGGCCTGTCAGCGGCGCAGCTCCGCCAGCGCTTCCATCACCACGGCAATTGCCAGGTCGATCTCGGCGGCGGTGGTGGTGGCCCCCAGCCCGAAGCGGATCGAGGCCGCCGCCTCGGCCCGGCTGCGCCCCAGGGCAGCCAGCACATGGGAGGGGGAGCCCTGGCTGCAGGCCGAGCCGCTGCTCACCGCCAGCCGGCGCCGCAGCCGCTGGTGGAGGGCGGCCCCATCCACCCCCAGCACGGTGACGTTCAGGTTGTGGGCTAGGCGATCGGGCCCCGGCGGTGGACCGTTGAGCGCGATGTCGCCGATGCCCTCAAGGCCGGCCCAGAGCCGGTCGCGCAGGGCCGCCAGCCGCCTGGCTTCCGCCTCCTGGCGAGCCGTGGCCAGGGCCAGGGCCTCCCCCAGCCCCACTACCAGCGGCACCGCCACGCTGCCGGCCCGCCGCCCCCCTTCCTGGCCGCCGCCATGCAGCTGGGGGGCCAGCTCCAGGCCCGGACGCACCAGCAGGGCTCCCACCCCCTTGGGCCCGCCGCACTTGTGGCCGCTGAGGCTGAGCAGGTCGATGCCCAGCGCCGCCATGGCCAGGGGCAGGTGGCCGGCAGCCTGGGCGGCGTCCACGTGCAGCAGGGCACCCCGGGCGCGGCAGAGGGCCGCCAGCGCGGCCAGGGGCTGGAGCACGCCGATCTCGTTGTTGGCGGCCATCGCGCTCACCAGCAGCACGTCGTCGCCCAGGGCCGCCGCCAGCGCTGCGGGATCGAGGCGCCCGTCGCCGCCCACCGGCAGCAGGCTGAGGGGGAAGCCATGGCGCTCGAGATAGTGCAGGGGATCCAGCACCGCCCGGTGTTCGCTCACCAGGCTCAGCAGCCGCCGCCGGCCGCTGGGTTCGCCCAGGGCGGCTTCGGCGACGCCCTTGAGGGCCAGGTTGTTGGCCTCGGTGGCGCCGCTGGTGAACACCACCCACTCCGGGCTGGCCCCCAGGGCGGTCGCCACCTGGGCGCGGGCCCGCTCCACGGCGGCGGCGGCCTCCAGGCCCGGCCGGTGGCCGCGGCTGGAGGCGTTGGCGGGGTGCTCGCTCCACCAGGGAGCCATCGCCGCCACCACGGCCGGGTCGCAGGGGGTGCTGGCCTGGTGGTCGAGGTAGGCGAGCATGGCTGGTCGTGCCTACCCCCATGCTGACAACCGCGCTCCGCCGTTGTCGGTGCCGCTGCCGCTGCCGGGCAGGGGCGGCTGCCCTGGCCCTGCTGCTCGGCGTGCTGGCGCCCGCGGGCGCCCTGGCTGAGGCCCCCTCCTGGCCCCCGGGCCTGGTGGTGCTGGAGGAACGGCCCAGCCAGGAGGGGCCACGGGTGCTGGGGATCTATGGCCCCCGCCGGGATCCCGCCAGCCCGGACCTCTGGCGGGTGAGCCTCTGGCAGCAGCGTGGCGTGGAGGTCACCGTGCGCAGCGACACCGTGCGCTGTTCGGCCAGCGCGCCGATGCGGCTCACCAACGAGTCGGGCCGCTGGCAGCTGGTGGAGCTCAACCCGGGCGGGTCGATCCATCCCGGCAACCGGGTGCACCATCTGGTGTGGTGGGCGGTGTGCCATCCCGAGCAGGCCGGCCGCGAGCCGGCGGAGCTCACGGGCGTGGCCCGCCAGCTGGGCTACAGCGGCAGCCTGCGGGAATCCGTGCAGATCCTGCCTGGACGGGGCAGCTGAGCCTCTGCAGACTGGTGCCCATGAGCACCGACCCCACCGCGCCCACCTCCACCCCCGTCACCGATGCGGCCGCCGCCGCCGCTGGTGACAGCGAGGCCGCCACGCCCCCCGCCCCGGCCCGGCTGTTGCTGGTGGACGACGAGCCCGGCCTGAGGGCGGCCGTGACGGCCTACCTGGAGGACGAGGGCTTCGCCGTGACCACCGCCAACGACGGCGAGGAGGGCTGGCAGAAGGCCCAGGAGCTGCTGCCCGACGTGGTGATCAGCGACGTGATGATGCCCCGCTGCGACGGCTACGGCCTGCTCAAGAAGCTGCGGGCCGACGAGCGCCTCGGCGGCACGCCGGTGATCTTCCTCACCGCCAAGGGCATGACCGCCGACCGCATCGCCGGCTTCCAGGCCGGCTGCGACGACTACATCCCCAAGCCCTTCGATCCCGACGAGCTGGTGGCCCGGGTGCGCAACGTGGTGGCCCGCCAGCAGCGCCTGCTGGCCGAGGCGGCCCGCTTCGCCGACGCCGACATCGGCCAGCTGTCGCGCCAGATCACCGAGATCCGCTCCCTGCTGGCCAGCGGCGGCAGCCCCAGGCCCAGCAGCGGCGGCGACAGCGACCTGAGCTTCACGCCCCGGGAGGCGTCGGTGTTGCAGCTGGTGGCCGAGGGGCTGATGAACAAGGAGATCGCCCGCCGGCTGGAAACCTCGATCCGCAACGTGGAGAAGTACGTGAGCCGGCTCTTCATCAAGACCGGCACCGCCAGTCGCACCGAGCTGGTGCGCTACGCCCTCGAGCACGGGCTGGTGGATTGAACGGGCTGCCCGCCGCGCTCAATGGCGGCCACGCCTATCGCGACCGGGTGGGTTCCGAGGCGGCAGGCCAGACCGTGAGCGCCTTCTACGCCGCCCGCTACCGGCACTCGGGAGAGGCGGTATGGCGGCAGCGGCTCGCCGCCGGCGAGATCTGCAGGAACGGCCAGCGGCTCCGGGCCGATGGGCCGCTCGCAGCCGGCGATCGGCTGGTGTGGCATCGGCCCCCCTGGCAGGAGGGTGCCGTGCCGGCGTTGCCCGGCCCCCTGTTCGATGACGGCGACCTGCTGGTGTTCAACAAGCCCAGCGGTCTGCCGGTGCTGCCCGCCGGCGGCTGGTTGGCGCACACCGTGCTCGGCCAGATCGCCGGCCAGGTGGCTGCTGGCCAGCTGGATGCCGCCGCCGGCCAGCCCCGGCCGGTGCACCGGCTGGGGCGCTTCACCTCCGGCCTGCTGCTCTGTGCCCGCCGGCCTGCCACCCGGGCCTGGCTCAGTGCCCGGCTGCGGGACAGCACGCGTGCTCAGCCCAAGGCGATCGGCGCCCAGAGCGGCTCCTGCCGCAAGCTCTACCGGGCCCTGTTGCAGCCGCCGCTGCCCGGCTCGCCCCTGCTCGCCCTGGCCCCGGCCCACAGCCTGGAGCTCACCACGCCGATCGGCCGCCGCCCCCACCCCCACCTGGGCACGATCTGGGCCGCAGCCTGCCCCGCTGATCTCACCTCCCCCTCCCTGGCGGCCCGCAGCACCCTCACCCTGCTGCGGCGCAGCCAGCACAGCTGGTTGGTGGAGCTGGTGATCGCCAGTGGCCGTCCCCACCAGATCCGCATCCACGCCGCCGCCGCCGGGGCACCGCTGCTGGGCGATCCCCTCTATGGCCCGGGCGGGCTGGCCCACCCGCAGGCCCTGCCGGGCGATGGTGGCTATCAGCTGCACGCCCACCGGTTGGGCATGCCCCTGGCGGATGGCCGCCGGCTGGAGCTGGAAGCGCCCCTGCCGGCCTGGGCCGTTGCCTGACCATCCCCGCCAACCCAGCCTGCTGGAGCGGCCCGGCCTGCGCCTGCGTCACTGGTCCGCATGGCTGGCGCCCACCGCCGCCGCCCAGCTGCTGGCTGCCCTGCGGGCCGAGGTGCCCTGGAAGCAGGAGGCGATCCGGCTGTACGGGCGCCAGCACCCCTTGCCGCGGCTCACCTGCTGGATGGCGGATCCGGGGTGCGGCTACTGCTACAGCGGCCTGGCCAACGCGATCGAGCCCTGGTCGCCTGCGGCAGCCGCCTTGCGCAACACCTTGGCGCAGCTCACCGGCTGGCGCTTCAATTCTCTGCTGCTCAACCGCTACCGCGACGGGCGCGACGCCATGGGCTGGCATGCCGACGATGAGCCCGAGCTGGATCCGGCCGCGCCGATCGCCTCCCTCAGCCTGGGGGCCGCCCGCGACCTTCGCCTGCGGCCCCGCCCCAGCCCCCGGGCCAGCGGCCTGCCACCACCGGAGCGCTTTGGGCCGGGTTGCGGCACCTGCGTTCCCTTCAACCTCCCGCTCGGTCCTGGCGATCTGCTGTTGATGGATCCCCCCACCCAGCTGTGGTGGCAGCACGGCTTGCCCCGGCGCCTGAAGCTGCAGCAAGAGCGGCTCAACCTCACCTTCCGGTTGGTGCGGGCCGGAAGGGCCGCCTAGGGATCTGGCCTGGGCAGGCCAGTCGGCTCAGCCCCGCTCGAAGGCGATCAGGCGTGAGAAGTAGAAGGGCGCCTGGTTGAGGCTGCGGCGCACTGGCTTGAAGCCTGCCTCGGCCGCGGCGGCCACAATGCCGTCTTCCCGCAGGGTGTAGGCGCGGGTAGTTTTGCTCGGGCCGGGGAACAGCTGGCCGATGCCCTTGAGCAGGGCCAGCAGCGGGGTGTAGGGGGCGAAGCTCACGATCAGGTGTTTTTCGGCCATGCCGGCCAGGTGGCGCACCATCTCCTCGGCAGGGGCCTGGGGGTAGTGGATGAACACATCCAGGCAGATCACCGTGTCGTAGCGGCCCTGCAGGCTCTCCAGGTCGGAGGCGCTGAACTGCAGCTGGTCGCTGCCGATGCCGGCCGCTTCGGCCCGGCGGCGCCCTTCATTGGCCATGGCCTCGGAGAGGTCGGAGGCGGCGATCGAGCCGGCACCCAGCTGGGCCAGGGGAATCGCCAGGCTGCCCACGCCGCAACCGGCGTCGCAGAAGCTGCGCTGGCCCAGCTCGCCCTGCTCCTGCAGCCAGGCCAGCACATTGTCCACCGTCTTCTGGTGGCCGATGCGGATGTTGCGCTGCACATTGTTCACGTCATCTGACGTGCTGTAGATGCGGTTCCAGCGATCGAAGCCGGTGCTCTCGAAGTAGGTCTTGACCTCGGCTTTCTCAGCGGCCTTGTCGGCGGCGGTGGTGGTGCTGACGGGCGCGGTGGGCATCGAGCGCGGCAATGGGCCTCGGAATGGGCCGGATCCTAGGGAGCTCTGGCGCGAGGGCCGGGGCATTGAGCTGGTCCTCCAGTTTTGGCGCCACGCTTTCCGCCAGGGGATCGGCGATGCCCATCTGGAAGTGCAACAGGGCCGGCAGGGCAATCAGCAGGGCGTGGTCGGGGAACAGGCCCATCGTGAAGCCCAGCACCTGCAGTTCAACGGCGATGCGCTCCAGCAGCTGCACCTTGGCCTGATCGAGCCGCGGCTCCAGAAAAAGCCAGCAGCGTGAGCAGTTGCATCACCTCCTGCCGCTGGCGGCGGGCTGGGCTGGCCAGGGTTGGCCCAACAGGGCGGCGAGCAGCTGCCGCTCCCGGGGTGTGGGCTGCTCCTTCTCCTCTGCGGTGATCAGGTCTTCACAGGTTTGGGCCACGGCCGTAAACGCAGCCGGCGGCAGGGAGGCCAGGTCGTGAAACGCCGGGGTTTTGGCTATGCGGTTGCCGTGCTGTTGTGTCTACACTGCGACCATGCTGTCTACACAGCCTGGTCATGGCGCTGAACATCCGCAATCCAGAGGCCAACCGGCTGGCGGCGGAGCTGGCTGCCCTCGCCGGTGAAAGCAAGACCGATGCCGTGATCCTGGCTCTTCAGGAGCGTCTGCAGCGGCTGCGCCGCCAACGGGCAGCCCGGCCCGATGCCCAGGCGATCCTCGCCAGTCGTCTGGACCAGATTGCCCGGCGTTGCGCCGCCAGGCCGATCCGCGACCAGCGCACGGCCGAGGAGATCCTTGGCTACGACGCATATGGCCTGCCCTGCTGATGGTGATTGACAGCTCGGCTGTGCTGGCCATCCTCCAGGACGAGCCCGAGCGCAGTGCCTTCAACGCCCTTATCGCTGCGGCCGACACCCGTCTGCTCTCAGCGGCGTCCCTGGTGGAGCTCTCGATCGTGCTGGAGGCCCGCTTTGGAGCCGACGGTCAGGGCGATCTGGATCTGTTCCTGAGCACTGCTGAGATTGAGATCGTGGCTGTGGATCGCGAGCAGGCCGAGCTGGCCCGCGGTGCCTTCAGCCGCTACGGCAAGGGCCGGCATCGAGCTGGCTTGAATTTCGGCGACTGCTTTGCCTTTGCCCTGGCCAAGCGGGCCGGCTCTCCCTTGCTGTTCAAGGGCAACGATTTCACCCACACCGATCTGCAGCCGGCCTGCCCGACCGCCGCCAGCTGAGCCCATCTGTCGACGCGCTCCAGCGCAAGGTGTCCCCTAGGGGGCGCCCCAGCAGCAGCTCGGTGGCGCTGCGCCGATCGCCCAGCACCCGCCGGGGCGTGAGTGTGGCCGCCGCGATTGCCTGCTCGGCGGGCACCCCCCAGCTGGCCAGCCGCCGCACGCCCTCCAGCAGGGGCAGGGTCACGCCGGCCAGGGTGCCGTCCTCGAGGCGGCAGCTGCCGTCCTCCACCAGCAGCACCCGCTCGTCCCAGCGGTGCCGGCCCTCGCCGAGGCCGTAGGGGGCGAGGGCATCGCTCACCAGCACCACCTGGTCCGGCGCCAGCCGCTGCAGCAGCAGGGCCATGCTGGGGTGCACGTGCACGCCGTCGGCGATCAGCCCCAGGGCGATGTCGCCCCGCAGCACCGCCGCCGCCACGGGGCCGGGGGCGCGGTGGTGCAAGCCGGCCATGGCGTTGAAGCTGTGGGTGAGCATCGCCACCCCGGCCTCAAACGCCGCGCTGGCGTCGCTCTCGCTGGCGGCGCTGTGGCCCAGGCTCACCACGATCCCCCGCTGGCGCAGCGCGACGATCACCGCTTCTGCCCCCTCCAGTTCGGGCGCCAGGGTCACCAGGTCGATCTGGTCCTCGAACCCGGCGATCCGCTCCGCCAGGGCCTCCAGGCTGGGGGCGGCCAGGTGCTGCTCGGGGTGGGCACCGCGGCGGGAGGGGTTGAGGAATGGGCCCTCCAGATGGGCGCCGAGCAGCTCGCAGCGGCCGGGCCGGTGCTGCTGGCGGGCCAGCTCGAGCACCGCCAGGGCCTGGCGCAGCGGCGTCACGCCGCAGGTCACCAGGGTGGGGCAGATCGCCTCCACGCCATCGCGCCAGAGCAGCTCCAGCAGCTCCAGCAGCCTGGGCAGATCGGCTGCGCTCAGTTCGGGGAAGGCCAGGCCCAGGCCGCCGTTGATCTGCAGGTCCACCCCGGCCGGACTCAGCCAGTCGCCGCCCCAGTCGTCGCCGGCGGCGCAACTGCCGGCAGCAATCGGCTCCACCGCCGTGATCCAGCCCTCCCCATCCACCGCCAGCCGCCAGCGGCGATCGCCGCCATGGCTGCAGCGGCGGGCCCGGGGCAGGCGCACGTTGGTGATCCAGCGCATCGACGGGGCAGCCGCGACAATGCATCCATCCTGCGTTGTCCGCCGTTGAGCGCCACGCCCGTTGTTCCGCCCACCGGCACCAGCGCCGTTGCAGACGCCCCGTCAGCCCCGCCGCGGGTGGCGGTGGTGATGGGCAGCGATTCCGACCTGCCCACCATGCAGCCGGCAGTGGCGATGCTGGAGCGCTTCGGCCTGGCCTGTGAGGTGCGGGTGCTCTCGGCCCACCGCACGCCGCTGGAGATGGTGGCCTTCGCCCAGCAGGCCCGCGAGCGGGGCCTCCAGGTGATCATCGCCGGTGCCGGTGGCGCCGCCCACCTGCCGGGGATGGTGGCCTCGCTCACCACCCTGCCGGTGATCGGCGTGCCGGTGCACACCCGCGCCCTCTCGGGAGTGGACTCCCTGCACTCGATCGTGCAGATGCCTGCCGGCATCCCCGTGGCCACGGTGGCCATCGGCAACGGCACCAATGCCGGGCTGCTGGCGGTGCAGATCCTGGCCACGGCCGCTGCCCGCCTCGCCGAGGCCCTGGCGTCGTACCGGGCCGAGCTGCACGCTCAGGTGCGGGCCAAGGATGGCCGCCTGCAGGAGCTGGGCAGCGGGGCCTACCTGGCCCAGATGGGTTGAGGGGCGAAGCCGATGCTCGAACGCCTGGTGCTGCCCCCCTGGTTGAAGGCCGGCCTGGCCCTGCCGCTGCTGGTGCTCAACCTCTGGGTGCTGCGCCAGCTGCTG
>JBBASN010000097.1:0-9428 GCA_040399225.1 Prochlorococcaceae cyanobacterium | reverse complement strand
GAGGCCGCCGGCGCCGATCACGATCGGGTAGGGGTTGGCGCTGAGGCCCACCTCGATCGTGCGGCAGGCGGGCAGCGCGGTGGTGGTCATGGGGCCTTGGGCATTGGCCTGAGGCTACGGGCCTAGCTGCGCCGCAACCAGCCCGGGGCCCCGCGGAACCAGTCGCCCAGGTCGTCATCGCCGGGATCAAAGCCCTCGTCCGGTTCGGCGGGCCCCAGGTCGAGGTCGGCCAGCAGCCGGTCGATGCCGTTGCCACCCTGGCCCAGTTGCCTTCGGCGGGCGCGGCGCAGCCAGCTGGCCACCGTGGCGTCCCGGTCGGCGAATTTCTGCAGGTATACCCGTTCGCTGAGGCTCACCGGTGCTCCGCTGGCGATCCGCTCGAGAATCTCCTGCAGGCGCAGACGGGTGCTGGTCGACAACATGGATCTGGTCTCGACTGGCCCGGTCCTAGCGGGCTGGTGGCCTGCGGTTGTGGTCGATGGCACCAAACGGGGGTTCGGTGAGGGGATGGCAATCGCTGGGACTGCGGGCCAGGGCTGTGAGGCGGCTGCTTCGGGCAATGCCGGCCGGGCTGCTGTGGGGGCTGCTGCTGCTGGCCAGCTGGCCCCTGCTCGCGCTGGCGAGCCGGCTGCTGCCGCCCCTGCTGCCGCAGGTGCTGTTCCGTGCCCCTGGCGCCGGCTCCCGCCTGGCCCTCACGATCGACGACGGCCCCAGCCCCGGCAGCGATCAGCTGCTTGAGTTGCTACGGGAGCTGCAGGTGCCGGCCACCCTGTTTCTGATCGGCGATCACCTGGAGCGGGGCCCGGCCGGCTTTGTGCAGCGGGCCCTGGCAGGCGGCCACCAGATCGGCAACCACATGCAGGTGGATGGGGTGTCGTCCCGGCTGGATCCCGCCAGCTTCGCGGCCCAGCTGCTGGCCACCGAGCGGGCCCTGCAGCAGGCGGCGGCCCCGCGGGAGCAGCGGCTGCACTGGTTTCGCCCGGGGGGCGGCTGGTTTCACCGGCGGATGCTGCGCCAGCTGAATGCCGCCGGCTACCGCCTGGCTCTCGCTTCGCTGTTCCCCCTCGACACCAGCCATCCGCCCGGCTGGTTTCTGCGCCGCTTCCTGCTGCTCCATGCCCACCCCGGCGGGGTGATCGTGCTGCACGACCGGCCCGACACCCTGCAGGCCACCCTGGCCACCCTGCAGCGGGTGGTGCCCCTGCTCCAACGGCGCGGCTACCGCTTTGTGACGCTCGATGGCCTGGTGCAACCGGAGGCTGCCCGCGACCCTGGCCAACCTGCCTAGGTTTGGCCATTCATCTGGCTCGCCATGCAGTCACCGCTCCGCTCCGCCAGCGCCGAGGGGCCAGGCGGCGGCTTCACCCTGATCGTGGCTGCGGTGCTGGGTCTGCTGATCCTCCTCAGCCAGGCCGTTTTCATTGTGCCGGCCGGCAACGTGGCGGTGGTCACCACCCTGGGCAAGGTCACCGGCGCGCCGCGGGCTCCGGGCGCCAATTTCAAGGCGCCGCTGGTGCAGGCGATCTCCCTGTTCGATGTGCGCACCCAGGTGCGGCCCGAGCAGTTCTCCACCCTCACGAAAGATCTGCAGGTGATCCAGGCCACAGCCACGGTGAAGTACGCGATGAAGCCCAGCGAAGCGGGCCGCATCTTCGAGACCATCGCCACCGACAACCAGCAGATCTACCCGCGGGTGATCCAGCCCTCGCTGCTCAAGGCCCTCAAATCCGTGTTTTCCCAGTACGAGCTGGTCACGATCGCCACCGAGTGGAACACGATCTCCGAGATCGTGCAGGAGAAGGTGGCCGAAGAACTGCGCAAGTTCGACTACGTGAACGTGCAGGGCCTCGACCTCACCGGCCTGCAGATCGCCGAGGAATACCGCGCCGCGATCGAGCAGAAGCAGATCGCCGAGCAGCAACTGCTGCGCGCCCAGACCGAGGTGCGGATTGCCGAGCAGGAGGCCAAGCGCTACCAGACCCTCAACTCCAGCCTCGACGACCAGGTGCTGTACAAGCTGTTCCTCGACAAGTGGGATGGCCAGACCTCAGTGGTGCCGGCCCTGCCCGGTGCCGCCGGGGGCAGCGCCCAGGGGGTGATCGTGAACGGCCGCCGCTGAGCGCAGCAGGTTGCGGCGTGCTCCAACCCCTCGAATCTCCCTAGACTGGCCGGAACCACGCCACCTGGCGGCCACCTCTGCGCCGCTTCCGTCTGCGGTGCTGCACCCTGCCCAGCGGTCACTTCGCCCAGCGGTCACGGCCTGGCTTCTTTGACATTTTCCCCCCAGGTCCCCGACCTGACCCTGGCCGCAACCGGTCTGATGGCAGCCCGCACACCGGCAGCGGTTGTGTACTGCGAAGGCCATTTCTCCGGCCTCGATGGCAAGACGGCCCACGGCCTGGTGCGGCACTGCGACGCCTATGCCATCCGGGCCGTGATCGACAGCCAGTGCGCCGGGCTGGACACCGGACTCCTGCTCGACGGGGTGGCCAACGGCATCCCGGTGGTGGCCAACCTGGCCGCCGCCCGCGCCCTGGTGGGACCGGGGGGCGGCACCTTGATCTATGGCATGGCCCCGGCGAGCGGCCTGTTCGGCCAGGAGGATCGCCGTGTGCTGCTGGAGGCGATGGCTGCAGGGTTCAACCTGGTGAACGGCATGCGGGAGTTCCTCAACGACGACGGCGTCTTTCAGGCCACTGCCCGGCGCCATGGGGTGTCGATCCGGGACGTGCGACGCCCGGCCCCCCTCAAGGACCTGAAGCTGTTCAACGGCTCGATCGCCCGGGTGCGCTGCCCGCGCATCGCCGTGCTCGGCACCGATGGAGCCATCGGCAAGCGCACCACGGCAACCCTGCTGGTGCGGGCCCTCCGGGACCACGGCATCGCCGCCGCGCTGGTGAGCACCGGCCAGACCGGCCTGATCCAGGGGGGGCGCTTCGGCGTGCCCCTCGATGCCATCCCCTCCCAGTTCTGCTCGGGGGAGGTGGAGGCGGCGGTGGTGGCGGCCTACGACTGTGATCACCCGGAGGTGATCGTGATCGAGGGCCAGGGGGCCCTCAGCCACCCCGCCTATCTCTCCTCGAGCTTCATCCTGCGGGGCGGCCAGCCCCAGGCGGTGATCCTGCAGCACGCACCGGCCCGCCGCCACCTGAGCGACTTCCCCTTCGTGCCGATGCCTACGCCGGCCAGCGAGATCCGGCTGATCGAGGCCTTCGCCCCCACCCGGGTGATCGGGCTCACGCTCAACCACGAGGGCCTGGACGACGCCCAGCTCACTGCGGCGATCGCGCTCTACGAGGCCGAGCTCGCCATCCCGGTGACCGATGCCATCCGCCGGCCGGCGGCCAGCCTGGTGGCCATGGTGGTGCGCGCCTTCCCCCAGCTCAGCGCCGAACGCTCTCTGCCCGTTTGAGCGCGCCGCGGCTGGAGATTCACCTCGAGAAGCTCCACCACAACGCCCGCACCCTGGTGGAGCGGCTGGCCCGCCAGGGCATTGCGGTGACGGGCGTGAGCAAGGCCACCCTGGGCCTGGCAGAGATCGTTCGCACCTGGGTGGCGGCGGGGGTGGGCTCGATCGGCGAAGCGCGGATCGAATCCATCGAGGCCCTGGCTCGAGGCGGGCTGGCGGTGCCCATGCTGCTGCTGCGCTCGCCGATGCTCAGCCAGGTGGAGCGGGTGGTGGCCCACGCGGCGATCAGCTGCAACAGCGAGGTGCGGGTGCTGGAGGCCCTGGCGGCCTCGGCCGCGTGCCAGGGGCTGCGCCATGGGGTGCTGCTGATGGTGGAACTGGGCGATCTGCGGGAGGGCATCCTGCCGGTGGATCTGGAGCGGGTGGCCCAGCGCATCCTGGCCCTGCCCAACCTGCGCCTGGTGGGCATCGGCACCAACCTCGGCTGTCAGCACGGCATCGCCCCGGACGCGGTGAACATGGCGGAACTCTCCCGGCTCACGATTGCCCTGGAGCGCCGCTTCGCCCTGCGCCTGCCCTGGTGCTCGGGGGGCAATTCCGCCAACCTGCCCTGGCTGGCGGCCGGCGGCGATCCGGGGCGGATCAACCACCTGCGCCTGGGGGAGGCCCTGCTGCTGGGGCGGGAACCCCTGGGTCGCACGGCGATCCCCGGCCTCCACACCGACGCGATCACCCTGGTGGCCGAGGTGATCGAGGCCCGGGCCAAGCCCAGCCAGCCCTGGGGTGAACGCCGCCACACCAGCTTCGCCCGTGCACCCACCGGGGTGGCCGCCGCCGCGTCATCCCACCCCGTGCACCGGGCCCTGCTCGCCCTGGGGGAACAGGACGTGGATCCGGCCGGCCTCACCCCCCCGGCGGGCAGCACCATCCGCGGGGCCTCCAGCGACCACCTGGTGGTGGAGGGTGACGGCAGCAGGCCGCTGCAGGTGGGCGATGAGCAGCGCTATCAGCTGAGCTATAGCGCCTTGCTGCGGGCCATGACCTCACCTTTCGTGGGCCGCCGCTTCGTGGACAACCCCTGCTGAGGCCCGCCCGCCCCCGCGATTCAGCCACCCTGCTCCAGCCCGCCTAGACTGAAGTCCGTGGGGAAACCACCATGCCCTACCCCGACTATCCCCTGCCGCCGAATGAGAACCAGCGGCTGCGTGACCTGGAGCGCCAGGGGGTGCTCGACCACCCCGGTGATGAGCACTTCGACCGGCTGGTGGGCCTCACCGCCACGGTGCTGGAGGCGCCGATTGCCCTGATTTCCCTGGTGGACAGGGATCGCCAGTGGTTCCTCGCCCACCACGGGCTCGATGCGAAGCAGACGCCGCGCTCGATGGCCTTCTGCGCCCACGCCATCGCCGGCGATGAGACCCTGGTGGTGGCTGATGCCAGTGAGGACCAGCGATTCAACACCAACCCGCTGGTCACCGGCGAGCCCCGGATCCGCTTCTATGCCGGCGCGCCCCTGCAGAGTCGGGATGGCCACAACCTCGGCACCCTCTGCGTGATCGATCGTCAGCCCCGCCAGCTGCAGCCTGGCCAGGTGACGCTGCTCGAGGATCTCGCCCAGCTGGTGCTGCGGGAACTGGAGTTGAGGCGAGAGCTTACGCTGCACCCACTCACCGGCCTGGCCAACCGGTTCAGCTTTCTGGAGCAGGCCGTGCCCGAGCTGGCCCGCGCCCAGGCCGGCCAGGAGTCCCTGGCGCTGCTGGCCCTGGAACTCGACCAGTTCAGCCAGGTGCGCATGCGCTGGGGCCTTGAGGCCTCTGACCGCGCCCTTCAGGATGTGGCGTCCTGCCTGCAGGCCCAGCATCGCCCCCAGGACCTGCTCGGTCAGATCGGCGACCAGGCCTTCGCGATCCTGATGGTGGACGTGGACCAGACGGCCGCGATGGAGCGGGCCGAGGCGATCCGCACCGCCATCAGCGAGTTGGGGGGCGTGTTCCGATCCAGTGGCCACCAGCTCAGCGTCAGCGGCGGGCTCACCCTGCTGGCCCCCCAGGATCAATCGCCCCAGGATCTGCTGCTGCGGGCGGAGCGGGCCCTGTTCCTGGCCCAGGGCAACGGCCACAACCAAATTGCCTTGCTGCTTCAGGATTCCTGAGTGAGTCGGGCCTCAGCCGGCCGGGTAGGGACCGAACACCCCGGCGCAGGCCGCCCCGCAGCGGGCGCCCAGGGCGATCGCCTCGGCAGCGGGCCACCCGGCCGCCAGGCCGGCCGTGACCCCAGCGGCAAAGCTGTCGCCGCAGCCATAGCTGTCCACCACGGCGCCCTGCAGGGGCTCGGCTGCATAGCGGCCGCCCGGGCTGCTCCAGCCTCCCTGCGCCCCCTCGGTGGCGATGCGCAGGCCCGGTTGGCGGCTGAGGCTGCCGGCCGGCACCTGCTCCGCCGGATCCAGAGCGCTGCCGATCAGGGCATCCAGCGCCACCCCGCTGGCCTCCAGCACCGGCAGCCGCAGCCGCGGGGTGGCGGTGAGCACCCGGGCCCGGCGGCAGTACTGCAGGGCGGCGCCATCCGCGGCGGTCGCGAACACGCCGTCGCAAGCGGCCAGCAGGGACCAGGGCAGGGGGTCGTCAGCCTGCGGACTGAGCCGCTCACCGATCACGGTGATGCTGCGTTCGCCGGCCCCATCCACAAAACTCACCCCCCGGCGGCTGGGGGACGCCCGCCAGGCCACGTGCAGCTCCAGGCCGAGTTGCTGCAGGCGGTCGGCAGCCTGCTCGCCGGTGGCGTCGCGGCCCAGGGCGGTGAAGAAATGCACCCGCCGGCCCGTGAGCCGCGCCAGCTGCACCGCTGCCACCGCGCCGGCACCGGCCGGCTCTTCACGAAAGGCGCGGGCGTGTTGCACAACCCCCGCCAGCGGCAGCTGCTCCACAGCCACAAAACTCACCCATTCCATGTGGCCCACCACGGCCAGCTCGAGCTGGGCAAGGGCATGTTCCATGGCCAGCGCACCCCTAGGGCAGGGTGAAGCCCGACTGCATGCTCTTGAAGTCGAGCATCACCCAGAACAGCCAGATCAACAGGGCCACGCCTCCGGAGATGGCGGCAAAGCGGGCCACAGCCTTGGCCAGCAGTTCCGCCGCGCTCACCTCTTTCATCCCTTCGCCAAGCAGGTGCCACCACTTTGGTTGATGGCTTCACCTGCTGCGGGGTGGGGAACGGAACCAATGCGCCCGTTACCTCATTCCTCGCTGCTGAATCTGAGTTGCTTCCGTAGCCGGAGTGGACTGGCCCTCCCTGCCAAGAACCATGGCGTCCATTACCCGCTTTCTCGCCGCTGCCAGCCTGATCGCTCTGCTGGCCGCCTGCGGTGGTGAGGGAAGCCGAGACCGGGACGATGGCCCAGCCGAGCGGGATACTCCATCCCTGGGAAGCCCCCAGGACGGTGACGACGCCGGCGACGAGGAGGACGAGAAAGACGGCAATGAATCCCGTGCTGGTGAGGATGGCGACGCCAACGATTAGGGGTTGAGCGCCTGTTCCCGCCAGCCATCCTCTAGCCGCCAGCGGCGGCGGCGGTGGGGCTGGGGCATCAGCTCCAGCAGCTCCACCTGGGTGAGGGCGATGCGCAGCAACAGGAGGTGCGCCGGCAGGGGTGTTCCGTCCTCCAGGGCGTCAGGAAAGGGACCGTCCGCCTGCAGTGCCTCTCCCGGCGCGGGCCAGCCCCACACCGCCCGTCCGCCGGGGGAGAGGCCCTGCCAGTGGCGCTGCCGCTCCCCCAGCTCCAGCGCTGGCGACAGCGGCACCACGGCCCCCCGCAGCCGGAACTGCATGCGGGCGCGGGGCAGCAGCCAGCAGAGCTCCACGGCTGGCTGGCGTTCCAGTTCGGCCGCCTTGGCGCTGCGGGCATCGGTGAGCAGATCGAGGCCGGTGTCGCCGGCCCAGCCACGGAACACCAGGGTGCGCACCCGCGGGCTGCCGTCGGCGGCCACCGTGGCCAGCTGCAGCCAGCGGGCCGCCGGGGAGCGCCCCTCGCGCTCACGGGCGCCGCGCAGCAATGCTCGCCAGGGGGGCAGGGCCATCAGTCCAGAACAACAGATCAGTCGAGAAAGACGTAGGTGATGTGGATGCCCTGGCCCACATACTCGTGCTTGTAGCCCCCCTCGTAGGCGGTGCCGCGATACCAGGCAGGAATGGCCCGGGGATTGCCGGGCGGCGTGATGATCTTGGCGTCGCAGGTACGCACATTGCCCTGCTGCTTGCAGCTGGTTTCGTTGCGCAGCACCTCATACACCGTGTGGTCGGCGAACACGATCTGGGCGAATTCCTGGCGCTCGTTGGTGGCACCGGCCACCTGGGTGTAGGCGCAGTAATCCCGCCGGCCGTTCCGCTCGCAGTTGGGGGAGTACTGGGCCCTTGCGGGGCCTGGGCTGGCGCCGATCAGCAGGGCTGGCGCGACGGCCAGCAGGCCAGCGCGCCTGGCGATTGGGCCGGATTGGATCGGGTTCATCGCGCGTCGGCTGTGCGGGCGGCGATGCCAGTGTGAGAGCTCGCTCCAACTCCCGCCAGCTGCCGTGCTCTTGCTCGCTTCGTTTCTGCCCCACTGGCTGCTGCTGCTCACCCTCGGGCTGTTCCAGCTGGTGGGGCCTGTGCCGCCTGAACTGGGGGTGCATGGCGGCAGCCTGGCCCCCTGCCCCTCGCCGGCCCACTGTGCCCGCGCCGACTGGCCCAGCGCCGACCCTGAGGCGGCCCTGGCCCGGCTGCTGCCGGTGGTGGAGGGCCTGCCCCGCACCCAGGTGCTGGTGCACAGCGGCGACTACCTCCACGCCACCTGCAGCAGCGCCCTGTTCGGCTTCGTGGACGATCTGGAGCTGTATGCCGATCCAGCGGCGGGTGTGCTGCAGGCGCGCTCGGTGTCGCGCCTCGGCGATTCCGACCTGGGCGTGAACGGCAAGCGGCTGGCGGCCCTGGAGGGGGCCCTGGCCGCCGCCGGGGATGCCGAGGCATGAGTCCGGAGCAGCTGCAGAGCCTGGCCGTGCTGGCCCTGGCCGCCCTGCCGGTGGCCTTGCTCTGGTGGCTGTGGTTGCGCATGCTGCGCTGGTGAGGCCAGCGCTGGCGGCGCCATGTGTTCAGGGATGCGCTGAGGAGCGAAGCCCAGAGCGAAAGATGGACAGATTGCGCGGCCTCGCCGCACGCCTGCTGCAACCATGAATCGCCGCTCCCTGCTGATCCAGCTGCTGGGCCTGGGCGGCACCGCTGTGGTCGCTCCCGCCCTGATGAGCCGGGATGGTGGGGCATCCCCCGCCAGGACCTCTGCGGCTGGGCTGGCCAGTCCGGTGGCCGGCGACCTTCCCTTTGCGCCCCTGCCGGGCCCGATGCCCCTGCCCGGCGACGGCCGCAGCCCGGCCCAGCAGCGGCAGCTCTACAGCCGCATCGCCATCGACGACCGCCTGGTGCTGCCCGAGGGCTACCGCAGCGACCTGCTGTTCAGCTGGGGGCAGCCCCTGGCCGACGGCCGCTTCGGCTTCAACAACGACTACCTGGCCTACACGCCCCTGGCGGACGACCGGGCCCTGCTCACGGTGAATTTCGAGTACATCAGTCCGAGGCCTTGGCAGGAGGGCTATCGCGAGGCCACCGGCCACACGCTGCCCTTTGAGGACCTGCGCGAGGCGCTCGCGCCCCGGGGTGGCCGGGTGGATGGGGCGGCACTCGCCGCGGACGATCCCCTGCGGGCCCTTGTGCTGGCGGTGGCCATGGCCGCCATGGCCGATTTGGGACTCGGCGTGGCCGAGATCAGTCGGGATGCCAATGGCGCCTGGCGGGCCGCCCCGGGCCGCTACGACCGGCGCATCACAGGCCTGAGCGGGCTGGAGCAGGCCCAGGAGCGGCTGCGCTGCAGCGGTCCGGCGGCGGCCGTGTTCCGCCGCAGCCAGCGCCTGGGCTACGACGACGGCCTGGGGGATCAGGTGATCGGCAGCTTCGCCAACTGCGCCGGCGGCCAGACCCCCTGGGGCACGGTGCTCTC
>JBBASN010000096.1:5820-9797 GCA_040399225.1 Prochlorococcaceae cyanobacterium | reverse complement strand
GTCTTGCCCTCGCCGGTCTTCATCTCGGCGATCTGGCCGTCGTGCAGCACCATGCCGCCGATCAGCTGCACGTCGAAGTGGCGCATGCCCAGCACCCGCCTGCCGGCCTCGCGCACCACGGCAAAGGCCTGGGGCAGCAGCTCATCGAGCAGGCCGCGCTCCCGCTCCAGGGTGGCCTCCCTGGACAGACCGCGGCTGCGGCAGTCCTCCTGCACGCTCGCCAGCTTCTGGCGGAACTCAGCCGTGAGGCCGCGCAGCTCGTCGTCGGAGAGGGGGGCGATCTCCTCCTCCAGCAGGTTCACGTCGGAGACGATCGGCTGGTAGCGCTTCAGCTTGCGGGCATTGGGATCACCCAGCAGGAGCTTGAGCATGGTGAGATCGGCTACCAGAGCAGTGGGGGCAGCCTACTGAGGCCGGTCCTGCGCGCTGGGAGGATGCAGTCATCTCCCTGAGGCGATGGCCCAGATCCAGCTCGTCCAGCACGCCTGCGGCGCTCCCGGCCTGCGCTGGCTGGGCCTGGGCCCAGACCTGCGCCCCAGCCGTAGCCTGCTCAAGCTTCAGCGCCTGCTCGACAAGCACGCCTTCTGGGCCCAGGGCCGCAGTTTCCGCCAGCTGCGCCGGCTGCTGGCCGGCAGTGAGGCGGTGGTGACCCTCTGGCGCGGCAAGCGACTGGTGGGCTTCGGCCGGGCCACCAGCGACGGACTCTGCCGGGCCGTGCTCTGGGATGTGGTGGTGGCCGGCGACCTGCAGGGCCGGGGCCTGGGGCGCCGCGTGGTGGAGGCCCTGCTGGCCGCACCGGCCCTGCAAGGGGTGGAGCGGGTGTATCTGATGACCACCAACAGCGCCGGCTTCTACCGCCAGCTGGGCTTCAGCGATGCCACGCCCCAGGTGCTGCTGGTCAAGGGAGGGCCGCCATCAGCGACCCCATCTCAATCGCCTGCAGGGCATAGCTCCAGCCGAGATTGCTCTTGATGCCAGCCCGCTCCAGGGCCTGCTGCATGGTGTCGGTGGTGAGCACCCCGAAGATCACCGGCACACCGGTCTGCCGGCTCACCGCGGCCACCCCCTTGCTCACCTCCGCCACCACCACTTCGAAGTGGGGGGTGTCCCCGCGGATCACGGCCCCGAGGGTGATCACCACCTGGTAGCGGCCGCTGGCGGCCAGCCGCTGGGCCACCAGCGGGATCTCGAAACTGCCGGGCACCCAGGCCAGATCCAGCTGACTGCTGCTGGGGCTGGTGTCGATGCCATGGCGGCCGAGGCAGTCGAGGCAGCCGCTCAGCAGCTTGCCGGTGACCAGATCGTTGAAACGGGCCACCACAATCGCCACGCGCAGGCCACTGGCACCACTGAACTGTCCCTCAAAACTGGCCACGGGCATGCGCCACAGCCGTGGCGTCGACTCAAGGACGCAGCCTAAAAGGAAGGGCCGCCGGCGTTCAGACCACCAGGAAGCTGATGCCCCAGTTCACCAGCACCAGGGCCACCCAGGCCAGACCACCCAGGAGGATCAACCGGTTGGAACGGCCGCTGTCCTCCGTGCTGGCGTAGAGCACGGGCACCGCCACGATCAGGGCGAAGGACATCACCACCAGGGCCAGAACGGAAAGGGTGTTGAGGATCTGCATGGCTCAGGGGCAGGCCGTCCGGTCAGTGGGCGGATTCTCACACGCAGACCCCGCGTCTCCAGCGGCTTGCTTCACATCTCGATGTCGGCCAGCCGCCCTACGATCGCCGCCAGCACCTGGGGGACCCGTGGCGGCGGAAGCAGAGCAGCAGCTTTCGCTGATCGCCGGCCTGGAGATCCAGGGAGATCTGTTCGGAGCTTCCAGAGGTGGGGCGAGCAGTGGGGGGGAACGTCCCTCAGCAGAACAACCTGGGGAAGCGCTTGATGCGAAGGCCCTGAGCGAGGCTGCCCAGCGTCCCCGCCAACGGCGGCAACACCCCCATCCCGGCCCAGCCAAGACGGCGCCCGAAAACCCTGCTGCGCCTTCGGCCGAGCGCCCAGGGGAGGGAGACACCGACCTGCCCGCCTGGCACCACCACAGCCTGGTGGACCCCCAGCAGCTCACGCCGATGCTGCGCCACTACGTGGAGCTCAAGGCAGCCCACCCCGAACGCCTGCTGCTCTACCGCCTGGGCGACTTCTTCGAGTGCTTCTTCGAGGACGCCCTCACCGCCTCGCGCCTGCTGGAGCTCACCCTCACCGGCAAGGAGGGCGGCAGGGCGATCGGCCGGGTGCCGATGGCCGGCATCCCCCACCACGCCGCCGAGCGCTATTGCGGCGAACTGGTGCGCCGCGGCCACAGCGTGGCCCTGTGCGATCAGGTGGAAACCACAGCTGCGAAAGGTGAGCTGCTGCGGCGCGAGATCACCCGCGTGCTCACCCCCGGCACGGTGCTGGAGGAGGGCATGCTCGCCGCCCGCCGCAACAACTGGCTCTGCGCCGTGGTGCTGGACAGTCCTGCGGGCGAGCGTGAGCGGGACCCGGACCGGTGTGGCCTGCGCTGGGGCCTGGCGGTTGCCGATGTGAGCACCGGCGAATTCCGGGTCACCGAGCGCGCGGGCAGTGATGCCCTCCACCAGGAGCTGCTGCAGGCGGACGCTGCCGAGGTGCTCTGGCCTGGGGGACTGGCGGCCGCCGACGCGGGCAACAGCGGCCCCGGCGACGCACCCCCCTGGTGCCCGGCCGGCCTGCTGCTCACGCCCCTGCCCCGCACGCCCTTTGAAGCCCCGGAAGCCAGCGCCACCCTCAAGGAGCGCTTCGGGCTGGCCAGTCTCGACGGCCTGGGCCTGGGCGAGCTGCCCCTGGCCCTGCGGGCCGCCGGCGGCTTGGTGCACTACCTCGACGACACCAATCGCAGCCCCAGCAACGCCCCCGCCACCACCCAGGCCCGGGTGCCCCTTGACCTGCCAACCAGCTGGCACACCGGCGACGCTCTGGTGCTCGATGCCGCAACCCGCCGCAACCTGGAGCTCACCCGCACCCAGCTGGGCGGCCAGCTGCAGGGATCCCTGCTCTGGGCGCTGGATCGCACCCACACCGCCATGGGCGGCCGCTGCCTGCGCCGCTGGATCGAGGCGCCGCTGGTGGATCGCGCCGCCATCCTCAGGCGCCAGGGCGGGGTGAGCGAGCTGGTGGCGGGGCGCCCCCTGCGCCTGGCTGTGCGGCGGCTGCTGCGGCCCATGGCAGACCTGGAGCGCCTGGCCGGCCGCGCCGGCGCCGGCACGGCGTCCGCCCGCGACCTGGTGGCCCTGGCCGATGGCCTGGAGCGCCTGCCCCTGCTGGCGGCCCAGCTGGCCAACCCCAGCAGCGCCCCGCTACAGGCCCTGGCCCGCCCCTGGCCAGAGCTGGCCGAGCTGGCCGCCAAGCTGCGCCACACCCTGCTCGACACCCCGCCCCTCTCCCTCACCGAGGGCGGCCTGATCCACGACGCCGTGGATCCACTTCTGGACAATCTGCGCAACCAGCTCGACGACCAGGACGCCTGGCTGGCCAACCTGGAGGCCACCGAGCGCCGCGCCAGCGGCATCAGCACCCTCAAGCTCCAGTATCACCGCACCTTCGGCTACTTCCTCGCCGTGAGCCGGGCCAAGGCGGGCGCCGTGCCGGAGCACTGGATCCGCCGCCAGACCCTGGCCAACGAGGAGCGCTTCGTCACCCCGGATCTCAAGGCGCGCGAGGGCCAGATCCAGCAGCTCAGGGCCCGCGCCGCCCAGCGGGAGTACGAGCTGTTCTGCGTCCTGCGGGTGCAGGTGGGCGAGCAGGCCGCCGCCATCCGCAGCGCCGCCCGCCTGGTGGCCGAGCTCGACGCCCTGGCCTCCCTGGCCGAGGTGGCCGCCATCGGCGGCTACTGCTGCCCCGAGATCACCGACCCGGAGGGTCCCGAAGCCCGCCTGCTGCAGATCGAGGCCGGCCGCCACCCGGTGGTGGAGCAGCTGCTGGTGGAGGAGCCCTTCACGCCCAACGGCGTGGC
>JBBASN010000096.1:0-5720 GCA_040399225.1 Prochlorococcaceae cyanobacterium | reverse complement strand
CCCGACCTGCTGATCCTCACCGGCCCCAACGCCAGCGGCAAGAGCTGCTATCTGCGCCAGACGGGTCTGCTGCAGCTGATGGCCCAGATGGGCAGCTGGATCCCGGCCCAATCCGCCAGCCTGGGCATCGCCGATCGCATCTTCACCCGCGTCGGCGCCGGCGACGACCTGGCGAGCGGCCAATCCACCTTCATGGTGGAGATGGCCGAAACCGCCAACATCCTTCACCACGCCAGCGCCCGCTCCTTGGTGCTGCTCGATGAGATCGGCCGCGGCACCGCCACCTTCGACGGCCTCTCGATCGCCTGGGCCGTGGCCGAGCACCTGGCCACCCCGCCCGAGCTGGGCGGCCTCGGCGCCCGCAGCATCTTCGCCACCCACTACCACGAGCTCAACGCCCTGGCGGGCCAGCGGCCCAACGTGGCCAACGCCCAGGTGCTGGTGGAGGAAACCGGCGACAGCCTGCGCTTCCTGCACCGCGTGGTGAGCGGCGGCGCCAGCCGCAGCTACGGCATCGAAGCCGCCCGCCTGGCCGGCGTGCCCGCCCCCGTGCTGCAGCGCGCCCGCCAGGTGCTGGCCCGCATCGAGGCCAACAGCCAGATCAGCCTGGAACCGGCCCTACCCCGCGAGTCGCGCAACCCAGCTCAGGCGGACGGGGCGCTCGTCGCCTGAAGCCAGGCCGCCCGCAGCAGGGCATTGCAGGCCGCGGCCACCAGTCCGGCTCCACCCTTGGAGCCCTCGAGCCGGATGTGGGCCAGGCCACTCGCAGCCAGGTGGTGCTTGCTCTCCGCCACCCCGACAAACCCCACCGGCATGCCGATCACCAGGGCCGGCGCCGGAGCGCCACCTGCCACCTGCTCCAGCAGCACCTCGAGGGCCGTGGGGGCACTGCCGATCAACACCACCGCGCCCGGCGCCAGCTCCGCCAGCGCCACCGCCATACCCGCCGCCGTGCGCGTGGAACCCTCGGGAGCAGCTGCGGGGGCCCAATCGAGCACGCAGGCCACCCGGTTGCCGAAGGTGCGCCGCGCCATCGGCGCCACCGCCGCCGCCGCCATGGCCGTGTCGGTGAGGATCGGCGTCCCGGCCGCCAGGGCCGCTGCACCCCGCCCGCAGGCGCCACCCACCCCCGCAGGGCCGAAGCGCAGCTCGGGGGCAATCGCCACATCGCCGCTGCTGTGGATGCAGCGCTCCAGCACGTCGCGCTCCAGCGGCGTCAGCCCCGCCAGCAGCTCGGCCTGCTCCGCCAACAGCAGGCGAATGCGGCGGATGCTCTCGCTGAAGATCGGATGGTCGAGCACCCGGAAATTCCGTACAGTCCGTACAGAATCATCGCAGCGAGGCCGGCATGGAAGCTCTGGGGTCAGAAGCGGCCAGACGGCGCCTGCCCGAACTGCTGGAACGGGCCCGACGGGGCGAGCCCACGGTGATTCAGAAACACGGCGTTGCCGTGGCGGCCTTGGTGCCTGTCCAACAGATGCCCCACCGACACCGTGCCCCCTTGCGGGCCCTGCGGGGCACGGGAGCAGGCTGCTGGGGCAGCGATGCAGCCCAGTTTGTGGATCAACAGCGTGGCGACTGGGACTGAGCAGCCTGCGGGTCCAGCCCTGGAGCTCCAGCTCGCCCAGCTGCCCGAGGGCAGCATGATCGCGATCGACACGGCGCCGCTGATCTTTTGGCTGGAAGGCCATCCCCGCTGGGCAGCGGCCTATGCCGCCCTGTTCGACGGCCTCGACGCAGGCCGCTGGCAGGGTCTGTTGAGCACGATCACCCTGGCCGAGCTGCTCACCGGCCCGCTCCAACAGGGTCGCGACGAGCTGGCGGAGCGCTACGCCGCTGCCCTCTGCGACCCTGGCAGCTTCCAGTTGGCCAGCCTCACGCCGGCGATCGCCACCAGCGCCGCCAGGCTGCGGGCGCGCTACAAGCTGCGCCTTCCCGATGCCTTGCAGCTAGCCACAGCCCTGCAGGGCGGCGCTCAAGCCCTCGTCACCCACGATCGCGACTTCGCCGGCTGCAACGACCTGCCCATTCTTGGTTTGTCCAGGTCCACTCCACCCAACCTCACCAACCCCGGCTGATGCCCATCCACCTGCTCTGGGGCGACGACGAGGCAGCCCGCACCCGGGCAGTGGACGGGCTGATCGAGCGGCTGGTGGATCCGGCCTGGGCGGCGATCAACCTCAGCCGCCTCGACGGCAACGACCCATCCCAGGCAGCCCAGTCCCTGGAGGAGGCGCGTACCCCGCCCTTCGGCGGCGGCGCTCGGCTGGTGCTGCTGCAACGCAGCCCGTTCTGCAACCAGTGCCCGGCTGAGCTTGCCGACCAGCTCGAAGCCAGCCTGGAGCTGATCCCCGAAAGCTGCCACCTGCTGCTGGTGAATCCAGCCAAGCCCGATGGCCGCCTGCGCACCACCAAGGTCCTGCAGAAGCTGGCCAAGGCGGGTTCCGGCGCGGTGTTCGAGCAGACCTTCGCCCTGCCAGCCATCTGGGATGGGGCGGGCCAGGTGGAGCTGGTGGCCCGCACCGCACGGGAGCTGGGCCTGCAGCTGGAACCCGCCGCCGCCGAGGCCCTGGCCGATGCCATCGGCAGCGACAGCGCCCGCCTGGCCAGCGAACTGGAAAAGCTGAGTGTGTTTGTGGCGGGAGCTGGGCAGCCTGCCGCGATCACCCTGGCCGCGGTGCAGGCCCTGGTGGGCGGCCAGAGCACCAGCGCCCTGGCGGTGGGCGATGCCCTGCTGGCCGGCAAACCCGCCGACGCCATCGCCCTCGTGGATGCCCTGCTGGCCGCCAACGAGCCGGGCCTGCGGATCGTGGCCTCACTCACCAGCCAGATCCGCGGCTGGCTGTGGGTGGCCCTGCTGGAGCGCAAGGGCGAAAACGATGTGGCCGTGATCGCCAGGGCTGCCGGCATCGGCAACCCCAAGCGGATCTACGTGATGCGCAAGCAGATCCGCGGCAAACCGCCAGCCCTGTTCCTGCGCCTGCTGGGCCAGCTGCTGGAGGTGGAGGCCGACCTCAAACGGGGCGCCGATCCCGGCGATGCCTTTCGCGACGGTTTCCTGCTGGCCAGCCGGGACGGATAATCAGCAGCTGCTCAGCCCGCCGCCGCGCGCGACCATGGCCCTGCTGGTTCAAAAGTTCGGCGGCACCTCGGTGGCCGATGTGGAGCGCATCCAGGCGGTGGCCCGGCGGATTGCCAGCAGCCGGGAGGAGGGCCACGATCTGGTGATCGTGGTGTCGGCGATGGGCCACACCACCGACGAACTCACGGGCCTGGCCCGGGCCCTGTGCAGCGACCCGCCCCAGCGGGAGATGGACATGCTGCTGGCCACCGGCGAGCAGGTGTCGATCGCCCTGCTCTCGATGGCCCTGCACAGCCTGGGGGTGCCGGCCACCTCAATGACGGGCACCCAGGCCTGCATCGTCACCGAGTCGGCCCACGGGCGGGCGCGGATCCTGGAGATCCGCACCGATCGCCTGCGCCATCTGCTGAGCGAAGGGCAGGTGGTGGTGGTGGCCGGCTTCCAGGGCACCAGCAATTCGGCAGCCGGCACCCCGGAGATCACCACCCTGGGCCGCGGCGGCTCCGACACCTCGGCGGTGGCCCTGGCGGCAGCCCTGGGGGCCGAAGCCTGCGAGATCTACACCGATGTGCCGGGCGTGCTCACCACCGACCCGCGCAAGGTGGCCGATGCCCAGCTGATGGAGCAGGTGAGCTGCAACGAGATGCTGGAGCTGGCCAGCCTCGGCGCCGCCGTGCTCCACCCGCGGGCCGTGGAGATCGCCCGCAACTACGGCGTGCCCCTGGTGGTGCGCTCCAGCTGGAGTGAGGCCCCTGGCACCCTGCTCACCAGCGGCCCATCCCGCCCGATCGGCCATGGCGGCCTCGAACTTGGTCGGCCAGTGGACGGGGCCGAACTGGAGGAGCACCAGGCCGTGATCGCCCTGGCCCATGTGCCGGATCGGCCGGGCGTGGCCGCCCTGCTGTTCGAAGCCCTCGGCGCCGCAGGCCTGAACGTGGACCTGATCGTGCAGGCCACCCACGAGGGCGCCTCCAACGACATCGCCTTCACCCTGGCCGAGGCCGATCTGGATCGCGGTGAGCTGGTGTGCCGGGAGGTGCTGGCCGGCCTGGGGGCCAGCCCCGGGGAGGAGGGCGGCGCCCAGCTGAGCACCGAGGCGGGCCTGGCCAAGCTGAGCATCGCCGGCGCCGGCATCATGGGCCGCCCCGGCGTGGCCGCCCGCCTGTTCGACACCCTGGCCCGCAGCGCCATCAACCTGCGCCTGATCGCCACCAGCGAAGTGAAGGTGAGCTGTCTGGTGGCCGGCCATCAGGGGGCCAAGGCCCTGCGGGCTGCCGCCGACGCCTTCGAGCTGGGTGAAGGGCAACTGCGCCACAACCCCGAGCCCTGCCACCTGGGGGATCCAGCCGTGCGCGGGGTGGCCCTGGATCTGGGCCAGGCCCAGGTGGCCGTACGCCGCGTGCCCGACAGGCCCGGCACCGCCGCCGCCGTCTGCCGGGCCCTGGCCGACGCGGCCATCTGCGTGGAGGCGATCGTGCAGTCCGAGCGCACAACGGCGGGCGGCAAGGACATCACCTTCACCCTCAAGCGCGACGAGCGCCAGCGGGCCGAGCAGGCCCTGGCGCCCCTGCTGCAGCAATGGCCCGGCGCCCGCTTTGAGGAAGGCTCCGCCATCGCCCGGGTGAGCGCCGTCGGCGCCGGCATGCCCTGCACCCCCGGCACCGCCGCCCGCATGTTCCGGGCCCTGGCCGATCAAGCGATCAACATCGAGCTGATCGCCACCAGCGAGATCCGCACCAGCTGCGTGGTGGCCGAAGCCGAAGGCGTCCGCGCCCTGCAGGCCGTGCATGCCGCCTTCGAGCTGGGCGGCAGCGTGAGCCACAGGGCGGAGGGCAGCGAAGCCCCCGCTTGATCCAGGCCCCAGTGCTCAGGCCTTGCCCACCAGCTTCTGGCGTAGCCCCTTGATCCGGTCACGCAGGTTGGCGGCTTCCTCGAACTCCAGGTTCTTGGCGGCAGCTTTCATCTTGTCTTCCAGCTGCTGAATGAGCTCCGGCAGGGAATCGAGGGGCACTTCGTTGTGCTCGGCCTGCTCAGTGGCCTGCTCCAGTTGCTCGTCGTTGAGCCGGCGCGACACCTCCAGGAACGCGAGGATCGAATTACCGGCCCGCTTGCCTGCCGGCGTGGGCGTGATCCCGTGCTTCAGGTTGTAGGTGTGCTGAATGGCCCGGCGCCGCTCCGTCTCCGAAATGGCCTTGGCCATCGAATCGGTGAGGTTGTCGGCATAGAGAAGGGCCACACCTTCGATGTGGCGGGCGGCGCGGCCGATGGTCTGGATCAGCGAGCGCTCGGCCCGCAGGAAGCCCTCCTTGTCGGCATCGAGGATCGCCACCAGCGACACCTCCGGTAGGTCGAGGCCTTCGCGCAGCAGGTTCACACCCACCAGCACGTCGTACTCGCCATTGCGCAGGTCCTGGATGATCTCGATGCGCTCGATCGAGTGGATCTCCGAGTGCAGGTAGCGCACCCGCACCCCGTTCTCGGCGAGGTAGTCGGTGAGGTCTTCAGCCATGCGCTTGGTGAGGGTGGTCACCAGCACCCGCTCCCGCTTCTCGGCACGGGTGCGGATCTCGCCCAGCAGGTCGTCGACCTGGCCATCGGTGGGCCGCACCTCCACGATCGGATCGAGCACACCGGTGGG
>JBBASN010000095.1:0-9867 GCA_040399225.1 Prochlorococcaceae cyanobacterium | reverse complement strand
CAGTAACAAAGCCACCCTTGCGGTGGCTTTTTTTGTGTCTCTCAACGGGGGGCTGCCGCCAGTCCTTTCTCCACCTACGCTCGGCCACAGGCAGGGCATTCGAGGGAGCAATGGGCTCGTGGAGTCGGGGCTGGATCACGCCCTTCTGGCGTGCCTATCGCCTCTGGCTCCGCCATGACTGTGTGGATCTCAGTGCTGCCTTCGCCTATCACGGCCTGCAGTCGATCTTTCCGCTTTGTCTAATAGCATTGGCCATCGCTTCGGCGCTGCTGGGCCGTGCTGAATCGTTGCAGGAGAGGGTGCTGGAGTTGATCGCTGGTGCGGTGCCCGCTGCTGCTCTGCCCGTTGTGGAAGCCGGCCTCGAGCGTTTTCTGCAGCAGGGGGTGGGCGCCGGTTTTGCCGGTGTGGTGATCCTTGCGCTCACGGCATCCAATGCCTATCTCACCCTCCAGCGTGGGGCTGACCGGCTCTGGTTCCATCGTCCCTGGGTTGGAGGCAGCCTGCGATCCCGGCGAGCCCTGGTGTGGCGTTTTGTCCTGCTCCGTGCCAAGGCCCTGGCCTGGGTGCTGCTGGTGGGCCTGTTCATCACTGCAGATCAGGTGCTCGTGCGCGGACGTTTCGGTGCCCTGACGCCACTGACGCGGTGGTTCCAGTCCCCCGTGGTGCTGTTGCCCTCCTCCCTCGGCCTGGCGATCGCGGCCTCGTTGGTGCTGCTCAAGAGCCTGCCCTCGCTCTCGCTGCCCTGGCGGGCTTTTCTGCCCGGAGCAGTCTGTCTCGGCTTCAGCATCCATCTCCTCAACCTGGGCCTCACCACCCTCCTGCCAGCCTTGGGTGTGCGCTTCCCGGCCTATGGCGTGGTGGGCGGCGTGCTGGTGTTCACGCTCTGGATCTGGTTGATCGGCGTGTTGATCTACTACGCCCAGTGCCTTTGTCTGGCGTTCTGGAAGCCCGGCCCGCTCAGATCGATCAGGATGGGACCCGAGAGCCCGGCTCGCTGATGTCCCGTCCCCTGCCCTGGTTCTGGATTGTGCTGGCGGCGCTGCTGCTACTGGCGCCCAGCCCGGCGGGCCGTGTGCTGCTCGACCTGATCGGCGGACTCACCCTCACGCTCCTGCTGCTCCCTCTCGTCCTGGGAGCGGCCGGTTTCGTGGCCTGGCAGGTGTTGCAGCGCCGGGCGCGCACCTGCGCGGTGTGCGGCTTTCGCGCGATCGCTCTGGATCACTGTCCGGCCTGTGGCGCTCCCTATGGGGGCTTTCCCGACGCGGGATCGGCATCCGCAGATCTCGATGCCAGCACGGCCACGATCGACGTTGAGGTGATCGACGAGAGCTAAACCAGCCCTCGGCTGCGGCTCTGCCTCCAACCTGCCTGAACCCCCCAAAAAGCCAATCACAATCGCTCAGCTGTTGGCTCCAGCTGCTTGATTCATCTGTTGGAGTCAGCAGTTGGATTCAGGTTTCGGCTTGCTCGGCAGTCTGTTCGGCGGATTCCCCATGGGCTGGGTCAGCAGTGACCCCCGGCCACGCTGGCGACTGTCGGGCCAGTTCGGCCAGCCGGCGCTCCCGCAGGTAGAGGAACAGTGGCGCTCCGCAGGCAAAGGCCAGGGTGAAGCAACTGAGCAGCACCCACAACAGACCTCGCATCTGCAGCCGGCGGCTCTCCGAGACGATCCAGATCAGCACTGCCGTGGCGCCGATGGCCAGGTCCCGCGAGAGGGAGCTGGCGGCGGGGTTGTCATTGGCCAGCCGCACAAACAACCCCAGATCCCCCGTGGCTCCATAGGCCTGGATGAACTCCAGGTTGGCCAGCCAGGGCAGAACGGCTCCGGCTATGGCCAGGAGCAGGTACAGCCATTGCAGGGTGGACGTGGCCCGCCGATCGGGCTGGCCAGAAGGAATGGCAGTCATCGGGGTGCTGCGGGCGCGCTGGGCTCAGAAGGGATCGGGACCTGGGTCATAACGCACCGGGGCCGCCTCCGGGTTGGCCAGGTCGTCCCAGATCAGCACCTCCTGCTCCACCTCAGCGAGGATGGCCTCGCAGCGCTGGGCATAGAGGCGTCCCCGCTGGTAGAGGCCGGCCATCGCCTCCACGTCCAGGTCGCTGGACTGCAGTTCCGCCAGAACCAGTTCGAGGGCGGCCCGGGCCTCGTTGAAGCTCAGGTCGGTCGCTCCGGCCTCACCGGTGGCGCTGGCGTCAACGGCCGTCGCCGGCTCGCGGTCCGGGCTGGGAGGCGAGTCCTGACGTCGGCTACGGGGCATCGGCGGCTGGATCGGCGGAGTTGGTGCTCACTCTGGCTGAACACCGGCGGCGGGGAGCAGCTCCTGCACCACCGCACGCGCCTCGCCGTTGGCCAGGACGATGGCGATCACCTCGCCGCTGCTCAGATCCTCCAGGCGGCGTACCAAGGGGCCATCGCTGCGATGCAGCAGGGCGAAGCCCCGCTCCAGCACATGCTGGGGTGAGAGGGCCTGCAGCAGCCGGCGGGCCTGCTCCAGATCCGTGCGGCGCAGGCGCAGCTGATCGCTGGGGTGAAGCCTTTGCAGGCGCTCCGTCAGCTGGGCCAGCCGCTGACGGACGCCCTGCAGGCGCAGCACCACCAACTGGGCCAGGTGCCGGCGCAGCTGCTGGGCCACCAGTCGCAGCTGCCCGCGATCGGGGAGCAGGGCCACCAGGGCTGCGGTGGGAGTGGCGGCGCGGTGATCGGCCACCAGGTCGGCGATCGTGGTGTCATCCTCGTGGCCGATCCCGCACACCACCGGCACCGGAGCCGCGGCGATGCAGCGCGCCAGGACCTCCCCGTCGAACACGCTGAGATCCTCGCGGCTGCCGCCGCCGCGGGCCAGCACGATCGCCTCCAGGCCAAGGGGGCCGGCGGCGGCACCCACCCGCTCCAGCGCCGTGCAGATCTGCGTTTCCACTCCGCCCTGAACGGGAATCGGCACGAGCAGGATGGCGGTGGCCGGCCAGCGCTCCCGGGCCGTGCGCAGCATGTCGGCCAGGGCGGAGCTGGGCACGCTGGTGAGCAGGGCGATGCGACCGGGCTCTGTCGGCAGGGGGCGCTTGCGCTCCGGTTCCAGCAGACCCTCCGGTTCCAGCAGTTGCCGGACCCGTTCAAACCGGCGCAGCACACTGCTGAGGCTCGGGCGCAGATCGAGCACCTGCACGGTCAGGCTGGCCCGGGCCGCCCAGAAATTCAGCTTGCCCACCACCAGTACGCCGTCGCCGTCGCTCGGCTGAAAGCTGAGCCTGGGCACCTGGGAGGCCCACACCACCGCTGAGACCGAGGACGCGTCGTCCACCAGGTTCATCCAGAGGTGTCCCTTCTTCAACTGGGGCCTGCTCACGGTGGCCTCCAGCAGAAAGCGCGGTGCGAAGCCGCGCTCCAGCAGGCTGGCCACCGCAGCATTGAGGCCGCTGACGCTGTAGCGGGGGAGCTGCAGGGGGCTGGGCTCGGCCGAATTCAAGGGTTTGCAGCGGAGCGGTGAGGGGATGACTGGGGCATGCCGGCCCGACGCCAAGCATCGCCCAGCGCTGGGGCTTCAGGTGGCGTCGCGCTGCAGCCGTGCCTTGGTGAAGGCCGTGGGTTGGGCCGTGGCGCCGTCCTCCGGCCAGGGGTGCCTGGGATAGCGCCCCCGCAGTTCGCGGCGCACCTCCCGGTAGGTGCCGGCCCAGAACCCCGCCAGGTCCTGGGTGATCGCCGCAGCTCTGCCGGCCGGTGTGAGCAGATGCAGCGTCACCGGCAGCCGGCCGCCGAGCAGCAGCGGGGTGACGCGGCAACTGAACATCTCCTGCAGTTTCACGGCCAGCACGGGCTCGCCGCCGCTGTAGTCGAGCGGCACGTTCCTGCCGGAGGGCACCCGCAGGCGCAGGGGGAGCAGCTGCTCGAGCTCCTGCCGCCGCGGCCAGTCGAGATCACCCCAGAGGGCGCCCTCCAGGTCGAGGGTGCGCAGCTCGGCGAGGCTGCGGGCGTCCCCGAGCCAGGGCGCCAGCCATGGCTCCAGCTCCTCCAGCAGGGTGCGGTCGCTGCGGTCTGGCCAGGGATCGCCCAGGTGCCGGTGGGCGAGGCACAGGCGATGCTGCAGCTGGCGGCTGGCCTCCTGCCAGGGCAGGGCCGCCAGACCCCGCTGCCGCAGTCCCTCGAGCAGGGCCGCCTGCACCTGCTCGGGCCGGGCGTCGGTCCAGGGGCGGCGCTCCAGCACCAGCGCCCCCAGCCGCAAGCTGCGCTCACAGCGCACCCGGCCGGCCTGGGCGTCCCAGCGGGCGCCCAGCTCTTCGCTGCCTTCCGCGCTGGCCCACTGCTGCAGGGTCTGCAGGGGCAGGGGCACCGCCAGCTGGATGCGGGCGTCCTGGCCACTGCCATCGAGGCTGGCCACGGCCAATGCCGGTTCCCGGCCGAGGGGATCCTGGGGGTGGAGGATCGCGCCGGTGCCGCTGCGCAGCAGGTAGCGGGGGCCCTGGCCCGGCCGCCCCAGGGCCAGGCGCTCGGGAAAGGCCGCCGCCACCAGCAGGGCCATCACCTGCTGTTCGGAGCTGGCAGCCTCCAGCTCCGGGGCTGTCCTCTCTCCCTGGGCAGCGCTGCAATCCAGGCCCTCCAGCTGGCGCAGCCATTGCAGCTTCTGGCGCTGCAGCGGGTGACGGGATGGCTGGCGGCGCAGCCAGTCCAGCCGCAGCTCCAGGTTGGCCCCGGCCTCCTGCCGGCTGAGGGGATCGCGCTCGCTCAGCAGCACGGCCAGCTCACAGGCCAGTTCGGTCTGTCCCCAGGCGAGGCCGCCGAGCAGCATCCGAGCCAGGCGCGGATGGAGGCCCAACCGCGCCATCGCCCGGCCGGTCTGGGTGAGGATCCCTGGATCCCGATCGGCCAGGGCCCCCAGTTGAATCAGCCCGGCCCGGGCTTCCTGCAGGCTGGCCGCGGGCGGGGCGTCCAGCCAGTGCAAGTCCCGGCCCAGGGGATCGCCCCACTCGGCCAGTTGCAGGGCCAGGGGCAGGGGGTCGCACGCCAGCAATTCGGGTTCATCGTGGAGCGGGCGCCGCTGCTGTTCCGCGGGCGACCACAGCCGCAGGCAGCGGCCGGGGCCCAGCCGCCCGGCCCGGCCGGCCCGCTGCTCCGCACTGGCCTGGCTGGCGGGCACGGTGACCAGTCCGTTAAGCCCCCGGGCCGGGTCGAAGCGGCTGCAGCGGCGCAGGCCGCTGTCCACCACCAGGGTGACTCCGGCGATGGTGAGTGAACTCTCCGCCAGGCTGGTGGCCAGCACCACGCGCGCCTGACCCCCTGGGGGCGGCGCCACGGCCCGCGCCTGCAGCTCCAGGGGCTGGTTGCCGTGCAGCTCCACCAGCTCCAGGCCCCCATGCCAGCCACACCCCTGGATCGCCTGGGCGCAGGCCTGGATCTCCCGCAGGCCCGGCAGAAACACCAGGGCCGTGTCCCCCGGCCGGCAGTCATCCAGCCAGTGCTGTTCCAGGGCCCGGATCACCTGCTGCGGCAGACGCTCGTCGCTGCGCGGCGCCTGGTGGCCGATGGACACCGGGAAGCTGCGGCCCCCGCTCTGCAGCAGCCTGGCATCGGGCATCTGCTCGGCCAGGGGGGCCAGGTTAAGGGTGGCCGACATCACGATCAGCCGCAGCTCCGGGTGCAGCAGCACCCGCGCCTGGCGCAGCAGGGCCAGGGCCAGATCCGCCTCGGCCTGCCGTTCGTGGAACTCGTCGAAGATCACGCAGTCCACGCCTTCCAGGGACGGATCGGCCTGTAGCCGCCGCAGAAACACCCCATGGGTGAGCACCTCGATGCGCGTGGCGGCGCTGCTGCGGCTCTCCAGCCGCACGCTGTAGCCCACCAGGCCACCCACGGTCTCGCCGGCCTCCGCGGCGATCCGCTGGGCGGCAGTGCGAGCCGCGATCCGGCGCGGCTCCAGCATCCACACCCGCCCAGACAGCCGGGGCAATACGGCCCTGGGCACCCTGGTGGTCTTGCCGGCCCCCGGGGGTGCCTGGAGGAGCACCGTGGATCCGGCTGCCGCCACCTCCTCGGCCAGCTGGGGCAGCAGGGCGTCGATCGGCAGGGGGGCCGCCATCGGCGCGCTGGGTTGCCGGGCGCTCAGCGCACGTGGCGCACCCCATCGACCGGGTGGTAGTCCTCACCGGTGAGTTCTTCATAGACGATGGCCGGCAGTCCGGTCTCGAACATCGTCTGCAGGGCTTCCTTGAGGTAGGGGTTCCAGCCGCCGGTGCTCACCTTGCCGTGGCGCACGGTCCAGTCCCAGGTGCCCTGGAGATCGCGGGGAATCCGTCCTTCCCGGTCGCGGCGGGTCACCAGGTCCTGGGACTCCAGCAGACCCACGAGCACCGCATCCTTGCCGTAGGCGGGGGTGAGGCTGAGCTCCAGGCGCACCGGATCTTCCTTGACCAGGCGCAGGCGGAAGCGGGGCGGCAGTTTGAGGTTGCGCAGGACTGCGGCCACGATGCGCGTGCGTTGATCCAATGCCGGCGATCTCCCTGAAGTCACGGACTCGTCCCCGAGCCTATTCAGCGGGCGGGACCCGGGGTGCGGAACTCTCGCCATTGCTCCCGAAGCGCACGGTGAGCAGGTCTTCCTGGGTGAGCTGACCGTCGGCGTCAAGCAGCTCAGGGTGGATGGTCACCTGGCCGGTGCGGTCGCCCGCGGAGCGGCTGCCGGGCCGCTCTGCCGGCGTCTGCATCGCCTTGAAGCCCCGGCCCATCACCCGGAAGGCCTGCCACAACAGAGCGAGGAAGCAGACGCCGTAGAGGATCGGAAAGATCTGGGAGAGCAGAGCGTTCATGGCCTCAGTCCCTCAGGGATGGCGGAGATGGGGGAGCCGGAACGTCCATCATTGCCCGGACGGGCCGGAATCGGCGCGGCTGGTGGCCAGCATCCAGGCCCAGAGGGTGGTGCAGGCCGCTCCAAAAGCCAGAAAGGCCAGCAGCAGGCGGGAGGTGTCCAAGGCTGGATACAAATCTTTGCAAAGCCTAGGTGCCCTGGCCGGCCGCTGCAGGTTGCCGGGACGGTGGCGGGGGCGGTCAACCGGCCTGTCGCGGCATGGCGCAAGGTGCTTACGGTCTTGGAATTCTGCGTTTCGCTGTATGCAAGTCCGTCGTGATTCCGGCCGGCGGGACCTCCGGCTGGGAGCCATCTCCTCCCTGGCCTTGCTGCCGCTGACGGTCGCGCTGGTCGGCGAGCTTCAGCCGCCGGTGCAGGCCTCTTCCCGGGCCGCTGCAGCCCTGGGGAGCCAGTCGTTCGTGGCGGCGGCCGTGCGCCGGGCCGGGCCTGCAGTGGTGACCATTGACACCGAGCGCACGGTGGCCGTTGCCGGCAGCCAGGGCGGGGTGCCCAGTTCGATGCTCAACGACCCGCTGTTCCGCCAGTTCTTCGGCCTGCCATCCCAGGGTGCCCAGCCCCGGCCGGTCCCCCGCACCGAGCGGGGGCAGGGCAGTGGCTTTGTGTACCAGGCCGACGGACTGGTGCTCACCAACGCCCATGTGGTGGAGCGCACCAGCAAGGTCACGGTGGGCATGCAGGACGGCCGCCGCATTCCCGGCACCGTGGTGGGCATGGACAAGCTGACCGACCTGGCGGTAGTGCGCCTGCAGGGGAAGGGGCCCTGGCCCACGGTGCCCCTGGGCAATTCCGACAAGCTGGAGGTGGGTGAGTGGGCGATTGCGGTGGGCAATCCCTTCGGTCTCGACAACACCGTGACCATGGGGATCATCAGCAATCTCAACCGCAATGCGGCCAAGCTGGGCATCACCGACAAGCGTCTGGATCTGATCCAGACCGACGCCGCCATCAATCCGGGTAACTCCGGCGGCCCACTGCTGAACGCCGACGGCGAGGTGATCGGCATCAACACCCTCGTGCGCACGGGTCCCGGCGCAGGCCTGGGCTTTGCCATCCCGATCAACCGGGCCCGTGACATCGCCCGTCAGCTGGTGGCCAGCGGCCGGGTACTGCATCCAATGATCGGCATCGGCATGGACATCGTGCGCCCCGGGGATGGAACCGGTGTGGCCCAGGGGGTGCGGGTGGCCTCCGTGGTGGCCGGCGGGCCTGCCCAGCGGGCTGGTCTGCGGCAGGGGGATGTGCTGGTGACTGCCAATGGAGAGCAGCTCCTCCAGCCCTCCCAGTTGATTGGCGCCGTGGAGAAGGCGGGGGTGGGTGGCACCCTGAAGCTGGGAGTGAGCCGAGCCGGGCAGATGGTTCAGCTCACCCTGGTGCCGGTCGCCATCGGCGGCGGTTGAGGCCTCAGGACTCCTCGCTCCACTGGCCGGCCAGGCTCTGGGCCAGGGGGGCCGGTGCTCCCAGCTGCTGGCGCATCACCCACTGGGTGGCGGCCTTCTGGCTCTGCCAGGCCTGCAACAGTTGTTTGGCGATGCCACGCAGGGCCATGAGATCGCCAGTTTCATCGATGGCCCGGCTCATTCGTTCCAGCTCGAACTGCTGGCCGAGGCTGAGGGCAAGGGGTTCCGTCATGGGCAGCACCCAACGCGTCAGGGATGAACCAACGCTACAAACTGTTTCGATGGGTTGCGTAGCGGCTGCAACACTCTCCACCTCTTGTGTCCGATCCCGGTCGGTTGGCTGAAGCGGTTGGTGCAGGCTGTTGGCTCAGGCGGCTGGTGCCCGAGTCTCGCGTTGCCGGGCGGCCTGCTTGGTCTTCTGTTTGGCCCGGTTGGCGGCCTGCTTGGCGGCGCGGGCTTCCGCTTCCGCTGCGGCCTGGGATGCCTCGGCCTCTTCCCGCTTCTTCTCCTGGTAGTAGGCGTAGTCGCCGCGGTAGAGCACCAGCTCGCCGTCTCTCAGCTCGACGATCTTGTTGGCCACCCGCGAGATGAAATAGCGGTCGTGGCTCACCAGCAGGGCGGCGCCCTCGTAGGCGATCAGGGCGTCCTCGAGCATCTGCTTGGCGGGGATGTCGAGGTGGTTGGTGGGCTCATCGAGCACCAGCAGGTTGCAGGGCGAAAGCAGCATCAGGGCCAGGGCCAGCCGCGCCTTCTCGCCCCCGGAGAGCTTGCCCGCCTCCTTGAACACGCTCTCGTTGGAGAAGCAGAAGCTGCCCAGCAGGGAGCGCACCTGGGTCTGGGTCCAGTCGGGCACCACCTCAAAGATGGTGTCAATCACGGTTTTGGAGAGGTCGAGGGCCTCGGCCTGGTTCTGCTCGAAGTAGCCGGCGATCACGTTGTGCTCGCCCAGGCCGGCAAAGCCCTCATCGGGCTGCTCCGTGCCCATGATCAGCCGCAGCAGGGTGGATTTGCCGGCGCCGTTGGGGCCCACGAAGGCGATCCGATCGCCCCGCTCCACCTCCAGCTCGGCGCCGAGGAACAGGATCTGCTCGCCGTAGCTGAGGGTGAGGTCCTTCACCTCGGCCACCACCCGGCCGGAGCGGGGCGGTTCGGGGAAGTGGAAGCGAGGCCCGCCCACGGTTTCTACCGGCGCCTCGATCCGCTCCACCTTCTCCAGCAGCTTCTCGCGGCTCTTGGCCTGGGTGGAGCGGGTGGCGCTGGCGCGGAAGCGGTCGATGTAGGCCTGCTGGGCGCTGAGCTCCTTCTGCTGGCGCTCGAAGGCCGACTGGGAGGCCTCGCGCTCGAGGGCCTTCTGTTCCAGGTGCTGGCTGTAGTTGCCCAGGTAGGTGCGCGAGATGCCCCGCTCGGTTTCCACGATCTGGGTGCACACCCGATCGAGGAAGGTGCGGTCGTGGCTGATCACCACGATCGCCGCGCTCTGCTCGATCAGGTAGCCCTCCAGCCACTGGATCGTCTCCACATCCAGGTGGTTGGTGGGCTCATCGAGCAGCAGCAGGTCGGGATCCTGCAGCAGGATCTTGCCCAGGGCGATGCGCATCTGCCAGCCGCCCGAGTAGT
>JBBASN010000094.1:8040-9881 GCA_040399225.1 Prochlorococcaceae cyanobacterium | reverse complement strand
AAGTGGCTGGGCTGGAGGGAGCTGGCCACCGGATCGGCCTGCTGGAGCCGCTGCACGATCCGCTCCAGATCGAGGGCAGACAGCTCGCCATTGCCGCACCACTTGAGCACGGTGCTGGGCACCACAGCGGGGTGGGCACCACCAGGGTCGCCTAGCGGGTGATACCCGGCCATGTAGAACAAAAGAATGTGGGAGGGAGGCTAGGGGGCCCACCCCCACAGATCAGTGCCGGCAGTGAGGATCTGCAGGATGTCTTCCGGGTTGTGAAGGAGGACTGAATGCCCTAGGGCTTGACGATCACCGGTGTGCCGAGCTGCACCTTGGAGAACAACTCACGCACGTGGGGCGTGAGCATGCGCACGCAGCCATTGGACACCGCCGCCCGGGAGGTGACGGTCCAGGCCCAGGCATCGGGGGTGCCATGGATGCCGTACTGGTTCACACCGCTCTGCTTGAAGCCGATCCAGCGGTCACCCAGTGGTGCCTGGGGCCCCCTGGTGGCGTTGATCTTGCCGCTGGAGGTGCTCTGGTACACCGGGTTCACCACCATGTTCTCGATGGTGTAGCGCCCCACTGGCGTGGGGGTGCTGGGGTCACCGATGGCCACGGGCCAGCGGCCGATCACCTGGCTGCCCTCGATCAGGCTGATCTGGCGCTTGCCCAGTTCCAGGAGGATCTCCCGCACCACCGGCGGCTCAGGCGGTGGGGGGGCAACCAGGGCCGTGCTGGCGTCTGCTGCAGGAGCCTGGGCGTCCGCCAGGCTGGCGGCAGGTGCCAGAGCCAGAGTCCAGCCCAGGGTGGCCACCAGCCCCAGCAGGGCCACTGAGCCCCTGCTGGGGCTGGTGGAAAAGGCACGGGCGGACTGGAGCATGGCTGGAGCGAAAGGAACTGGCAGAGAAGGGGCTAAGTCGCGCTGAAGCAGCGGCTTCAGTCGACCAGCTTCGGATCGATCTCGCTGTTGTAGCGGGTCTCGCACTCCTTGATCACCCTCACGGCCTCAGCGGCATCGAAGAAGCCATTCACCCGGCAGGTGCCGGGCTTCTTGAGGTCCTTGTAATGCTCCCAGTAGTACTGGGTTTCCTTGAGCCAGTGGTCACCCAGATCGGTGTAACTGGTGATGTGATCCATGCGCTTGTCATCCGCCAGCACGGCGATCACCTTGTCGTCCACCTCGCCGCCATCGTCGAATTTCATGATGCCGATGATGCGGGCCTCCACCAGGGAGCCGGGCACGAGGGGTTCGGTCACGCCCACGATCTCGATATCCAGCGGGTCACCGTCCTCGTCCCAGGTGCGGGGAATGCAGCCGTAGGCAAAGGGGTAGGCCAGGGAGGAGTAGCCCACCCGGTCGAGCTTGAGATGGCCGGTCTCGGTGATCAGCTCGTATTTGTTGATGGTGTTGCTGTTGAGCTCCACGATCGTGTTCAACCGCAGCTCAGCTTCATCGGCAAACGCGGGCAGCACGTGCAGCAGGTTGGCCATCGTGCGGCTGGGAGCTTGGTCGATGTTCGCCATGGTGGAGCAGTTGCGCGCCGCGCATCCTATGCAGGGATCCGGGCGGTTCCGTCAGGCCCATCGGCCAGCTTGGCAACCTTGCTGCCCAGGTAGGCGAGGAAGGGCTGGGCGCTGAGGGCCCGCCCGCTGACCCGCTCCACCAGCTGCTCGCCGTTCACTGCGCGGCCCAGGGGCCACACGGTCTCAGCCAGCCAGCTCTGCAGGCGGGCCTCCTCGCCGGCGGTGATCAGGTCCTGGATGGGGCCATGCCGTTGCTCGAAGGTCTCCGAGAGCTGGGCGCTGATCAGGTGGCCCAGGGCATAGGAGGGGAAATAGCCGAACAGGCC
>JBBASN010000094.1:6697-7940 GCA_040399225.1 Prochlorococcaceae cyanobacterium | reverse complement strand
CCACCGGCATCTCCTGTTCGAGCAGGGCCAGCTCCAGCTCGTAGCGCAGCACGATGTGCAGGCCGTAGCTGAGTTCATCGGCCTCAACGCGGATCAGACCGGGCTTGAGCGGGTTGAGCGCGCGCCAGAAGCCGAAGGGGCCGCCCCACGGATCGCTGGCAGGCCCGCCGCCCAGGCCGGCGCAGAAGCGCGGGTGCCAGCGCTCGGCGAAGGCGCGGCTGCGGGCCACGCGGCACTCCCAGAACAGCGACTGCGACTCGTGCACCCCCATCGACGTGGCTTCTCCGAGGGGCCAGGGGAAGTAGTGGTCGTCGGTTCGGGGGAGCCCCTGCTCGTAGAGGGAATGCCCCCATTCGTGGGCGGTGGCCAGGAAGGCGGAGAGGGGCTGGCCGGGCACCACCCGGGTGGTGATGCGGAAGTCCTGGGGGCCCACGGTGCAGGAGAAGGGGTGGGCCGAGCGGGAGCGCTGGCAGCGGGCCGGGTCGTAGCCCCAGCTGTCGAGGAGCTCGGCGCAGAGCTGCTCTTGCAGCGCCTCGGGCAGGTCGGCGGCTGGGCGGGCCGATGCGCTGGGATCCGGGGCCGAGGATCTTGCCGCCTGTTCCAGCAGCCCAGGGAGCTCGGCCTTGAGCGGCGCGAACAGCTCCTCCAGCCGGGCCTTGCTGATGTCGGGCTCAAACGGCTGGGCCAGGATCTCCCAGGGGCTGCGGACCACCGGCTCGGCGGCGGCGAGCTGGCTGGCCTGCTGGCGGCGCAGGTTGATCAGCTCCTGGAGTGCCGGGGCGAAGGCCGAGAACTCGTTGCGGGCCCGGGCGTCCTGCCACACCGCATTGCCGCGGGACTGGGCCCTGGCCAGGGCGGCCACCAGATCGGGATCCAGGCAGCGCTGGCGTTCCAGCTCCAGGCGCAGCAGCTCCAGGTTGCGGCGCCGCTCGGGCGGGGCATCGGCGCCCAGCTCGGCCTCGGCCGCCCCCACCAGCTCGGCGTACGCCGCACTGCTCTGGCGCTCGTGCAGCTGGCCGGCCAGCAGGGCCAGCTGCTCACCGCGCCAGGCGGCGCCCGCAGCCGGCATCACCGTGTTCTGGTCGTAGTAGAGGGCGCTGCTGATCGAGCCCAGCAGGCGGGTGTGGTGCAGGTGCTGATGCAGTTGCGCAAAGGCGGAACCTGCTGGCGGCATGGGCAGACGGAAGCGATGGGCTCAGCATGGCGCCAGGCTGCTCACGGGCGCAGTCCTGGTGGGGGAACT
>JBBASN010000094.1:0-6597 GCA_040399225.1 Prochlorococcaceae cyanobacterium | reverse complement strand
AATCAGACCGGGGTCCCTGCACAGGCGCTCCGCCTCGTTCTGGATCACGGCCAATGGATCGGTGGGTCGAGCCCACCAGGCTGCGACGCCCATGGCCAGCCCAGCCGGCAACAGCAGCAGCAGGGCAAGGGGCACGCCCGGGCACCGGCTGATCACGGGCAAGGTCACGGCGCGCCTGGGCCCAGGGGTCTGCCCAGCCGCTGGAGACCAGCGGCCCACGGCGAGGGAGAGGTCATCGCCGCTGCCGGCGGCACTGATTTCAGCAAGGCCCTCGTCCAGTTGAGTGGGGTCCTGGATGCCGACCATCTGGCTGCACAGCTCCAGGAAGTCCCCGTCAGTGGCGCAGGACTTGCGCACGCCATCGGTGCTGATCAGCAGAGCAAACGGTGGGCTGGAGGCCGGGATGGCCTGCAGCTGGGCCCGCTCAACCCAGCGCGCCTCCGCCTCGTTGAGACAGAGGCTGGCCGTGGCCTCCCCTGCCCCAGGGAGTTCGCCCTCTTCACTGAGGAGCCGGTTGCCACCGCCGTCAACCCGCACCAGATCCCAGTCCCCCAGACCGGTGCACCCCCACCAGGTGGGGGCCAGCAACAGCAGCCCCAGCGTGCTGCCGTAGAGCGCGGAGCAGATCGGTTGGCCATCGCCATTGCCTTCATGAAACTGCTGCTGCTGCCAGTGCCGCTGAATCGCCTGCAGCCAGCGGGCCTGAATCGCAGCCGGCAGCTTCTCCGCCAGCAAGCGCTCCCAGGTGGGCAGGTCATCGAGGGGGGCGGACTGCAGGGCCGCCTCCACCACATCGGCAGCCTGCTCGCAGGCCAGGCGGCTGCCGATGTCGCTGCAGCGGTAGCGCTCCCCGCCATGGCCATCGGCCACCGCCAGCAGCTGCAGGCGGCCGCCCGATGGGGCCCGCAGCTGGCGCACCAGGGAAAAGTCCTGACACACCACCTGCCTGCGGCGGTGGGCCGCGCCGATCACGGTGCAGTGCCAGGCCGGCAGCCACCTCCCCTCGGCAGCGCTGTTCACCACACCACGGGGCCCACATCGCCGATGGGATCCAGCAGGGTGGGCGGCAGGTCCGGGAGCGGAATGTTGCCCAGCGCCTCGCCCTGCTGTTGAACCCGGCTGGCGGGCATGGAAGCGGCACCCACCACGGCCGTGGAGGCCCACTGGATGTACTGGGCCAGGGCCGTGGCATTGCTGGCCTGGAGTGGCCGCCGCGGCGAGCGCGAGGAGGGGGCCACCTGGTGGCGGGGCATCTCACCGCTCGCCCCGGGCACCTCCGAGCGGTCCCCGGCCTGGCCCGATTCCGGGCCGATGAACTGCTGCAGCACCTCCTGGTCGGCGTCGTGGCCGACGGCAATCGCCAGGCGCACGGCTTTCTGGGCCCAGGGCTGGCGCAGCAGGCGGGCCAGCCCCGCCTCGAAGTCGTCGGTGGGTTGGCCATCGGAGATCAGCACCAGCACCGGCGGCAGGGCCCGCTCCTCCATCGGCGGTGAGGCCAGCTGGGCGGCCACCAGCTCCAGCGCCTCGCCCATCGCCGTCACCCCCCCGGCCTGGAGGTCGTGCCACTGCAGCTGCTCCACCGGCGTGGGCTCGGCGATGTGCCAGTGGGCGCGATCGGCAAAGCGCACCGCCCGCACCAGCACCCGGGCCTCGGGGTTGTCGCGGGCCACCCGCGCCATCCCCGGCAGCGACTGGCGGATGGCCTGGTTGAGGGCCTGCATCTTGCCCTGGGCGGCCATCGAGCCGGAGCAGTCGCAGAGGTAGATGAAGTGCAGGGGCCGATTGGCCAGGCGCACGTTGGGGAAGGAGGGCATCAGCGGGGCGGCAACGCGTCTGGAGGCCCTGGGGTCAGGGATCGATCCGGATCAGGCCATCGTCGCTGACGATGGCAGCGGTGGCCGCCAGATTGCAGCTGCGGCCGGGGTCCACCTGCAGCTGCTGGCCTTGCCGCAACGTCACCTGCCAGGGGCTGGAGCCGCGGTTGCGCAGCCCAAGGATGCCGGCATCGCCGGGATGGGCCACGATCTCGGCCAGCGGCTGATCGAACTGCGGCGGTTGCAGCCGGTCAAAGTGGTGACGGTGCAGGGTGGTGCCCGGAGTTGCCAGCACGTCGGCGCAGGGCAGCTGCAGCCGGCGGGGTGCCGCCAGGGTGGCGCCGCAGCTCCAGCAGGGCGGAGGCGGGCTCTGGTGGCTGCGGAAGTTCTCCTGGCCGCAGGCCGGGCAGATCTGGCGGCGGTCGAGGGTGCGGGCCAGTTCGTCCTGCCACTGGCCGGTGAGCACCCGGCGTGCGGGGTCCCGCAATCCCGGCCCGAAGGTCTGGATGAACAGGGCCTGCAACGCGGCCGGGTAGATGGGCCAGGTGAGCAGGGCCGCGCTGTGCAGTTCGGGGTCGGGGCGGTTGCGCAGGTCGCCCGGATCGAAGATGAACACCGGATCCTCGCCGTAGAGGCGGCGACGGGCGGGCTCATCGAGGCAGCGGATCGCCAGTTCCATGGCACCACGGAACGGGTCGTGGCGGGTGAGCAGGCGGAAGAGCAGCACCGCCAGGGAGTGGAGGTCGCTGTTGGCACCGGGCCTGGCGCGGCCCATCAGCACCTCCGGGGCGATGAACCCCGGGGTGCCGAGCACACCGCCGGGGTCGCGGCCATCCACGTCCACGTTGTCGTTGTCGCAGATCAGGATGCGGCCGCTGGCGGGCTCGAGGAAGAGGTTGCCCAGGGAGATGTCCTTGTAACAGAGACCCCGGCTGTGCAGGGCATGGAAGGCATCGGTGAGCTCCAGACAGGCGCGCAGCACGCTGGCCAGGCTGAGGTCCACCAGGCCGCCGTAATGCTCCACCGCCCCCACGAAGCCCGCGGGCCGCAGACCCATCAGATAGCCGAAGCCCTGCTCCCGGCACCGGAGCAGGCGCTGGGATTCGGCGGTGGGGCGCAGCAGGGCCATTGGCCAGAGAAAGCTGGCGCTGGGCGCGGTGCTGGTGATGGCGGCAGCGAGGCGGAGCTCCAGCCCCGGATCGCGGGCGATGCAGGCCGGCAGGTACCACTTGAGGGCGAGGCGCTCGCCCGCCAGCTCCACCGCATACACCTGGCCCTGGCTGCCGCTGCCGATGCCGCGGAGAACCAGCAGCGGGGTGCTGAGCCCGGCAAAGGAGAGCCAGCTTCCCTCCGGCAGGATCCAGGTCATCGCGCCCGGCCCGGTTGGACGGGATCGGCACCCGGGCTGAGGGCCTGGCGGATGCCGTTGCGGTGGGCCAGCGCCGTGCGGCGGTTGCTGAAGGCGTGGCGGCGGGCCCGACCATCGCGCAGGTCCACCTGCAAAGTGTGCCGCTTGCGGGAACCCAGCAGCACGGCCGCCACCAGCAGGGCGATCTGCAGGGGCCAGAAGATCCCCACGGGGCCGATGCGGAGGGGCAGCAGCAGCAGCAGGGCGACGCTCAGCAGCACCCACCAGCTGAAGAGGTGGGGGAAGCGGGCCGCAGTGTGGACCACGACGGAGCGAATCTGATCGAGGCGGATGGTCTCCCCACCGATGGCGACCGTGGCGGCTGTGCTGCCGTTGCTGGGGTTGGCCGCGGAGGGTGGGAGTGGTTGGGGGATCTCCCCGGCCTGCCGCTGCAGGCGGAACACCAGCACGGGGCCGGAGCGGCCCAGGCGGATCTCGTCACCATCGCCGAGGGGCCGGCAGCGCTGCACCCGCTCCCCCTCCAGATAGGTGCCATCACGGCTCTGCCACTCGCACACCAACCAGCCGTGGCGGCTGGAGAAGCGCACCACGGCGTGGTGATCGGCCACCGCCGCCTGGGATGGCATGGCCAGCTGGTTGCTGCTGGCGCGGCCGATGGTGAGGGGCTGGTCGGGATTGAGCCGCAGACACTTCTGCGGCTCATCCCGCAGCTGCAGCAAGGCGGCCGCTGTCATTCGTCGCCCCGGCGGCGCTTCCACCACAGCTGCCAGTCGTCGCGCAGATCGTTCCACCAGCCGCCGTCTCCCTGGCGGAACGGCTGCACCCGGCCGGGAAAGAGCAGGGCCTTGGCGGCCAGGGCCAGGGCCGCCAACAGCAGCGCCAGCAACACCCACCCCGGGATGGCGCCTGGTGCCTGTGCCACGAACACCGCCCGCACGGCATAGACCGCCAGGGTGAAGGCGAGCCAGAAACGGAAGGGCTCCCAGGGATCGCGCGGCTGGGCCACGGCCTGATCCAACGAACAGCGCAAGGTTAGGTCCGTAGCGTGGTGACCGTCCCGGGTTGCCGTCACTCGTCCATGGAGACGTCCTCCCCAGCGCCCGCCCGGTCGCGCCTGCAGCTCTGGCGTGAGCTCGCCAGGGCGTGCGTCAGGGGCGAGCTGATGGGGCGTCCGGCGGCCATCCGCCAGGCCTGGAGCGGCCTGCGTGAGCACGGGGCCACGGTGGAGCTCTGGCAGGGCGAGACCTGCGTGCAGCGGCTGGCGATAGGCGATGGGCGCATCCGCATCGGCCGTGACCCGGCCTGTGAGCTGGCCCTCGACTCCCCCAGCCTCAGCCGGGTGCACGCGGTGCTGGAGCGGCGGCAACCCAGTGACCGGGACGCGACGTTGCTGGATTACGACTCCAGCAACGGCCTGTTTCACCGCGACCGGCGCATCCGCTCGATCGCCCTGCGCCATGGCGACAGGGTGGTGCTGGGGTCGGCGCTGAAGGGTGACACACCCGAGCTGCGCTATCAGCACCGGCGCAGTGCCCTGGAACTGGGGGTGCATGGCCTGGGCATCGGCAGCCTGGTGGGGGCGGGCCTGCTGGCCTCGGGGATGCTGATGGCGGCCACGATTACCGGCGGCTCGAAGATCCGGGTGATCGATGGGCCCGTGAAGATCCTCGCGGCCGATGGCCGGCAGATCGACGCCCAGCAGGGATCGGCCACGGCCCTGCCGTCGCTGGCGGACTACCCCCTGCACCTGCGCCAGGCCCTGCTGGCATCGGAGGAGGCGCGCTTTGGCTGGAACAGCGGTATCGACCTGTTCGGCACCCTGCGCTCCGCCCTGCGGCGCACGGGCGGCGGCAGTGGGCTCACCCAGCAGGTGGCGCGGCTCTACTACCCCGCAGTGGGGCGTGATCTGAGCGTCACCCGCAAGCTGCGCGAGCTGTGGGTGGCCCTGCAGCTGGAGGTGGGCTACAGCAAGCACCGCATCCTGAAGATGTACCTCGACCGGGCCCACCTGGGGCTCGGCACCGACGGCTTCGAGCAGGCCGCCCAGCTCTATTTCCGCAAGTCGGCCCGCGAGCTGGATGTGGCCGAAGCGGCCTTTCTGGTGGGGCTGCTGCCCAGCCCCAACGGCTACAGCCCCTGCCATGCCCCCAGCCAGGAGCAGGAGGCGACGGCGCTGGAGGAGGCGTTGCTGAAGCGCCATGGCCAACTCAGCAAGCAGGACCTGGAGAGGATCGCGGCCGTGCGCAACGGCCCCTGGCTGCCCGTGAAGCGCCGCAACCTGGTGCTGGAGCTGATGCACGGCCAAGGGCAGCTGAGCGATCAGGGCCTGCGCGACGCCCAGCGCCAACCGCTGAACATCGACCCTTCCGCCTGCCGCGAGACGGCGATCACCAGCTTTCCCTTCTTCGCGGATTACGTGATCGGTGAGCTGGAGGGGCGGCGCTTCGGCCTCAATCTCTCCGGCACGGAGGGCGGCAACTACGTGGCGGTGAGCACGATCGACCCCCAGCTGCAGGCCCTGGCCCAACAGCAGCTGCAGCGGTTTCTGGAGGGGCCGGCGGCGGCGGTGGGCCTGGGCCAGGGTGCCCTGATCAGCCTGCGGCCCAGCAGCGGCGAAATCCTGGCCTACGTGGGCGGCGGTAACTACGCGCGCTCCAGCTTCGACCGGGTGCAGGCCCTGCGCCAGCCCGGGTCCACCTTCAAGCTGTTCCCCTTTCTCGCCGCCCTGGAGGCCGGCATGGGGGAGCAGGACCTGGTGAACTGCTCAGCCCTGAGCTTTGTGGCTGGCTGCCGCCAGGGCAACGCCCCGATCAGCTTGATCGACGGCCTGGCGCTCTCGGAGAACGTGGTGGCCCTGCGTGTGGCGGAACGGGCGGGGCTGGATCAGGTGATTCGGCTGGCGCGGCGGCTGGGCATCAGCACCCCGCTGGATGCCGACTACTCGGGGATGCTCGGCGGCCGGGAGACCTATCTCTATGAGCTGACCCGGGCCTATGCGGTGGTGGCCAATGGCGGCAGCTGGGTGCCGATGCACGGGGTGACGCGCATCTACGACCTGGGGATCTGCCAGTCGCTGGAGAGCCGTGAGCAATGCCCGGAGCACGGGGTGACGATTGCCCGCGGCGAACAGACCCGCCAGGTGCTGCCGGCGGAGCATGCCGCGGCGATGGACCGGATGCTGCGGGAGGCGGTGGTGCGGGGCACAGGCCGCGGTGCTGCGCTGGTGAGCGATGCCCGCGGCAAGACCGGCACCACCAACGACGGGGTGGATGTGCTGTTCATCGGCTATTCGCCAGCGATGGACCTGGTGACGGGGATCTGGATGGGCAATGACGACAACACGCCGGCGGCGGCGGCCAGCGGTGCCCTGGTGGCTGAGTTCTGGGGGCAGTACATGGCGGCAGCCGCAAACCG
>JBBASN010000093.1:0-9909 GCA_040399225.1 Prochlorococcaceae cyanobacterium | reverse complement strand
CGGCATGGGCGCCGTAGATGGTGCGGTGGTCGCAGGTGAGGTTCACCTGCATCTGGTTGGCCACCCGCATCGAGCCATCCTTGCCGGCCAACACCGTGGGCCGCGACGCCGCCACCGCCAGGATCGAGCCGGTGCCCGGCGGCAGGATCGCATCGAAGCGATCCACCCCGAACATGCCCAGGTTGGAGAGGGTGAAGGTGCCGGTGCTGTACTCCTCCGGCTTGAGCTGCTTGCTGCGGGCCCGGGCCACCAGGTCGGCCCAGTTGCGCGCCAACGAATAGATGTCGGTGCGGTCGGCGGCGGCCAGCACCGGGGTGATCAGGCCGCCGTCCTCCATCGCCACCGCCACGGCCACGTTCACCGCGGAGGGATAGGCCATGGCGCTGCCGTCGGCGCTGGTGGCGGCATTCACCTGGGGATGGCGGGCCAGGGTCACCGCCACGGCCTTGGCCAACAGGGCGGTCATCGTGACGCCCTTGCCCTTCACCTGCTTGTAGAAGGCGTCGAGCTTGGTGGTGGTGATCGTGTAACCCACGCGGAAGCAGGGCACCTCCAGGCTGGCGAGCATGTTGCGGTTCACCGCGTTCTGCAGGGTGTTGAACGCCACCGCCTCGCCGGGCCGCCCAAAGGCCTGACCCGCCGGCGCCGCGGCCACACCATTGCCGCCACCACCTGCGCCACCTGTCCCGCCAGCGCCCGCCGTGGCCACGGCCGGACCGCTGCCCTCGGCTATCCGCGGCACGCTCACCGGCTGGCCGCTGGCGGCGAGCACGTCCTCGGCCTGGATGCGGCCGTGGGGGCCGCTGCCGAGCAGGGCGCCCAGATCAACCCCCAGCTGGGACGCCAGCTTCTTCGCCCGCGGCGAGGCCACCACCCGGCCACTCGCCGTGGAGGCCGGCGCCACGGGAACTGCTGCCGGGCTTGGCACTACGGCCGGGGTCGGGGCCGCCGGCGCACCGACCGGAGCTGGAGCAGCCGGTACGGCAGCGGCCGGGGCTGGTGCTGGAGCCGGAGCTGCAGCACCTGCCGGTCCGGCCGGGGCCTTGGCGGCGGCCTCGGCGATCTCCGCCTCGGTTTCCACGATCAGGCCGATCGTCTCCCCCACCGGCGCCGTGCCGCCCGCGGGCATCAGCACCGCCGCCAGGAATCCCTCCTGGAAGGCCTCCACGTCCATGTCCGCCTTGTCGCTCTCCACCACCAGCACCGACTCCCCGCGCTCAACGCGGTCGCCGGGCTGCTTCAGCCACTCCACGATCTTGCCCTCCGTCATTGTGGAGGAGAGGGCGGGCATGAAGATTTCGTGGGTGGCCAACGGGTGCGCCGCAGCAGTGGTGCGGATTTTACGAGGCGTGCCGCGGCCGCACTGTTCGCGCGCTCAGAGGGCGCCCTCGATCGCCTCAATCACCCCGTCGCGCACCAGCACCGCCGCCTGCAGCTTCTCCACCAGGTTGTCGCCGACGCGCACCTCCACCACGCTCTCCAGCTGGCCCTGCTCCACGATCTGCCCCATCTCCAGCTCGCGCACCTGGCGCTGCTGCTCCAGCATCTGGCCGCGCTGCTGCTCGATCTCGGCGCGCTTGGCCGCCACCTGCTGCTGCACCGAGCCCACCTGCTCCTGCACCCGGGGGTCGAGCGGATTGGCGCTCTGGCGGCGGATCTCGTCGATCACCTGCTGACCCTCCTGCTCCAGCTGGGACAGCTGGGCATCGGCATTGCTCACCGCGTTGCTCAGTTCCCGTTCGGCGTCCTCCTTCCAGCGCGGCGTCACCACGGCCCGCACGGTGATCTGGCGCTTGATCTGCAGGGTGCCGTCAGCCATGGGTCGGGAAGATCAGCGCACAGCGTGTCAGCCACCACGCTTCTGGTCAACCGGCCCCTGTCAGGGTGTGGCCAGCCGCGCCCGCCCGGATGGCCCCCGCCCCCGGTCCAGCCCCCGCCCCCGGCTCCTTCGCCCTGAGGTCCGAAGCCCTCAGCCCCGCCGAGCTGCTGGCCGACCTGCGCCGCCACCGCGGCCACCCCGGCGACCTGCTGCTGGTGCAGGACCTCGACGGGGTGTGCATGGAGCTGGTGCGCGACCCCCTCCAGCGCCGGCTCGACCCCCACTATGTGCGCCACGCGCGGCGCCTGGACGGCCGCTTCTGCGTGCTCACCAACGGCGAACACGCCGGCTACCGGGGGGTGAACCGCCTGGTGGAGCAGGCCCTGGCCGGCCAGACCGACCCCGGCCGCGAAGGGTTCTACCTGCCGGGGCTGGCGGCCGGCGGCGTGCAGCTGCAGGACCGCCACGGCAGCGTGTCCACGCCGGGGGTGAGCGCGGCCGAACTGGCCTTCCTCCAGGCCCTGCCCGAGCGGCTCGGCGCCGGGCTGCGGGCCTGGCTGCCCCACGTGCTGCCAGACCTGCACGGCCCGGAGCTGGAGCGCCAGCTACGCCTGGCCGTGCTCGACAACCCCCTGTCGCCCACGGTGAACCTCAACAGCCTGTTCAGCTGGATCGCCGACGGCGCCGCAGGGGGCGACCGTGACCCAGGCCTGGCGGTGGCCCTGCAGGCGAACCTGATCGAGCAGATGGAGGCGCTGCTTGGGGAGGCCGAGCGGGCCGGGCTGGACGACAGCTTCTACCTGCACATCGCCCCCAACCTGGTGGACGCCGCGGGCCGCGAACAGCCCGTATGGGCCAGCACCAGCGGCCAGGGCACCACCGACGTGCAGTTCATGCTGCGCGGCGCCATCAAGGAGGCGGGCCTGCTGGTGCTGATCAACGAGCACATCGCCCGCCACCACGGCGTGCATCCGCTCGGCGCCGGCTTCCACGTGCGCCATGCCCCCCGCCAGCTCAGCGCCCTGCTGGAGCTGGCCAGCAGCCGCATCCCCGCCGCGCTGATGCCCCGGCTGGTGGGCGTGGCCGACACGATCACCTCCCGCCCCGGCCCCGAACCGGGCAGCTGGCAGCGGGGCGGCAGCGACCGCGGCTTCCTCACATTACTGCTGCAGCTGGGCCAGGCCTTCCACCACCCCAACCGGGTGGTGCTTGTGGACAGCAGCAGCGGCGAGGTGTGCCGCCCCTCCTTCAGGGACGGCACCCTCACCGGCCTCAGCGACCCCGATGACCCCCTGCGCCTCGACGTCCTCTTCCCCGGCGGCCCCCGCCAGTACCGGGCCTTCTTCGCCGAGCTGGCCGAGGAGCTGGGCCGGGCTCAGCCGTAGATCGCCGCGATCGCCTCTGCGTCCCGGGCAGCGATGCGGTCGCGGCGCTGCTTGAGGGTCTGGGTGAGCAGGCCGTTCTCCAGGGTGAAGGGCTCCACCAGGGCCACCCCCGCCAGCCGCTCGTCGGGGCGGGCGCCGGGCCGGGAGGCCAGCAGCCGGTTGCAGTCGCGGCCCAGGGCCCGCAGCAGGGCCGGATCCATCGGGCCCAGGCCGGCCGCCGCCGCGAAGGCCGTCAGGGGCTCGGGCCGGGGCACGATCAGCGCCCCCAGCTGCTTGCGGTCCTGCCCCACCAGCATCACCTGCTCGATCCATTCGCTGGCGAGCAGCGCCTCCTCCAGGGGCGCCGGCTCAATGTTCTCGCCGCTGCTGAGCACGATCGTGTCCTTGGCGCGGCCGGTGAGCAGCAGCGTGCCATCGGCCAGCAGCAGGCCCAGATCGCCGGTGTCGAACCAGCCCTCGCCATCCAGCACCTTGGCGCTGGCGTCCGGCTTGCGCCAGTAGCCGGCCATCACCTGGGGCCCGCGGGCCAGCACCAGCCCCCGCTCACCGATCGCCAGCGGCCTGCGGGTCTCCGGATCCACGATCTGAATGGCGGTGCCGGGCAGGGGCTGGCCGGCGCTGCCGCGGCGGTTGGCCCAGGGTCGCCGGCAGGTGAGCACCGGACTGGTCTCGGTGAGGCCATAGCCCACCAGCAGATCGATGCCGATCGCCTCGAAGAAGCCATCCACGTGCAGGGCCAGGGCGCCACCGCCGCTGATCGCCGTGCGCAGCCGGCCGCCCACCAGCTGCTGGCGCACCTTGGGCCAGAACAGCCGGCCAGCCAGGGCGTGCAGCGGCCAGCGCAAGGCAGCGCGGCCGGCCGCCCGCAAGCGGGCCCCGGCCGGCTCGGGCGCCAGGGTGAGGTTGAGGGCCTGGCGCTGGGCGGCGGCGAAACCGCGGCTGTTGGCCAGCGCTCCCCGCAGCAGCCGCTGGCGCGCGGCCGGCATCTCCGCCAGGGCCGCCTCGAAGCCCGACAGCAGCGCCTCCCACAGCCGCGGCACGCTGATCAGGTAGTGGGGCCGCACCCGCTGCAGATCGTTGCGCAGCTGCTTGAGGGTTGTGTAGGTCTGCCAGCAGCCGCAGGAGAACAGGAAATACTCAGCGCTGCGCTCGTAGGAGTGCCAGATCGGCAGCACACTCACCACCCGGTCGCCAGGCCGGGGCGCCACCGCCACCCCGAGGTGGCAGAGCTGGTGGAGCAGGTTGGCGTGGCTCAGCGGCACCCCCTTGGGCTGGCCGGTGGTGCCGGAGGTGTAGAGGATCGTGGCCAGCCGCTGGGGATCGGCCGGGGGTGTGGGCGCGGGCCGGCCCGCCGCCAGGGCCTCCTCGCCGCGGCGGCGCAGCTCGACCCAGCTCAGGCATGGCGGCAGAGCAGGCAGTGCGGGCACCTCCCCCTCCAGCACCACCACGAAGCGCAGCGGGGCGGCCAGCTCGCCGGCGAGCTCCAGCCGCTCCAGCAGCGCCGCCGACTCCACCACCAGCCCCACGGCGCCGGAGTCCTGCAGGATGTAGCGCAGCTCCTCCAGGGGGGCGGCGCTGCCCCGCACCGCGTCGGCGGCGCCGGCCCGCATCAGCCCCTGGTCGCTGAGCAGCCAGCGGGGGCCGTTCTCGGCGAACAGGGCCACCACGTCGCCGGCGCCCACCCCCAGGCCGGCGAAGGCCGCCGCCAGCTGCTCGATGCCCCGCTGCAGCTGGCGGTAGCTGAAGCTCTCCGGCTCGGCGGCGTGGGGGGCCTCCAGGGCCGGAGCGTCGCCGTGCTGGCGGGCCAGCTCCGGCCAGAGCTGCTCCAGCCCCGTGAGCGCACTCCAGTCGTGGCGCTGGGCCAGGGCCTGGCGGTCGCGGTGGCTGGCGGTCCAGTGGATCGAGGCGAGGGCCATCGGCGCGGACAGATCGCAGGTGGATTGCGCCCAAGGGTTACCACCCCTGCAGGGCCTCGTGGGGCTGGGAGGGGCGCAGCCGCAGCTGGAACCGGCCGGCGAAGGCCTCCAGCAGCGGCTGGCGCAGCTGGGCGGCCGTGAGCTGGGGCCGCCAGTCACACAGGCGCCCCACCGGCCGCTCGGCGATGCCGCAGGGCACGATCGCCGCAAACCCCGCCAGGTCGCAGTCCACGTTCAGGGCCAGGCCGTGCTGGCTGATCCAGCGGCGGGCGCCCACGCCGATCGCCGCCAGCTTGCGCCCCTCCAGCCACACGCCGGTGAGGCCCTCGATCCGCTCCCCCGCCAGCCCCAGGCCGTCCAGCAGGTCGATCACCACCTGCTCCAGCTGGCGCAGGTAGAGGTGCAGATCCGCCCCGTGGCGCTGCAGGTTGAGCACCGGGTAGAGCACCAGCTGACCCGGGGCGTGGTGGGTCACCTCGCCGCCCCGGTCGATGCGGTGCAGGGGCAGGGGCGGCGCCTGGGGCGGGAAGCGCAGGTGGGCGGTGCTGGCCCCCCGACCCAGGGTGTAGCAGGGCTCATGCTCCAGCAGCAGCAGGGCATCGGGGCCCCCCGGATGGTCGAGCAGCCGCTGCTGCAGGAGTCGCTGGGCCCGCCAGCCCCGCTCGAAGCCCACCGGCCCGCTGGATTCAAAAAGGATTGCGTCGAGCCGGGGTGCCATGGGGGGGCCTACCTAGCCTTGAAGCAGAGAGCAACGGAGGCTGCTCCCACCCGATGAAACTGCTGATCCATGGCCGCAATCTTGAAGTAACTCCCGCCATCCGGGACTACACCGAAACCAAGCTCACCCGTGCCATCAACCACTTTGAAGGCATGGTCAAGGAGGCCGACGTGCACCTGTCGGTGGCCCGCAACCCGCGGGTGCCCCAGCAGATCGCCGAGGTCACGATGTTCGCCAACGGCACGGTGATCCGCGCCCAGGAGCGCAGCGACAACCTCTACGCCAGCATCGATCTGGTGGCCAACAAGCTCAGCCGCCAGCTCAACCGCTACAAGGAGCGCCTGCATGAGCGCCACCATGGCCCGGTGCACCGCTCCGCCCGCGACGAGGAGGCCGGTGCCGCCACCCTGCCCCCGCCGGGTGCCAGCCTCACCGACGGCAAGGAAGCCGAACTGCCCAACCGCGGCGTGCGGCGCAAGTACTTCGACATGCCGCCGATGAGCCTCGATGAGGCGGTGCATCAGCTGGAGATGGTCGACCACGACTTCTTCCTGTTCCGCGACGCGGAAACCGGCGAGCTGCAGGTGGTGTACCACCGCAACCACGGCGGCTTCGGGGTGATCCAGGCCAAGCAGGCCTGAATGGCGCGCGCCATGGCTGGCGACCAACCCGACCTGGCCCCCCTGATCGACCACGCCCTGCTCGACCCCCACCAGGGTCGCGGGGCGGTGCAGCGCTGCTGTGAGGAGGCCCGCCACTTCGGCTTCGCCGGGGTGTGCCTGGCCTCCCGCTGGCTGGAGGTGGCCCGCGAGCTGCTGCCCCGCCAGGGCAGCGGCCGCGGTGCCGTGCCCAAGCTGGTGAGCGTGGTGGGCTTTCCCTTCGGTGCCGTGCCCGCCCCCCTGAAGCTGGCCGAGGCGGAGCTGGCCGCCGCCGCCGGCGCCGACGAACTGGATGTGGTGCCCGATTTCGGCGCCCTGGCCGATGGCGACCACGCCACCCTGCTGGCCGACCTGGCGCCGATCTGCGCCCTCGGCCTGCCGGTGAAGGTGATCGTGGAGGTGGGCCGCCTGGACCCCGACGCCCTGGAGCTGCTGGTGGAGGTGAGCATCGATGCCGGCGCCGCCTTCCTCAAGAGCGGCAGCGGCTTCGGGCCAGCGGTGAGCGCCGGGCAGGTGGCCCGGCTGCGCCAGCTGGCCCGCGGCCGCGCCGGCGTGAAGGCCTCCGGCGGGATCAACTCTCCGGAGCTGGCCCTCACCCTGGTGGAGGCCGGCGCCAGCCGCCTGGGCACCAGCCATGGCGTCAGCCTGATCCAGGCCCTGCGGGCCTGACTGCCGGTGAGCGGTTTGCCACCCCATACCCCCTCAAACCATGGCCCACTCCTTGATGGCCAGGTGCTGGAGGGCCTGGCGCTGAGCAGCAAGCCCCTGGGCGAACACGACCGCCTGCTCACCCTGCTCAGCGAGTCCCAGGGCCTGCTGCGCCTGGCCGTGCCCGGCGGCCGCCGCCCGAAGAGCAGCCTGGCCGCCGCCGTGCCCCTGGCCCACCTGCAGCTGCAGGTGGGCGGCCGGCGCGGCCTGCGGCGCGTGCGCCAGCTGCGGGTGCTGCGCAACTACAGCGGCCTGGCCCAGCAGCTGGAGTGCCTGGCCTGCGCCCAGGCCCTGGCGGAGCTCTGCCTGGCGATGGTGCCCGGCGAGGCGCCGGCCCCGGGGGTGCTGGCCAACGTGCTGATGCAGCTGGGACGCCTGGAGTCCCTGGTGCGCGAGCCGGCCTGCCAGAGCGAGGCGCTGGCGATCGGCGTGCAGGCCAGCGTGCACCTGCTCGCCCTCGGCGGCTATGCCCTGCCCCTGGCCCGCTGCGCCCGCAGCGGCGAGCCCCTCCATCCGCCGATCGGCCAGTGGGACTGGCGCTGCAGCCTGGTGAGCAGCGAGGGGCTGGTGATCGGCGCCGTGCCGGGCGCACCGTTGCTGCTCAACCCCTCGGAGCTGGCCCTGCTGCAGCGGCTGGTGCGGCCGGTGCTGCCCCGCCGCCGCGACGGCGAGCTGATGGGGCCGCCCGCCGTGTGGCTACGGCTGCTGGAGCTGGTGGGGCGCTGGTGCGACGAGCACCTGGGCCGCCGCCCCCGCTCCTTCCGCCTGCTGGCCGGGACCGGAACCGGGGCTGGGGCATCATGACCAGCCGTGGTCAGGCAGGTGGCAGGTTGAACCCCAGGGTGCGGCTGGCCCGAGCCACCGGATTGCAGGCCGTGCTGCGCCTGCGCGACTTCCGCTGGCTGTGGCTGGGCCAGGTGTTTTCCCAGCTGGCCGACAAGTTCTACATCGTGCTGATGGTGTTCCTGATCGCCCAGACCTGGGTGAAGGGCACGCCGGAGGCCAACCCCGCCCTGGCCGAGGCGGCTTCGGCCATCCGCCTCGACCTGCCCGAGACCCGGGCCCAGATGATCACCCTGCTGGCCACCGGCATCTACGTGGCCAACACCGTGCCGGCGATGCTGCTCGGCACGGTGGCCGGGGTGTGGGCCGACCGCTGGCCCAAGCGGGCCGTGATGGTGGCCTCCAACGGCCTGCGCGCCGGCCTGGTGCTGCTGGCCCCCCTCTGCCTGCTGCCCGGTCCCACCTGGCTGGGCCTGAGCTGGGGCTACTGGGGGCTGGTGGCGATGACCTTCCTGGAGTCGGTGCTCACCCAGTTCTTCGCGCCGGCCGAACAGGCCGCCATCCCCCGGCTGGTGCCGGCCGACCGACTGCTGGCCGCCAATTCCCTCTACCAGGCCACCAGCATGGCGGCCACGATCGTGGGCTTCGCCCTCGGCGACCCGATCCTGCGAGGACTGCAGCACGGGCTCGCCCAGCTGGGCATCGCCGGCGGTGAATTCGTGCTGCTGCCCTTCTGCTACGGCGCCGCCGCCCTGGCCATCAGCCGCATCCGCTGGCGGGAAGCCGGCCGCGCGCCCCGGCGCAGTTCGGTATGGCAGGAGATCGGCGAAGGGTTCGCTGTGCTGCGCCAGCAACCCGCCGTGACCCGCGCCATGCTCCAGCTGGTGCTGCTGTACAGCATCCTGGCGGCCCTGTATGTGCTGGCGATCAGCCTGGCCGCCGCCGTACCCGGCCTGGGGCCCACCCGCTTCGGCCTGCTGCTGGCGATGAACGGCCTGGGCCTGGCCTCCGGCGCCCTGGCCGTGGCCCAGCTGGGCCATCGCCTCGACCGCCGGCACCTGGCTGCCGCCGGCCTGGGCACGATCGGCTGGAGCCTGCTGCTGCTGGGGCAGCTGCGCGGCAGCTTGATCTTCACGCTGCTGCTCTGCGCCGTGCTCGGGGTGGGGGCAGCCCTGCTGGCCATCCCCGCCCAGACCACCATCCAGGAGGACACGCCCGAGGATCTGCGCGGCAAGGTGTTCGGCCTGCAGAACAACCTGATCAACATCGCCCTCAGCCTGCCCCTGGTGCTGGCCGGCGCGGTGGTGAGCCGCTGGGGCCTGCTGCCGGTGCTCTGGACCCTGGCGGCGATCGCCCTGGCGGCAGCCCTGGCCGAACGCCCCTGGCGCCGCTGTTAGTTTGGCTTTCCTGACGCAGGAGGGCTGGTGGCCCACATTGCCTGGCTGGGCAAGAAGTCTCCGTTCTGCGGCAACGTCACCTACGGCCTGACCACCACCGAAGCGCTGCGCAGCCGCGGGCATGGCATCAGCTTCATCCACTTCGACACCCCGGCCACCGGCCAGCTGCAGCTGGGCCTGCAGCCCGCTCCTGCTAGCCAGGTTGCGGCGGCCGCCAAGGCGGCCCGCAGGGCTGAGCCTCAGCCGGAGCTGCAGCAGGACGGCAGCCAGGGCTGGGAATCTCCGGTGGTGGCCCTGCCCTATCTGGTGAAGTCGCAGGTATACACCATCCCCTCGCCAGGGGCGCTGCGCGAGCTGCGCGAGTCGCTGGAGCGGCTCCAGCCCGATCTGGTGCACGCCAGCCTCACCCTCTCCCCCCTCGACTTCCGCCTGCCCGAGCTCTGCCAGCAGCTGGGCCTGCCGCTTGTGGCCACCTTCCACCCGCCCTTTGACGCCGGCCTGCGCAACCTGACCGCCGGCACCCA
>JBBASN010000092.1:0-10051 GCA_040399225.1 Prochlorococcaceae cyanobacterium | reverse complement strand
CCTTGCCATCGCCCTGCCAGGCCAGCCGCTTGTAGTGGTTGTAGACGGCCACCGATAGGGTTTTCTTGGCCTCGTCCTGGCCCACCACCTGGCGGTCGAGGAAGGCCTTGATCGTCTGGGGTTTGGGTACCTCGGCCAGGGTTGGCGCCGGCTTGGCGGTCTTCTTGGCCGGTGCTTTGCTGCGACTGGGTTCCGGCGCATGGCGACCCGCACCATGGCCGTGGCCGTCAACCAGTTCCTCGTCGAGGATCTCGTTGCAGAGGTCGATGCACTCGTCGCAGATGTACACCCCTGGGCCGGCGATCAGTTTGCGCACCTGGTCCTGGGACTTGCCGCAGAAGGAACACTTCAGGTGGGCATCGAACTTGGCCATCGGCGGAGTGGGCCGGAGCGGAGATCCGGGTCAGGTGAGCAGGGAGGCCGTGGGGGCCTAAGGGAAGCATTGCCCCGATCCCGGGGATCGTCAGCCGACCTTAACGATCAAATCAAGGGAGAAGGCCATGATCAGGCCGCCACGTCGGTGTGGGCGGTGTCGGTGACCACCCGATCGATCAGGCCGTATTCAACCGCCTCTGCGGGCGAAAGGAAGTGGTCGCGGTCGGTATCTTCAGCGATTTTCTCCAGGGGCTGGCCGGTGTGCTCGGCCAGCAGGCCATTGAGGGTGTCCTTGAGATACAGGATTTCCCTGGCCTGAATCTCGATGTCCACGGCCTGGCCCTGGGCGCCGCCGAGGGGCTGGTGGATCATGATCCGGGCGTTGGGCAGTGCCAGACGCTTGCCCCTGGTGCCGCCGGAGAGCAGGAAGGCCCCCATCGACGCCGCCAGGCCATAGCAGATGGTGACCACATCGGGGGCCACCTGCTGCATCGTGTCGTAGATGGCCAGGCCGGCTGTCACCGAGCCGCCCGGGGAGTTGATGTAGATCTGAATGTCCTTCTCGGGATCTTCTGCTTCCAGAAACAACAGCTGGGCAACCATGGCATCAGCCACGGTGTCGTCGATGCCGGTGCCCAGAAAGATGATCCGCTCCCGCAACAGGCGCGAATAGATATCAAAGGCCCGATCCCCCTTGCCCGACTGCTCCACCACGGTGGGCAGGACCCCAGGGGCAGCCATCGGATAGCCAGCTGCCGTTGCCTCGGGGCGGCAACCCAGCCAGCGGCTCTGCACCGGGTGGCAGCGCAGGGCTGACGGATCGGGCATGGGCGGGAGGGCGTTGGACACGCGCAGCGGCGAGGGATCAAACCAATCTATGGGGGACAAAGCCTCGGCGGGATCAGGGCCCAGCCCGATCGCGAGCTGGAGGTGCTCACCTTCAGGCCTGGTCGCCGGCTTCGGCAGCAGCTTTCTCGCTGATGGTGCTGTTGCTTTCCAGCCAGTCGAGCAGCTTTTCCTGCAGCAGGTCGTCGCCCACCACCTGGCGCAGGCGCTGGGGATCGATGTTGCCCTGCTGGCTGATGCCCCGACTCACCTCCTTCACCTTGGCCTCCAGCTCAGCCTCGGCCACCTCGATCGCCTCGGCCTTGGCCAGGGCCTGGAGGGCCAGGCTGCGGCGCAGGCGCTGTTCCGCTTCCGGCCGGGAGGTGTCCATCAGCGAGCGCACCAGATCCGGCGTGAACAACTTTTTGACGTCCATGCCCTGCTGGGCGATCTGGCCGGCGGTCTGCTCGATCAGGTTGCGGATCTCCTGCTGGATCAGGGTTTCAGGCAACTCCACCTCCAGCTCCTCCACCAGGGCGCCCAACAGGGCGTCGTGGCGGGCGGCCTTGGCGCGGCGCTCGGCGTCGTCCTTCAGGCGGGTTTTCAGCTCCTCGCGCAGTTCCGCCAGGGTCTGCTTGTCGCTGGCCTGCTGGGCGAAGGCGTCATCGAGGGCGGGCAGCTCGCGGGTCTTGAGCTCCTTGAGGCTGATCTCGAAGCGCGCCTTGCGGCCGGCGGCATCCTCCTGGGGATAGCTCTCGGGGAACTGGCAGTCCACCGTCCTGGTGTCGCCCACGGCCATGCCGATCACCCCCTCCACGAAGCCGGGGATCATGCGGCCCTCCTCCAGTTCCACCTCCATGGCATCGCTGCTGCCGCCGCTGATCGCCTCGTCGGTATCCGCATACACGCCGCTGAAGCTGAGCACGGCCACATCGCCGCTGGCGGCCGGCCTGTCCTCCACGGGCACCAGGGTGGCCAGCTGCTTGCGCGACTGGTCGAGCAGCTCATCCACCCGGGCCGGGTCATAGACGATCGTTTCAGCCTCAGCCTTGAGGCCCTTGGTTTTCTTCAGGCTCGGGCTGGGCTCCACGTCCAGCTCCAGGGTGATGGTGAGGTCGCTTCCGGGCTGGAAGCGCTCCAGCACCACCTCGAAGCCCTCGCTCAGTTCCGGCCTGCCCAGGGAGGCCACCTTCTCGATCTCCAGGGCGTCCCGGCAGGCGCCCTCCACCAGATCCTCCAGGGCGGTGGCGCGGATGCGCAGGGGGCCGATCTGCTGGAGCAGCACGGGCCGCGGCACCCGACCCTTGCGGAAGCCGGGCAGCTTCACCGTGCGGCTCAGCTTCTCCAGAGCCGCGTCGTAGCTGGCCTGGCTGCGGCTGCCGGGAATGGCCACCTCCAGGGCGACGCGGCTGCCGGGCCTGGGGCTGGCCGTGACCTGGAGCGATGCTGGCGAGGAGGACTGGGCCGCAGGGGCGGCTTGGGCAGCTGGACTCATGGGAAGACTCTGCAGCCTGCGATTCTAAGAAAGTGCTTGGCGGGCTCTGGATCGGCAGTATTGTGATTTGAACTACGGATTCCGCCTGCAGGGTGCCGAATCTGCTGATCCGAGATGGGCTGAGCCTGGTCTCGATCCAGCTAAGACGCTTTCACAGCCCATTCCACGCAGCTACATCCACCCAGCCAGGCTCATGCAGCCAGCTTGAGCCGCACCAGCCCACGTCCGGTTCCCTCAGGGGCGACCAGGCGCCAGTCATTGGTCAGACCTGCCGCCAGCCTCAACTCACGACAGGACCCGGTCGTGCCGGTTTGAGCAATCACCTTTCATCCACGTCGGTCAGTCCACCCGTTCCAGCTCTCTCCCTTCCGACCCCCATCCATCCGTCCAGGCCCCGCCCACGCCTTGATCTCCGAACCCAGCCCGTCCCGACCCTGTTGCGTCTCAGCTGCAACCGCCGGGACAGGCGCCCCTGATCCCTGCCTTCCCCTCCGCCCGGTGCCAGCCACCTCCCGCTTCAACGCACCAGCCCCTTCCCTTACCCGTTGTTCTCCTTGACCGCTGTCCAGACTGAGACCGTCACCAGCGCCTCTGCCCTGCCCAGGCGCCCGCTGCGTGTGGCTGTGCTCGGGGCCACAGGGGCGGTGGGTCAGGAGCTCCTGGCCCTGCTGGACGAGCGCCGGTTTCCGGTGGCGGAGCTGATTCCGCTGGCGTCCCCCCGTTCTGCCGGCCAGACCCTGGCCTGGCGCGACCGCGAGCTCACGATCCAGGCGGTGGAGGCCTCAGTTTTTGCCGGGGTTGATCTGGTGCTTGCATCCGCCGGAGGTTCGGCTTCCAGGCAGTGGGCTCCGGTTGCCGCCGCCGCTGGGGCCGTGGTGATCGACAACTCCAGCGCCTTCCGCATGGACCATGCGGTGCCCCTGGTGGTGCCCGAGGTGAACCCCGAGGCGGCCTTCAGCCATCACGGGATCATCGCCAATCCCAACTGCACCACGATCCTGCTCACCCTGGCCCTGGCACCTCTGCAGGCACGCCGGCCGATCCGCCGGGTGGTGGTGAGCACCTACCAGAGCGCCAGTGGCGCCGGTGCCCGCGCCATGGAGGAGCTGCGCCAGCTCAGTCGCACCGTGCTCGACGGCGGCGAGCCGGTGAGTGAGGTGCTTCCCCATTCCCTGGCCTTCAACCTCTTCCTGCACAACTCCCCCCTGCAGGCCAACGGCTACTGCGAAGAGGAGCTGAAAATGCTCAATGAGACGCGCAAGATCATGGATCTGCCCGAGCTGCGCCTCTCGGCCACCTGCGTGCGGGTGCCGGTGCTGCGGGCCCATTCCGAGGCACTGAACATCGAATTCAGTGAGCCCTTCCCCGTGGCCGAGGCCCGGGAACTGCTGCGGGCCGCGCCGGGCGTGGAGCTGCTCGAGAACTTCGAGGCCAACCGCTTCCCGATGCCCACTGACGTGACGGGTCGGGATCCCGTGGCGGTGGGGCGGATCCGCCAGGATCTCAGCGATGCCAACGCCCTGGAGCTCTGGCTCTGCGGAGACCAGATCCGCAAGGGCGCAGCGCTCAACGCTGTGCAGATCGCCGAGCTGCTGCTCCAGGATCCGCCCCACCCAGGAGGTGCCGCTTGAGCAGCGCCGCGCACCTGCCCTGGAGCCAGGCTCCGTTCGGCCGAGTGGTCACCGCCATGGTGACCCCCTTCCACGCCGATGGCAGCGTGAACCTTGACCTGGCGGCCGGGCTGGCCGATCACCTGGTGGCCAACGGCTCCGATGGCCTGGTGATCTGCGGCACCACCGGTGAATCGCCCACCCTCAGCTGGGCCGAACAGCACGAGCTGTTTGCGGCGGTGCAGGGCGCCGTGGGCGGCCGCGCCAAGCTGATCGCCGGCAGCGGCAGCAACTGCACCGCCGAGGCGATCGAGGCCACCCGCGAGGCCGCGGCCCGCGGCGCTGACGGTGCCCTCGTGGTGGTGCCCTATTACAACAAGCCACCCCAGGACGGGCTGGAGGCCCACTTCCGCGCCATCGCCGAGGCGGCTATGGAGCTGCCGCTGATGCTCTACAACATCCCGGGTCGCACCGGCACCAGTCTGGCCCCGGAAACCGCTGCCCGCCTGCTCAATCTGCCCAACGTGGTGAGCTTCAAGGCGGCCAGCGGCAGCACCGAGGAGGTGAGTGCCCTGCGCGCCGCCTGCGGCGAGCGCCTTGCTATCTATTCTGGAGACGATGCCCTTACCCTGCCCATGCTGGCTGTGGGTGCCGTCGGCGTGGTGAGCGTGGCCAGTCACGTCGCCGGACCTCGGATCAGCGCCATGATCGAGGCCTTCCTCAGCGGTGACCTGCCAGCGGCGCTGGCGCTCCATGAGCAACTGCTGCCCCTCTGCAAGGCCCTGTTCTGCACCACCAACCCGATCCCAGTGAAAGCTGCCCTTGAACTCAGCGGCTGGCCGGTCGGTGCCCCCCGTCTTCCCCTCTTGTCTGCAAGCGACACCGTGAAACAACTCCTCTCCGAAACCCTGGCCGCCCTGCGTCCCACCTGACGCCAAGGCTGATCCGGTTCACATTTTCAAGTTCTTCTTCAACGCTTACATGTCCAATTTCAATCAGAGTCAGAACGGCGCAAAACAGCCTGCCCTGCGGGTGATCCCCCTCGGCGGTCTGCACGAGATCGGCAAGAACACCTGCGTGTTCGAATACGGTGACGACATCATGCTGGTGGATGCCGGACTGGCCTTCCCCAGCGACGGCATGCACGGCGTCAACGTTGTGATGCCGGACACCAGCTATCTGAAGGAAAACCAGAAGCGCATCCGCGGCATGATCGTGACCCACGGTCATGAAGACCACATTGGCGGCATATCTCACCACCTCAAGAACTTCAACATCCCGGTGATCTACGGGCCGCGGCTGGCCCTATCTCTGCTCACGGGCAAGATGGAAGAAGCCGGTGTGATGGATCGCACCGTTCTGCAGACCATCGCCCCCCGCGATGTGGTGAAGGTGGGTCAGCACTTCTCGGTGGAGTTCATCCGCAACACCCACTCGATGGCCGACAGCTTCTCGCTGGCCATCACCACCCCGGTGGGCACGGTGATCTTCACCGGCGACTTCAAGTTCGACCACACCCCGGTGGATGGTGAGACCTTCGACATGGCGCGCCTGGCCCACCACGGTGAGCAGGGGGTGTTGTGTCTGTTCAGCGACTCCACCAACGCCGAGGTCCCCGGCTTCACCCCCAGCGAGCGGGCGGTGTTCCCCAACCTGGATCGCCACATCGCCCAGGCCGAGGGCCGGGTGATCATCACCACCTTCGCCAGCTCGATTCACCGGGTGGCGATGATTCTGGAGCTGGCCCTCAAGAACGGCCGCAAGGTGGGCCTGCTGGGCCGCTCCATGCTCAATGTGATTGCCAAGTCGCGCGAGCTGGGCTACATGCGCGCCCCCGACGAGCTGTTCGTGCCGATCAAGCAGATCCGCGACCTGCCCGATCGCGAAACCCTGCTGCTGATGACCGGCAGCCAGGGCGAACCGCTGGCCGCTCTCAGCCGGATCTCCCGCGGCGAGCACCCCCAGGTGCAGGTGAAGCCCACCGACACGATCATCTTTTCGGCCAGTCCGATTCCAGGAAACACCATCTCGGTGGTCAACACCGTGGATCGGCTGATGATGCTCGGCGCCAAGGTGGTGTACGGCAAGGGTGAGGGCATCCACGTGTCCGGTCACGGCTGCCAGGAAGACCAGAAGCTGATGCTGGCCCTCACCAAACCGAAGTTCTTCGTGCCGGTGCACGGCGAGCACCGCATGCTCCAGTGCCACAGCAAGACTGCCCAGTCGATGGGCGTGCCAGCGGACAACATCCTGATCATCGACAACGGCGATGTGGTGGAACTCAGCGCCGATTCGATCCGCAAGGGGGATCCGGTGAAGGCCGGCATCGAGCTGCTTGACGCCTCCCGCAACGGCATCGTCGATGCCCGCGTGCTCAAGGAGCGCCAACAGCTGGCCGAGGACGGCGTGATCACCCTGCTGGCGGTGATCAGCACCGATGGCGTGATGGCGGCGCCGCCGCGGGTGAATCTGCGCGGTGTGGTCACGACCGCGGATGCCCGCAAGCTCAGCCTCTGGGCCGAGCGCGAGATCACCTGGGTGCTGGAGAATCGCTGGAAGCAGCTCTGCCGCGTCAGCGGCGGCCAGGCCCCGGACGTGGACTGGGTGGGCGTGCAGCGGGAGGTGGAGCTTGGCCTCCAGCGCCGCCTGCGCCGGGAGTTGCAGGTGGAGCCGCTGATCATCTGCCTGGTGCAGCCGGCTCCCGCAGGCACCCCCGCCTACAAGGGGCGGGCCGATGCCGAACCCGACAGCCGTCCTGCTCCCCGCGGTCGTGGGGGACGCGGACCTGGCGAGCGTCAGCCCCGTCCCGAGCGCCTGGAGCGCAGCTCCCAGCCCCAGCCCCAGCGCCAGTTGGCCACCGTTGCGGCCAGCCCCGCGCCGGTTGCCACTGCCGCCAGCCCAGCTCCAGCCGCTGCGCCGGAGCCCGAATTCGCCGGCCGTACCCGCCGTCGCCGTTCGGCTGCCGCAGGCTGATCAGGGCAGCTTGATCCGCAACAGACCCCGGGAGAGATCGTCCAGCTGATCGGCGGTCAACTCCCCGGGACTGTCGCCGGCTGAGCTGTTGTCCTCCCCGGGACTGGTGAGTTCTTCAAGGACGAGCTCCTGCCGCAGCAGGGGATCGGCCTGGGCCACGGCGATCTGTTCCGGTTCGTCCACAATCTCGCCCACCAGTTCAGCTTCGGGTTCGCTCACCCGTTCAGGCACAGGCTCTCTAGCCCGCTCAGGCTCCGCCGCCAGCCCAGGCTCCTGCTCCTGGGCAGAGGCTTCGGGTTCGGGCTCCGGTGAGGCGGCGATTGCCGGAAGATCAGCGGCAGGCGAAGGGCGCTCCGGCTCATCCACGGTATGCCCGCTCTCCTGCCCAGCGTCAGCCAGTTCGCTCAGCCACGGCGATGCGTCGTCGCTGGCGGCCGCATTCGTTGCGGCCCCTGCCGCAGCGGGAGGGCTGTCGGTCAGCCAGGGTGCCGCCGCCCGGGTGATCGGGAGTTGTGCCTCAGCTTCCCGGTCGCATTGCGCCAGTCCCTGTTGGGCGATGTCCCGCAGGGTGGGCTCCTCGCAGTGCTCGAGCACGCTGGCGTAGTAGTGCCGGGCTCCTGAGGGGTCTGTCAGGCCGTAGAGCCGGGTGTGCCCCAGCAGCAGCACCAGCCGCAGCTGCAGGGGGTCGGCTGGGTTGGGCTCCAGCTCCGCCAGCAATCCCTGGCTGAGGCTCTCCACCTCAGGCCAGCGCCGTTCGCTGTAGGCGCGTTCGATGGCGCTGTAGCGCTCTTGCAGCTTCTCCGGCGGCAGGCTCATGGGCTGGGCCTAGACCTCACGACTCAGCCACAGTGTGCGGGCGCGCCAGTGCAGCTGCCAGCCATCGCCCAGATGACTCCGGCCCGCACTGCCCGTGTCCTGCAGCCGGTCGAGCACCCCATCCAGGATGCGGCTGGCACAGCGGCGCCGGCCCAGGCGCTCCAGCCAGGCCTGGATCAGCTGGCCCTGGTTGGCCCGCTGCAGCGGCTCCAGCCCCCTGCGGTCCAGGGCTGGCTCCAGCCCCCCCGCCGGCGCCTGGATTTCCAGGGTCTTCAAGGCCAGCACCAGCAGTTCCTCCTGGGCCAGCTCCGCTTCGGCCAGCTGCTGGGCCGAGCGGGCCATGCGCCGGGCGGCCCCGGGGTGGAGGCTCTCCAGCACGGGAATCACCTCCTGGCGCACCCGGTTGCGGCTGAACTGGAGCTCCAGGTTGCTGGAATCCAGCCACAGCGGCAGGTCCAGCTGTCGGCAGATGCGGGCGGTGTCGGGTCGGCTGAACGCCAGCAAGGGCCGCGCCAGCTCGATTCCCGGAGCCAGGACTCGGCTGCGCCCCAGGCTGGCCAGGCCGCGGCGGTGGCTGCCCCGGGCCAGGTGGAGCAGCAGGGTTTCGGCGCGGTCGCTGGCGGTGTGGCCGGTGACCACCCGCCGGCTGGCCAGCTGGCGGGCCCGCAGCGCCAGGCAGCCGTAGCGCCACTCCCGGGCGGCCGCCTCGCTGGGTGACTCCCCAGCGCCGCGCTGCCAGCTGTCGAGCAGCAGGGGCAGCTCCCGCCCCCGCGCCCAGGCCTGCAGCTCCAGGGCCTGGGCTGTGGAGTCCCGGCGCCAGCGGTGGTCGCCGTGCCAGAGCACCAGCCGCCAGCGGTGCTGCGGCTGCAGGTTCAGCAGCAATCCCACCAGGGCCATCGAGTCCTGGCCTCCGGACACCGCCAGCAGCAGGGGCTCCCCGGCGGGAAGCAGCCCGGGGTGGCGCAGCAGCAGGCGGTGCAGCCGGTGGTGGTCGCCGGTCCAGGCCGTGGCGGACCTCGGGTGGGAGAATCACTCCACTGTGCTTTCTTCCGGCATGTCGCGCTTCGATCGCCTGCCTGCCCCGCTGCGCTCGGCCCTGCTGCAGCGCCGACTGCTCAAGGTGATCGCCGGTCTCACCAATTTCGATGCCGGCAGCGTGGAGCGCATCAGCCGGGCCGCGGGCCGCGGTGGCGCCGACCTGCTGGACATCGCCTGTGATCCCCAGCTGGTGCGCCTGGCGGCCGAGGTGAGCGGTCTGCCCGTGTGCGTGAGCGCCGTGGATCCCGAGCTGTTCCCCGCCGCTGTGGAGGCCGGCGCGGCGCTGGTGGAGATCGGCAACTACGACGCCTTCTACCCCCTGGGTCGCCTGTTCGACGCGGCGGAGGTGCTGGAACTCACCCGCCGCACCCGCCAGCTCCTGCCCGAGGTGGTGCTCAGCGTCACCGTGCCCCACGTGTTGCCCCTCGACCAGCAGGAGCAGTTGGCCCTGGATCTGGTGGACGCCGGAGCCGACCTCATCCAGACCGAAGGCGGCACCAGCGCCCGTCCTTTCAGCGCGGGCAGCCTCGGTCTGATCGAGAAGGCCGCCCCCACCCTGGCTGCTGCCCACGGCATCAGCCGTGCCCTGGCCGCCGCTGAGCTGCAGGCACCGGTGCTGTGTGCCTCCGGCCTCTCAGCCGTCACCGTGCCGATGGCGATTGCCGCCGGCGCCAGTGGCGTGGGTGTGGGCTCGGCGGTGAACAGGCTCAGCGACGAACTGGCGATGGTGGCTGTGGTGCGCGGCCTGCGCGAGGCCCTGGGCCGCACTCAGGGCGTGGCCATCTGAAACCAGGCGGCTCAGGCAACCCATCACGCTACGCCTTGGCTAGCTTGCGAGGGCTTGCAAGCGCCTGGTGATGGGTTCTCTGCTCTGGTTGCTGCAGTGGCCGGTGCGGGCCGCTGTGTTGCTGATGGTGGC
>JBBASN010000091.1:1338-10290 GCA_040399225.1 Prochlorococcaceae cyanobacterium | reverse complement strand
GCGGCTCTCCACGGCTCTGGCGCAGAAGCTGGCAAGCTCACCGCCGCAGGGCTAAGGGCGCCCCGCCAGCATCGGCTCCCGCTCCGCCTTGCTCTAAACCAAGGTTCTTTCGGAGCTGGGGGCCTAACAACATCATTCACCCGACCCGATGTCCAGGTACGGCATGGCTACAAACATTGCTGCGGGCGGGTGATGATGAGCGTTCACAACTTTCATTTCCATGAAAGCAGTCATCGAACTTGGCCATGTGATCGCCGAGCGAGAACTCACTGCCGTGCAAACGGATCAGCGTGTGCTGGTGTCGGTTGGCACCCCCCAGTTCATCGGCGACGGCTGGGACTGGGCTTGTCCCTACACCATCACCGGCCTCGGTGAACCGATCCACGGCCATGCCCATGGGATTGATGCCTTGCAGTCGCTGCAGCTTGTGAGCACTGCCATCCGCGCAGATCTTGAGCGAACCCATGCTGATCTCCGTTTTCTTGATCAGAGCAACTGGCAATCCGCTTTCCCAAAAGATGTTCAGGATCTTGGCGAAGCAGATCTGCGCACCCGCATCGAAAAGCTGATCGACGCTGAACAGACGCGCTGGCTGGCAGAGCGGAGCTTGCCATCCTCCGGCCTGCCCACAGGCGGCAACGCTCCCGACACCACGCAGGCATAAATGGGCAATCGCCGGCCGATCAATGGAGCCCCCAGCCCCAACCCCGGTCGGCCAACCGCTGTTGCTAGGTTCTGAATCTTCGGTACTGCGATCGGTGTGAGCCAGCCCCGGCGAGCCGATCCCTCCAGCAAGCCGCTCGCCCCGATCAAAGCCTGGTTCAGCCAACAGGGCTGGACGCCCATGGCCTTCCAGCGCCAGGCCTGGCAGGCCTACCTGGCCGGCGAGAGCGGCCTGATCCAGGTGCCCACCGGCTCCGGCAAGACCTACGCCGCCGTGATGGGGCCGATCGCCGAGCTGCTGGCTGAGGCCGGATGGAGCCCAGGCAGTCCCGGCACGTCGCCCCCTGGCCTGCGCCTGCTCTACCTCACCCCCCTGCGGGCCCTGAGCCGCGACCTGGCCCTGGCGATCCAGGCGCCGATCGAGGCGATGGGCTGGCCCCTGCGCCTGGCGATCCGCAACGGCGACACCAGCAGCCACGAGCGCAGCAAGCAGCTGCGCAGCCCGCCCCAGATCCTGATCACCACCCCCGAATCCCTCAGCCTGCTGCTGGCCAATGGCAAGGCGCCCGAGCTGTTCGGCGCGCTGCAGGCGGTGGTGCTCGACGAGTGGCACGAGCTGATGGGCAGCAAGCGCGGCGTGCAGGCCGAACTCTGCCTTAGCTGGCTGCGGCAGCTGCTGCCGGGGCTGCGCACCTGGGCGATCAGCGCCACCATCGGCAACCTGGAGGAGGCGGCCAGGGCTGCGGTGGGCGTCGGTGCCGGCGCCCCCCGCATCCTCACCGCCGACATCCAGCGGGCCACGGCGATCCGCAGCCTGCTGCCCGACTCGATCGACGGCTTCCCCTGGGGCGGCCACCTCGGCCTGCGCATGTACGAGGAGCTGGTGGCGGGGCTGGATCCGGCGGTGAGCACCCTGCTGTTCACCAACACCCGCAACCAGGCCGAGCGCTGGCACCAGTGCCTGCGCTTCGCCTGCCCGGAGATGGAGGACGCCCTGGCCCTCCACCACAGCTCCATCGACCGCGCTGAGCGCGAGGCGATCGAGGCCGGCGTGAAGGCGGGGGATCTGCGCTGGGTGGTGTGCACCAGCTCCCTGGATCTGGGCGTGGATTTCCAGCCGGTGGAGCGGGTGGTGCAGATCGGCAGCGCCAAGCACCTGGCCCGGCTGCTGCAGCGTGCCGGCCGCAGCGCCCACAGCCCGGGGGGCACCTCGCAGGTGCTGTTCATGCCCACCAACGCCCTGGAGCTGCTGGAGGTGAGCGCCATGCGCCGGGGCCTGGCCGAGGGGCTGGTGGAAACGCGCCGGCCGCCCCAGCTGGCCCTCGATGTGCTGCTGCAGCACCTCACCAGCCTGGCCTGCGGGCCGGGTTTTGAGCCCCAGAGCGCGCTGGCGGCGGTGCGCTCCGCCTGGAGTTTCCGGGAGCTCAGCGACAGCCAGTGGCAGTGGTGCCTCGACTTCCTCGAGCACGGCGGCCAGTGCCTGGCCGCCTATCCCCGCTACCGCAAGCTGGTGCGCTGCCGACTGGAGCCCGGCGGCAAGCTGGGCGAGGAGCCTGCGGCCGCGGGTGAACCCTTCCACTTTCGGGTGCTCGACAAGGCGATCGCCCGCCTGCACCGCTTCAACATCGGCACGATCACCGCCAACCGCTCGGTGACGGTGCGCTTCGTGCGCGGCGCCGTGATCGGCCACGTGGAGGAGGCCTTCATCGGCCGGCTCAAGGCCGGGGATGTGTTCTTCTTCGCCGGCCGCCAGCTGGAGTTCGTACGGCTGCGGGAGATGACCGCCCAGGTGAAGGCCACCACTAAGAAAAGCTCGGCGGTGCCGGCCTGGGCGGGCGGCCAGATGGCCCTCTCCGACCTGCTCAGCCGCCACCTGCGCCAGGAGGTGGACCGCTGCGCCCAGGCTCTGGCCGGTGATGGCGAAGGCGATACAGGCGATTGGCTCGACACACCCGAGCTGCAGGCTCTCGAACCCCTGCTGCGCCGCCAGGCCGACCTCTCGCGCATCCCCCGTCAGGACGAGTGTCTGGTGGAGCTGTGCCGCAGCCGCGAGGGCAGCCACCTGTTCGCCTTTCCGTTTGAGGGGCGCTTCGTGCACGAGGGCATCGGCTTCCTCTGGGCCTGGCGCCTTGCCCGTCACCGCCCCAGCACGGTCACGGTGTCGGTGAACGACTACGGCTTTGAGCTGCTGGCCCCCAAGGGCTACCCCTTCGACGAACTGCTGGAGCTCCACGGCGACGACCTGCTCGACTGCTCTGATCTGGCCGCCGACCTGGAGCAGGCGGTGAACCTCTCGGAGCTCTGCCGCCGCCGCTTCCGCGCCATCGCCCAGGTGAGCGGCCTGATCACCCAGGCCATGCCCGGCCAGGCCAAGACCGGCGGGCAACTGCAGATCAGCGCTGCCCTGCTGTTCGACGTGTTCCAGAAGCACGAACCGGGCCACCTGCTACTGGAGCAGGCCCGCCGCGAGGTGATCGAGGAGCAGCTGGAGCTGCCGCGCCTGCAGGCCGCCCTGGAGCGGCTGGCGGCCAGTCGCTGGCTGCTGGAGCGCACGCCCCGCCCCGGGCCCCTGGCCTTCCCTTTGCTGGTGGAGCGGCTCAACAACCGCATGAGCAATGAGTCGGTACTGGAGCGGGTGCAGCGGCTGATCGCCGAGGCCAGCCGAGCCGAGGGGCGCTGAGGAGCCGGCAGACTGGACCCGCTGAACGCGCCGCTCACTGAACAGAGCTGCCAGGCGACGGCGGTGACGTCAGCATGCCGGTATCCGCGCGCCTGCCCCGGCAACCAGGTTCCGATGACCTCCTTTCTGCGCATCCGGCCGCTGCAGCGCGACGACATCGCCGCCGTGACCGACTGGGCCCGCCAGGAGGGCTTCGCGCCCGGCAGCGGCGATGTGGCCATCTACCGCCACACCGACCGCCAGGGAATCTGGGTGGGCTGGCTGGGGAGCGAGCGGATCGGCTGCATCACCGGCGTGCGCTACAACGCCGCCTACGGCTTTCTTGGCCTCTACCTGGTGCGGCCCACATGGCGGGGCCGGGGCTACGGCCTGCAGCTCTGGGAGCATGCGCTCGAGCACCTGGCCGATCTGCCCTGCGTGGGCCTGGAGGCGGCACCGGATCGCGTCGACGACTACGCCCGCTGGGGTTTTGCGCCCGCCTCCCCCACCACCCGCTGGCAGGGGATCAGCGACGGAACCATCCCCACCCCGGCAGCAGCGGGGGACTGGCAGCTGCTGGAAGGGGAGGCCATCCCCGAGCGGGCCGTGCAGTGCTTTGACGCCCAGCGCGAACCCAGCCCCCGCCCCCACTTCCTCAGCCAGTGGCTGCACCACCCCGCCGGCACGGTGCTGGCCCTGATCGATAGCGCCGGCGACTGCCATGGCTTCGGCCGCATCCGCCCCTGCCTGCTGGAGCGCGGCGAGGGCTGGCGCATCGGGCCGCTGATGGCCGAAACGCCGCAGGCGGCGGCCCTGCTGCTGCAGGGCCTGCTGCACCGCCACCCCGGCGTGGTGCTGATCGATGCGCCAGGCGCCAATGCCGCTGCGGCGCCGCTGCTGGAGCGGTTGCAGTTCCGCCCGGTGGGCACCACCCTGCGCATGTACCGCGGTGAGGCACCGGCGGTGTCGCTGCGCGACGTCTACGGCCTCGCCTGCCTGGAGCTGGGCTGATCAGCCCACGAAGCGCCCGTAGAGCCAGCGCACGAAACCGCCGATCACCGGCACCGGAGCGAAGGTGGGGCCCACGAAGTCGAAGTAATCGCGGTGGTCGCAGATCTTGCCGTCGCCGTTGAACAGCAACCGCGACGTGCCGGGATAGACAAACTCGATGCCCTTGATCTTCAGGCCCATCTCCCACTCCACAAAGGCGGAATCTCCGCTGATCGCGATGGCACCGGGGGTGAGGTACACATCATCGCAGCGCTTCAGCAGGCCCTCCTGGGCGGCGATGTAGGCGGCGATGCCCTCGCGCTCCTGGGTGGGATCGCTGAAGTGCACGTCGTCGGCGTAGAGCTCCCGCCACTGGGCTTCACTCGGCCCCGGGGCGCCGTAGGGCTTGCTGAACAGGGCGCGCAACTGGGCAGGGTCCACCGCGATCGGGATCGGGAATTGGGCACAGGATGGCGCAGATCGCCGCCGGCCGGGCTACCAGGGCAACACCTGGCCGTTGGCGTGCCAGAAGGTGCCGCTGGTCTCCAGGGTAAGGGCGTCGATGCGGGCCAGCAGTCCCCGCACACTCTCCGCAGGGCTGATGCCGTTGGGGTTGAAGGCGATCATGCGGGTGCGCACCAGGCCCGGATGGAGAATCGCCACGGCAATGCCTCGCGACTGGAGGTCGATCGCAAGGGATTTGCCGGCGATGTTCAGCGCCACCTTCGACATCCGGTAGCCATAGGAGCCGCCGGAGCTGTTGTCGTCGATCGAGCCCATGCGGCTGGTCATCAGCGCCACCTTCGCGCCGCGGGGCAGCTGCTCCAGCAGGGCTCGCACCAGCAGGAGCGGCGCCAGGGCATTCACCTCAAACTGGCGGCGGATGGCTTCCGCATCCAGATCCTCCAGCCCCATCGACTCCAGAATGCCGGCATTGAGGATCAGGCCATCCAGCGGCACCCCCTGCAGGCGCGTCACCAGCTCAGCGATGGCTGCCTCGCTGGCCAGATCGATGCCGGCCTCGATGCGCACGCTCAGCGCCTCCAGCTCGGGCGAAGCGGTCCGGCACACCGCGATCACCTGGTCACCGCGGGCCTGAAGTTGGCGGGAATACTCCAGGCCGATGCCGCGGTTGGCTCCGGTCACCAGATACGTGGCCATGGGATCAGCAAGAAAAGGATTGAATACGATTGGGCATGCAGGTTCGTGACGCCATGCGGCAGCCCTGGCCATTCACAGCCAGTGCAGCTCCATCGCCACCGCGCCCTGCAGGCTGCGCTTCACCGGACAGGCCTCGGCGGCCCGCCGGAGCACGTCCCGCTGCCGTTCGTCCAGTGACGCCGGCAGCTGCACCCACACCGTGAGCCGGGCGATGCGCCGAGGCGGCTCGCTGGTCATGGTCTTCTCCACCCGGGCGCTGCAGCCCTCCAGGCTCCAGCCGTGGCGCTCGGCCACGATGCCCATGATCGTGAGCATGCAGGTGCTCAGGGCGGTGGCCACCAGGTCGGTGGGGGAGAAGCGTTCGCCCTTGCCCTGGTTGTCGCTGGGGGCATCGGTGTCGAGCTGGGTGCCCGAGGGCTGGTGGTTGGAGCGGCAGCGCAGCTCGCCCACATACACGCTGTCGATCAGGGTCATGGCTGGGGGGAGCGGTTCAGGACTTCTCCAGGCGCTTCACGATGAAGGCCATCAGGCCCAGGGAACCGGCCAGGGCAACCAACAGGGCGATCGTCATCAACGGCCAGGAATGGGTATGGCGGCCATTCTCCATTCCGGCCCCGCGGGCGAGACCTCCCATGCATTACAGCGGCTCAGGCGGCTACCAGCCAGCGCCCTGCCGCCGCCAGGCCCATGGCCAGCAGCAGTCCACCCCAGCGACCCGCCCCCGCCGGCAGGAAGCGGGGCAGCAACAACGCGCTGCCCGCCACCCCCACCAGGGCAGCGGCGCTCTGGCAGAAGGCGATCACGTGGGGATCGGCCTGCCAGTGGGGCAGGGCAGGCGCCCCGAAGCTGGCGGGCAGCAGCAGACCGGCCTCGCCCATGCCCAGGGGGAGGTGGCGGGCCAGCAGCAGGGCCCAGAGCAGGGGCAGCAATGCGTAGAGCAGGGCGTGGGGCAGGCCCGGCAGCCGACGCAGCAGCAGCCAGCCGCCGGCCGGCAGGGCCAGGGCGAGCAGGCCGAAGGCCAGCCGCGGCAGCAGCGGCCCGGCCTGCAGGCTGGCGGGGGCCAGGGGCAGCCAGCCCAGCAGCCGCTGCCACTGGTGCAGACCGATTCCCCCGGCCAGCACCAGGATCAGCGCCCCCTCGCCGGCGGGGGGATCCATGTCGCGCTGCAGGTCGGCGCCGGGGGGCCGCAGGCGCAGCTGCACCGAGCGGTGCGGGCAGGCGGCCGCGCAGGTGAAGCAGAGCACGCAGTTGCGGTTGTCGGCCAGGTGGGCCGGGTGGGTGCCGAGCGGACATCCCGCAGTGGCCAACCCCTCCCCATCCGCCGGACCACCCTTGAAGCAGGCGTAGCTGCTGCAGCTGCCGCTGCAGGTGCCGGCCTGGGCCCGCAGCTCCGTGATCGCCAGCTTGGCGAACAGGCCGTTCATGCCCCCCACCGGGCAGAGGTAGCGGCACCAGAAGCGCTTCTCGAACAGCAGCGAACCCACTACCGCCCCGGCGGTGATCAGCAGCAGCAGGCAGCTGCTCAGCCAGGCGGTGTTCTCCAGATTCCACAGCTCCTCCCAGAGCAGGATCGCCGCGAAGCCTCCAGCCAGCAGCGGCGCCGCCCAGCGGTCGCTGTCCCCCCGCGGCCAGCTGCGCGGCCGCCAGCCCAGGGCCGTGGCCAGCCGCTGGCAGATCGTGCCCCACACCATGAACGGACACACGGCACACCACAGGCGCCCCACCAGGGGATAGGCCAGCAGGATCAGGGGCCACCACCAGGCCCAGAAGAGATTGAGGGCGCCGTTGTGGGCCCGCTCCTGGGGCCCCAGCCATAGCCAGAGGTTCACCAGCACGAACAGCCAGCTCACCAGGCCGAACAGCAGCAGGTTCCAGAGCAGGGGGGCGCGCAGCAACTGGCGCAGGCGCGGGCGCCAGCGGAACAGGTCGAAGCGCAGTCGGCTGCTACGGCTGGCGGTCCAGAACACATCGTCCGGCAGCTGGGCCGGATGGTGGGCGGCGGCCTGGCGCAGGGCCCGCTCGATCAGGGTGTTGAGTTCGCGGATGTTGCCGGGGAAGTCGTGGTTCTGCAGCCGCTTCACCACCGCCTCGCCCACCAGCGGCGCTCGCTGCCAGCCCAGCCGCGGCGCCTGTTGACGGATGCCGTAGCGCAGCCACTCGCCCAGGTCCTGGCGGCGCACCCGCAGCGGCGGCACGCGGATCAGGGTGCAGCAGCCATCGGCCTGGGGCAGGGCGGTTTCGGCGGAGAAAAACAGCCGGCCGGAGAACCTCCGCTCCGGGCTTTCGGAGCCGGGTGCCCGCCAGCGGCCGCTGCGGGCCAGCTCCAGCAGCTGGGGCAGCAGGGCCGGATCGGCGCGATCGAGGTTGTCGATCAGCAGGGCGCCGTCGCCCAGGCACTCCAGCAGGGAGCCGGCACCGCCGCTGGAGGCCGGGCCGAACAGGGGGGCGCCGTCATCCCCCAGGCTTGCGGCATCGACACGGGCCATCAGCCGCCGCCGCCGTGGGCTGCCGAAGTGGATCAGGGCGGCGAGGTTGTCCTTCTCCAGGCCTGGCTCGCCACTGATCAGCACCGGCCGCGCCTCGGGATCGGCGGCGGCGTCCCGCACCGCGGCGCGCAGGCGGTCGGCGTAGCGGCTGCTGCCCACCACGCCGCGGCGGGAGCGGCCCAGCAGGTGGGGGGCCAGCCGGAGCAGGCAGGCCTGGCTGTCGGGGGCGGGACCGGCAGGGCTCGCGCTGGCCATCGCACAACACCATCACAACGCCACAGCAACACCTTGCCATGCAGAAACACCCTGCCGTGCAGCAAACCCGCCACCAGCGCCCGTCTGCCGCTCCATAGGCTGGGGCCCGCTTCCGTCCTGCCCCGCAGCGCCCCCATGGCCCTCACCCTCTACGGCGGCGGCCGCAGCCGCGCCTCGATGCCCCGCTGGTATCTCGAAGAAAAAGGCATCGCCTACGACTGGCGCCAGCTCGATATGGAAGCGGGCGAGCACCGGCAGGAGGCGTTCACGGCGATCAACCCGTTCGCCAAAGTGCCGGCCCTGGAGGACGACCGCTTCACCGATCCGGCCGGCGGGACCCTGCGGCTGTTCGAGAGCGGCGCCATCCTGCTGCACCTGGCCGAACACGACGGCGGCGAATTCAGCGGCCCACCGGAGCGGGCGGCGGTGCGGCGGGCCAAGGTGGCCCAGTGGTTGCTGTTCGCCAATGCCACCCTTGCGGTGGCGCTGTTCGTGCCCAGCAACCGCGAGCGGGAGTTTCCGCGGTTGATGGGGGTGCTCGATGGCCTGCTGGAAGGCGGCCGACCGCTGGTGGGCGAGCACTGGGGCGCGGCCGACTGTGCCGTGCAGGCCTACCTGGCCTACCTGCCGGTGTTCTTCCCCCAGATCGATCTGGAGCCCTGGCCGGGGGTGCGGGCGACGATGGCCAGCCCCGCCTACCAGCGGGCGATGGGCAGCCGGTGAACGTGCCGGCATCGG
>JBBASN010000091.1:0-1238 GCA_040399225.1 Prochlorococcaceae cyanobacterium | reverse complement strand
GGCCAGCCCCGCCTACCAGCGGGCGATGGGCAGCCGGTGAACGTGCCGGCATCGGCCCCGTTCCGCTGGGGCGGCGAGACCCTGGAGCTACTGGCCGAGCGGGCGATATGGGATACCCAGCGGCGCACGCTGCTGCTGGCCGACCTGCACCTCGGCAAGGCCGAGAGCTTCCAGGCCCAGGGCATCCCCCTGCCCAGCGACGGCGACGCCGCCACCCTCAACGCCCTGCTGGAGCTGGCAACGCGGCTGCAGCCCGAGCAGGTGATCGTGCTGGGCGACCTGATCCACGGCCCCCTGGGGCTCACGGGCGAGCTGCGCGCCAAGCTGGCGGCCCTGCCGGAGCTGCTGGGCTGCCCGCTGCGGCTGATCGGCGGCAACCACGAGCGGGGCAGCTGGATCGCCGGCCTGGCCCAGGAACCCAGCCAGGCCCTGGGGCCCTGGTGGCTGAGCCACGAGCCCGAGCCCCGCGCCGGCCTGCTCAACCTCTGCGGCCACCTGCACCCGGTGGCGTTGCTGGGTCGCAACGGCGACCGCCTGCGCCTGAGCTGTTTCAGCTACTGCCCGCGCAGCGAACGGCTGGCCCTGCCCGCCTTCGGGGCACTCACGGGCGGCATGCCCCTGCCCCGCCACGAGCGCCAGTGGCTGGTGGCGGAGGGGGCGGTGCTGGCCGTACCACCGGAAACCAGGCGGGCGGCCTGAACAGCAGCCCGTCGTTCGCAGCAGAACCGCTGCACAAGGGGGCCTGCCAGGCCATGCTCTGCCCAGGTTTGACCGCTCGCCCGCCGATGCCCGTCCTCGCCGACCTCATCAACGACCTGATCGCCCTGATCCCGGACGACGGCAGCCGGATCACGAACGACGAGATCCGCGCCGCTCTGGAGAGAGAAGCGGGCGAACCCATCAGCGATGAGGAGCTCAAGGAGCTCAAGAGCCAGGTGGTGGCCCTGGGCGCCGCCGAGGGTGTGAAGGGCCCAGGTGGGGGCCTCCGAGCCCCTGGGATGGACCCTCCTCCACGGGCTTCCGCTCCAGCCACCGGTACCCGCCCCCGCCGCAGCGGCAACGGCTCAGCCGCGCCAGCCCCCCAGCCCGCCATCGCCCCGGGCACCACGGCGGCCTCGGTGCTTACGGGCGAACTGCGCAACCAGATCGACCGCATCTGGGATGCCTTCTGGAGCGGCGGCATCGCCAACCCGCTGGAGGTGCTGGAGCAGCTCACCTACCTGCTGTTCATCCGCCGG
>JBBASN010000090.1:0-10390 GCA_040399225.1 Prochlorococcaceae cyanobacterium | reverse complement strand
TGGGCGCGGCCATGACCGGCCTGCGGCCGATCGTGGAGGGCATGAACATGGGCTTTCTGCTGCTCGCCTTCAACCAGATCTCCAACAACATGGGGATGCTGCGCTACACCAGTGGCGGCAACTTCACCATCCCGGCGGTGGTGCGTGGCCCCGGCGGCGTGGGCCGCCAGCTGGGCGCCGAGCACAGCCAGCGCCTTGAGGCCTACTTCCACGCCGTGCCCGGCATCAAGATCGTGGCGGTGAGCACCCCCACCAACGCCAAGGGCCTGATGAAGGCAGCCATCCGCGACAACAACCCGGTGCTCTTCTTCGAGCACGTGCTCCTCTACAATCTCAGTGAGGACATCCCGGAAGGCGACTACATCTGCGCTCTCGACCAGGCGGAGATCGTGCGTGAAGGCAAGGACGTGACGATCCTCACCTACTCGCGCATGCGTCACCATTGCCTCAAGGCCGTGCAGCAGCTGGAGGCCGAAGGGGTGGATGTGGAACTGATCGATCTGATCAGCCTCAAGCCCTTCGACATAGCCACGATCGCCGCCTCGATCCGCAAGACCCACAAGGTGATCGTGGTGGAGGAGTGCATGAAAACCGGCGGCATCGGCGCCGAGCTGCTGGCCCTGATCACCGAGCATTGCTTCGACGACCTGGACGCCCGCCCCGTGCGCCTTTCCTCCCAGGACATCCCCACCCCCTACAACGGGGCCCTGGAGAACCTCACCATCATTCAGCCCCACCAGATCGTGGCCGCCGCCAAGGCCCTCAAGGCAGGCCAGGTCTGAGATGGCTCGTCAACAGGGGTGGATCGCCCTGATCCTGGCGCTGGCGATCGCCGCCGGAGCCCTGCTCTCCCAGTTCCCGCTGCAGCTGGGTCTCGACCTGCGCGGCGGCAGCCAACTCACCCTGCAGGTGCAGCCCGCCGGCGCCATCACCCGGGTGGACAAGGAGCAGCTGGAGGCGGTGAAGGAGGTGCTCGACCGCCGCATCAACGGCCTCGGGGTGGCCGAGTCCACCCTGCAGACCGTGGGCAACGACCAGCTCGTGCTGCAGCTTCCCGGTGAGCAGGACCCCAGCCGCGCCGCCCGGGTACTCGGCACCACGGCCCTGCTCGAATTCCGCGCCCAGAAGAGCGGCACCGAGGAGCAGATGCGGAGCTTGCTGGGGCTGAAGCGTCAGGCCCAGGCCGTGCTCGCCCTGCGCGAACGCCGCCCTGGCTCAGACCCTTCCAGCCCGGATGGTGCCCAGCCGCCGGAACCGCCCCCCATCAGCGCCGACCAGCTCGCCAAATCCCTGCGTGAGCAGGGCGTGACCATGCCCGCCGGTGCCGATGAAACAGAACAGCTGCGGCTGCTCCTGGAGACCGTGAACCGGCGGATCGTGGAGCTGTTCGAGCCGGCCGCCCTCACGGGCAAGGACCTCGCCAGCGCCGGCCGCCAGCAGCAGCAGAGCGGTTCGGGCTGGGAGGTGACCCTCTCCTTCACCAGGGCGGGCGGCGAGGCCTTCGCCAAGCTCACCCAGTCGATCGCCGGCACCCCCCGGCTGCTGGGCATCGTGCTCGACGGCCGCTCGATCAGTGAGGCCAGTGTGGGGCCCGAGTTCCGCGCCGCCGGCATCACCGGCGGTTCAGCCAGCATCACCGGCAACTTCTCCGCCGAGGAATCGCGCGAGCTGGAGGTGCAGCTGCGCGGCGGCTCCCTGCCCCTGCCCCTCAAGGTGCTGGAAGTGCGCACGGTGGGCCCATCCCTCGGGGCGGCGAATGTGCGCAGCAGCCTGGTGGCCGCCCTCTCCGGCCTGGCGCTGGTGGCCCTGTTCATGGTGCTCACCTACCGACTGGCCGGGGTGGTGGCCGTGATCGCCCTCAGCCTCTATGCCCTGTTCAACCTGGCGGTCTACGCCCTGATCCCGGTCACCCTCACCCTGCCCGGCATCGCCGGCTTCATCCTGTCCCTGGGGATGGCGGTGGATGCCAACGTGCTGATCTTCGAGCGGATCAAGGATGAGCTGCGCCAGGGCAACACCCTGATCCGCTCGATCGACACGGGCTTCTCCCTGGCCTTCTCCTCGATTCTCGATGGCCAGCTCACCACTCTGATCAGTTGCATCGCCCTGTTCGGCCTCGGCACGGGCTTTGTCAAGGGCTTCGCCGTGACCCTGGCCATCGGCGTGGTGCTCAGCCTGTTCAGTGCCCTCACCTGCACCCGCAGCCTGCTGCGGCTGCTGATGAGCTACCCGGCCCTGCGCCGCTCCACCAATTTCCTGCCCCGGGCCGAACTGCCCACGGCGGCCTGAGAACGCCCAGCCGATGCTCTCCCTTGTTTCCAAGCTCCAGTTCCGGGTCAACCGCCAGCGGCGGTTGCTCTGGACGGTGTCCGCCCTGGCCCTCCTGCTCAGCGTGATCGGCATTGCCGCCTCCTGGCTGTCGCCGGCGATTGGCGCGCCGCTGCGGCCTGGCCTCGATTTCACCGGTGGCACCCAGATTGAGCTCAGCCGCCGCTGCGACCCCAGCTGCGCCCCCCTCACCCCGGCCCAGATTGAGGCGGCCGTCCGCGACGCCGACCTGCCCGCCGAGCCGGGCACCACAGCTCCCGATCTGCGGGGAGTCTCGGCCCAGCTGCTCGATGAGGGTTCCCAGGTGGTGCTGCGTCTGCCCACCCTCTCCCCCGCCCAGGGTCAGGCCTTGGTGGAGCAACTCCAGCCCGTGGTGGGGGACATCGAGCCTGGTGGTCTCTCGATCGAGACCATCGGCCCCACCCTCGGCTCCCAGCTGCTGCGTTCCAGCCTGATTTCCCTGCTGGTGAGTTTCGCGGGCATCGCCCTCTACATCAGCTTCCGCTACGACCGCGTCTATGCGGCTCTGGCCCTGCTCTGCCTCGGCCACGACGTGCTGATCACCTGCGGCGTGTTCGCCTGGCTCGGGCTGCTGGCCGGCGTGGAGGTGAACAGCCTGTTCGCCGTGGCGCTGCTCACCATTGCCGGCTATTCGGTGAACGACACGGTGGTGATCTTTGACCGCATCAGGGAGAAGCGGGCCTCACTCCAGGGCCAGAGCCTGGCCGACCAGGCGGATGCCGCCGTGCAGGCCACCCTCACCCGGTCGCTTTACACCAGCCTCACCACCCTGTTGCCCCTGGTGGCCCTGATCCTGTTCGGCGGCAGCACCCTCTTCTGGTTCGCCGTCGCCCTCAGCATCGGTATCGTGGTGGGCGCCTGGTCGAGCATCAGCGTGGCGCCCACGCTGTTGCCTCTGCTCAGCCGCCGATGACTCCCCCTGGCGATTGGGGAATGGCCCCGCGCAGGCGTTCAGCTGCTCCACTGTGGCCGGCCCTGCCGTTGCTGCTGGCGGTTCTGGCCGTCTGGGATCTGCGCGACGACCTCCTGCTGCTGCTCGACCGTCCCACGTTCACGGCCGGCTTTTATCTGCTGCGCAGCCACCCCCTTGCCGTGCTGGTGCTGCTGCTCCAGCCCAGTCTGTGGCGCCGCTACCGGAGTGGCTGAAGCCAGCCCTCAGGTCCAGCGGTCCATCACGTCGCGTACCAGCACCTGCTCACAGAACACCTGAAGCACCACCACCAGGGGAAGAGCCAACAGCACCCCTGGCAGGCCAAGCAGTGCGCCCAGACTCAGTTGGGCCATCAAAGCAACCGTGGGCAGCAGGTTCACGGTGCGGCGCAGCAGCAAGGGGGTGAGCAGGAAGGCCTCAGCGTTTTGGAGGATCAGCCGCAGAACGAGCACCTGCAGCACCCGGGCTGGTGACACCAGCAGGGCCACGGCCAGGGGCAGCAGGGTGGCAGCCGTGGGTCCAATCGTGGGCACGAATGTGAGCAGGCCGCAGATCAGGCCACTGAGTAGAGCCAGGGGCACCCGCAGAATGGCCAGCCCTGCCCAGGTGAGCAGGAACACTGTGAAGGCAGAGAGTGTCATTCCCGCCAGCCAGCCGCCGAGGGCCTCGCGGCAGCGGTCGAGCAGGGCAGCCATGCGACCCCGCCAGAAGCTGGGGGAGAGGGCGATCAGCAATCGGCGGTGGCTGGTTGGATCGAGGCAGAACAGCACGGCCAGCAGGGCCATCAGCAGCACCTGGACGGTGCTGTTGGCGGCGCCACCGGCCAGCCCGAGCAGTTGGCCGCCGAGCGGCTGCAGCCGCTCCCAGCGCCCGAAGCTCTCCAGCTCGGTGTTGAGATTCGGCAGCCAGTCCACGTTGCGGCCCAGCTCAGCAAGTCGCTTGGCAACCTCCGGTGCGAGTAGGCGCAGTTGTCCCACCTGTTCCGCCAGCTCTGGCAGCAGCACCTGGCTCAGCGCAAAGCCCACGCCCACCAGTAGGGCCAGTACCAGCAGCAGGGCCGGTGGACGACCCAGCCGGAAACGCCGCATCAGCAGGGTGGTGGGCACATCCAGGGCCACCCCCAGGGTCACCGCTCCGAACAGGATCAGCAGCACCCAGCGCAACTGCCAGGCCAGCAGCCCCAACACCGTCAGGGCCAGGGCCCCCAGCAGATTGCGGTTCACAGGCTGCTCCGCCGCCGCTTCCAGGGATCAAGCAGGTCGTGGATCACCACCTCGCGCACGATCACCTGCACACACACCGCCAGCGGCAGGGCCAGCAGCAGCCCCAGGGGACCGAACACCAGGGTGAACAGCAGCTGGGCCGTGAGGGTGAGGCCCGGCAGCAGCTTGAGCTGGTGGTGCATCACCGACGGGGTGATCAGGTAGCTCTCCAGGTTCTGCACCACCACGTAGAGCACCAGCACCGCCAGCGACTTCCAGGGCGAATCGAGCAGGGCCACCGACATCGGAAACACGGTGCTCAGGGTGGGGCCCACGTTCGGGATCACGTTGAGCACGCCCGCCAGCACGGCATTGGCCGCCACCAGCTTCACCCCGAGCAGCGACAGGCCGATCGCCGCCAGGCTGCCCACTGCCAGGGAACTGATCAGCACCCCCACCATCCAGGCACTGAGGGCCTCGCCGCACTGGCTGAGCACGGCGGCGAAGCGCCGCCGGTAGAACGAGGGCACCAGCTGGATGGCCACGTCGCGGTAGTGGGTTGGCTGGATGGTGACCATCAGGGCCACTGCCACCACGAACAGCAGCTGCAGCAGGCCGCTGCCCACGCCGCCGGCCACCCCGAGCAGGCGTAGGGCACCACCGCCCAGGTTGGGAGACTCACCGGCGCGGAACAGGCCATCGCGCAGCCAGCCCAGGTCGGCCGCCTGGCCGCCGTAGAGAATCTTGCTGGCCGATTGCAGCCAGCCCCGCACCAGGTCGAGCAGGGCGCTGGCTGCCGCGGGCAACTTGCTGATCAGTTCGCTGAACTGCTCCACGAAGGGGGGAATCACGGCGGTGCCGACCACGGCCACCACCAGCACCACCAGCAGCAGTGAGAGCAGCACCGCCAGAGGGCGGGAACAGCCCAGGCGCCGGCGCACCATCCCCACCAGGGTGCAGAGCGCCATGGCCAGCACGATGGCGGCGAACACCAGGATCAGGGTTTCGCGCAGGCTCCAGAGCAGCAGCAGGGCCGCCACCAGCGCCAGCAGTCCCAGCCACTGTCCGAAGGTCAAGGGATCACTCCGCCTCGGCGCCGCCGCTCTCCTGGTCTTCATTGCCGGAGAAGCCCAGGTCGTGGCTGTCGGCATAGCGCTGGGCGAAGCGCATGAAGCGCTCGAAGTCGCTGCTGCTCTTCCAGGTGAAGGTGGCCTCCAGGGCGCTGGCCTTGCCGTTCACGAAGCGGGCCTTCACCTCGCGTGTCACCAGTTCACCCTCCTCATCCACCATGAACATGCCGGTGATGTCGCCCATGGTTTCGGGCGCCAGGGCCTGGGGTTCCTCGAACACGAACATCGCCTGGCCGGTGCGGCCGTCGCGGGAGCGCGTCATGCGGATGTCGGGCACAACCGGTTCGTCCACACCTCGGAAGAACTGAATGGCAGCACCCATGGCCGTGATGAAAAGGGGATCCTAGGCCGCTGGTCCCTGGCCTTCAGCCGGCTCCCAGGCCCCTGCCTGCGGAGGCTCCTGCCTGACATAGTGTCCCCAAGCTGGCCGAATGCGGTCTGGTTCTTCATGCTTTCCGGCCCTCCGGTCACCGCCCCCGCCACCCCTGAAGCGCTGCTGCACCGCTTCCAGGCCGCCTCACCCCGCCAGCGCCGCAGTCTTCTGCCCCAGCTCCAGCGGCAGGCGGACGTCCTGCGGCCCCTGATCAGCGACCACCTGATGGGCCTCGATGCCACCGGGGACGACTGGGCGGCCGGGTTTCTGATCCAGCTGCTGCTGGCCCCCGAGGGCGAGGGCCGCGAGCGGTTTCTGGCCCGCTACCCCTCCGGCTGGCTGGCCACCTCCTCGGCCCAGGGAGTGGATTACGGGCCCCTGCAACAGGCCCTCGCCCTGGAGCAGTACGAGCAGGCCGACCGGCTCACCAGTGCCATCCTGCGAGAGCTGGCGGGGGCCGAGGCGGTGCGGCGCGGCTACGTGTACTACAGCGAGGTGCCGCCGATCGCGGCGGCCGATCTCGACAGCCTCGACCGGCTGTGGGTGTGCTTCTCCAGGGGGCGCTTTGGCTTTTCCGTGCAGGGCCGGCTGCTGCGGGCCTGCAATGGCCGCTGGGACCAGCTCTGGCCGCGGATCGGCTGGAAGAACGGCTCCCAGTGGACCCGCTATCCAGGTTCCTTCCAGTGGTCGATCGAGGCCCCGGAGGGCCACATGCCGCTGGTGAACCAGCTGCGGGGCGTGCGGCTGATGGACGCCCTGCTCAACCATCCCGCCCTGCAACAACGGATCAACGCCTGACAGCGCTGCGGGACCGGGGCAGCGCTGCGGTTTATGGTCGATCAGGCAGTCGCAAATCCGCCTGGATGACACTGCGCTGGTCGGATTTCATCACCCCGTCCACCCTGCAACTCAGCCCCCTGCTGGAGCTGTTGCTGGAGCCGGTGGGCTGCATGCAGCTGCAGTCGAGGCTGCAGCTGGGTCTGCAGGAGGCTCTGGTGAATGCCGTGCGCCACGGCAATGCGGGCGATCCGGACAAGTGCCTGCGCATCCGCCGGATCGAGACCCCCAACTGGCTGGTGTGGCAGGTGCAGGACGAGGGCCCTGGTCTGCCGGCGGCGGCCCGCTGCGCCCAGCTGCCCGACCGGCTCGACGCCGAGGGGGGGCGGGGCCTGTTCCTGATCCACCACTGTTTCGACGACGTGCGCTGGAGTCCCCGTGGCAACCGCCTCCAGCTGGCCGTGAGCCGGCGACGCAGCAGCGTCCAGAGCGGCGGCCTTCTCAGCGGCCGTGGCTGGGGCAGCCCGGGTCGCTGATCTCGGCACGCAGCCATTGCAGGGCATGCTCGGTGAGGGCGATGGCCTGCTCGCGGGCCGGGGTGGGCTGAGCCTGGCGCGGGTCGTCACCACTGAGCAGCAGCACGAGGGCAGCGGCCAGCTGCTCGGCGGCCCGCCGCGGCCGCTGGCGCTTGAGGGCGTGCCAGTCGCGGTCCCCGATCACCAGCTGGCGCTGCAGCTCCTCGGCCAGGGGGCGTGCCGTCTCGGGCCAGGGGGTGGTGGGGGCAGCCGGCTGGGCCATCACTGGACGCTGGGGCGGGGGAGGCCCCATCCTGGCGAGTGCCTGTGCCTGCTGGGTCCCGTGCCGCCCTCTCCCCGCCAGCGCCCGGTGCGGGTGCTGCACCTGCTGGACGGCCTGTTCACGCAGGCATCCCTGGCCCGCAGCAGTAGTGGTGTGGCCGGACGGCGCCAGCGCCAGCGGCTCGCCCTCAGCCAACGCCTGCTCGATCCCCTGCCCAGGGAGCTGGCCCCGGGGGATCTGGGCAGCCAGCTGTTCTGGCGTGGCCTGCGTTGGGGAGGCCTGGGCCTGCTGCTGGCTTGGCTGCTGCAGCCCTAGGCCGCCTGGGCGCGCTTGCGCGCGGACCACACCCGGGTCATGAAGTGGGTCTCCGCGCTGATCGCCTCGAAGCCGGCCTGGCCCAGGCGAGCCTCGATGTTGTCGCCGATATAGTCGCGGTAATAGGGCTCATGGAAGCCGCGGCGGAAGTTGTCCATCACGGTGGAGAACTGGGGCGAGTCGGCCAGCTGGATGGAGTCGGCCAGCACCAGCACGCCACCGGGTTCGAGCAGCCGGTAGCACGCGTTGATCACGTTCTGGCGGGCCTCGCCGGGCAGCTCGTGCAGCAGGAACACGCAGGTGATCCCCTGCACACTGGCGTCGGCGAAGGGCATCGCCTCGCCATTGCCCTGCACCAGCTGGGGCAGCTCGCCGGGCAGCTCCGAGAGCCAGCGGTTGGCTTGGCGCAGGTAGGCGGTTGAGAGGTCGAGGCCCACCAGCTGGGCCTGGGGCAGGGCGCCACGCAGCTGGCGCAGGGTGCGGCCGGTGCCGGTGGCCACATCCAGCACCCGGATCTGGGCGGGCGCGTGGTCCGTGAAGGCCTTCAGGCCGCGCAGCAGGGGTGCCAGCACCCGCCGGCGCATCGGATCGGCGGTGCCGTTGAACAGGATCTCCACCTGCAGGTCGTAGAGGGATGCGGAGTGGTCGCTCAGGTAGCCGTCGGTCTGGTGATGGAAGTTCTGCAGGTAGTAGTCGGGGTAGGCGCGCTGGTCCACATCCCGGGGCAGGTCCCGCACGTTGCGCTGGCGGCGGCGGTTCCAGATGGCGGGCATGTCCAGCCACACCAGCGGGTAACGGCTGGCCCAGTCCAGCCAGGGGGCGTCGAACAGCAACGACGCCGGATATAGGCCCTGTTCCGCCTCCTGCCAGTCCCGCTCCTGGAGGGTCTGCATGGCCTGCCGCAGATCGGCGAGCAGCTGGTCGGGCACGGGCTCGAAGCGGGGGCTGCCCTCGGGCGCCAACAGCTGCATCAGCTTGCTGCTCACCTCCTTGTGGGTGATGCCGAACAGCGCCTTGCCCTGCTGGAGGGTCTGGTACGCCAGCTTGGTGAGCTGATCAGCCATGGAGCAGCGGTGGGGAGAGACCATTTCAGCCGATCCCGCCCCCAGCCGCGAGATCAAGATCTGTGAAGGATCGGCCTGTTCGTAGCAACCGCTACAGAATTGGCTCGACAGTGGACTTGCGGCAGCGTTCAGGAGCTGAGTGATGACCCACCCGATCCCCATCCAGCCGGGCCCGGCCCGCGAGTTCCTGGCCTGGGCCCATGCCCACCAGCGTGACCGCCGCCGCCACGCAGCCGTGCTCGCCCAGATCACCCGCCATCACGACTTCAACCCCAGCGGTGATGCGGTGCATCAGCAGCAGGCCTGGGCCCTGCGCCAGGCCCACGAGAAACACCTGCACGACAGTGCCATGGCCCAGCTACGTCCCACCGCCTGAGTGGGTTGGATGGCTGAGCGCGGAAGCGATGGCTCCTGGCTGCGCTTTCTAGGCTCGGATAGCTGCACCGGCCGGCGATGACCTTCACCATCCGCACCCACGATGCCTGGGGAGTCGTGCCCGTGGGCAGCTTTGAGAGGCTGGAGGAAGCCCGCCAGGCGTTCTCCAGCCTCTGCCAGGACCCCTGGTATCGCCAGGACGGGAGCGTGAAGGCCTTGGAACTGGCCCGCCAGCTGCCAGGCGGCAGTCCCGAACGGCTGGAGTGGTTTCCCCTGCGGTAAGCACCCCAGCAAAAAGCCCCTCCGCAGAGGGGCCCTGGGTTGCACAGATCGCCCGTTCAGGCGTCGTAGTACATCGTGAACTCGTGGGGGTGGGGCCGCTGGCGCAGTTGCTGCACCTCTTCGTACTTCATCGAGATCCAGTTGTTGATGAAGTCCTCGCTGAACACACCGCCCTCCATCAGATAGTGCTTGTCGGCGTCGAGGGCCTCCAGGGAGCCGTTCAGGGAAGCGGGCACCGTGGAGATCTGCGCCAGTTCGTCGGCGGAGAGCTCGAACAGGTCCACGTCGGTGCCGTCGCCCGGATCGATCTGGTTCTTGATGCCGTCGATGCCGGCCATCAGCATCGCCGCAAAGCCCAGGTAGGGGTTGGAGAGGGCATCGCCGGAGCGGAATTCCAGGCGCTTGGCCTTGGGGTTCGGACCGGTGAGCGGAATGCGCACGGCAGCCGAGCGGTTGCCCTGGGAGTACACCAGGTTCACCGGAGCCTCGAAGCCCGGCACCAGGCGCTTGTAGCTGTTGGTGGTGGGGTTGGTGAAGGCCAGGAAGCTGGGGGCGTGCCTGAGCAGGCCGCCGATGTACCAGCGGGCGGTCTGCGACAGGTTGGCGTAGGTGCCCTCACCGAAGAACAGGGGGTTGCCGCCCTTCCAGAGGCTCTGGTGCACGTGCATGCCGCTGCCGTTGTCGGCGAACACGGGCTTGGGCATGAACGTGGCCGTTTTGCCGTATTTGCGCGCCACGTTGCGCACCACGTACTTGTAGATCATCACGTTGTCGGCCGCGCTGATCAGCTCGGC
>JBBASN010000089.1:1402-10443 GCA_040399225.1 Prochlorococcaceae cyanobacterium | reverse complement strand
CCTTGTCCTGGGTGCGGGCGTTGTACTCCTTGCAGAACGCCATGATGTTGACGCCATGCTGACCGAGGGCAGGGCCCACGGGTGGCGCCGGGTTGGCTTTGCCGGCATCGAGGGCCAGCTTGATTACGGCAACGACTTTCTTGGCCATCGTCTGGGGCTACTAGGACAGAACTCCCAGAGGGAGTGGGAGCGAATCTGCGGATCACCCCCATCGCCGGGGGTGTGGACTGTACGGCCGCCCTCCGCAGGGAGACGGCCGCTGAGCGAAGGCCGGGGCCTCAGCTCTGCTTGCTGATCTGGGAAAACTCGAGCTCCACCGGGGTTTCCCGGCCAAAGATCGAGAGCAGGGCCTTGAGCTTGTTGCGCTCGCCGCTCACCTCGATCACCTCGCCCTGGAAATCCTTGAACGGTCCGGCGGTGACCAGGATCTGATCGCCCTCGGTGAGGTCGACCTTCACCACGGCCTTCTTCTCGGCCGCCCGCTTGAAGATGCGGTCCACCTCCTGGCGGGAGAGGGGGCGGGGCTTGATGTGGCCCCGGGCGCGGGCGGTGGCGCGGCGCTCTTCGGCCCCCACGAAATTGATCACGTTGGGGGTGCTGCGCACGGCCATCATCGTGTCCTCATCGAGCACCATGCGGACCAGCACATAGCCCGGAAACACCTTTTCCTCGGTGCTGGTGCGGTTGCCATCCTTCTTGATCTTCACCCCCGGGGTCTGGGGAATCTCGATCTCCAGGATGCGGTTGTCCACGCCGAGGGTCACGGCCCGCTGCTCCAGGGTGGCCTTCACCTTCTTCTCGCAGCTGGAGGCCACCTGCACGGCATACCAGCGGGCCACCTGGCGCTTCTCTTCCTGATCCACCACGACGATGGGCTCTGGCGCAGGCACTTCGGCTGCCAGTTCAGCGGCGTCGAGGCTGGCTTCGCTCGGACGGATATCGGACACGGGACTCGTCAACGGGGACTCGGGAAGGAAGGTCGAATTCAGCGGAACACCTGGGTGGCGGCCCAGCCGTAAAAGCGATCCAGGGCGGCGATCGCCGCGGCCGACAGACCCACCATCAGGATCACCGCCACCGACTCACTGAACAGCTGCTGGCGGCTGGGCCACACGACTCGCCGCAGCTCGGCCACGGTGGCCGCCGCGAAACCGGCATCGGCCTCGGCCAGGGGAAGACCAGCCTCATCCACCCCGCCCTGGCTAGCTGCACCGCTGTCAGCCGCGTCACCCTTGGGCTGGGTTGGCCCCTGCGGCGGAGCTGGACTGGATGTAGGGGCTTCGGGCTCCAAGGTGGGCTCCAGGAACGGACTCGGATGAGTCGCGTGGGTGCGGGTGAGGGGATCGGCCGGGCTGGTACTGCTCGGCAAACGACCACCCTACCGGACGTCGTCACCCTCCAAACGTGGCTGGAAGGCCAGCTCACCGTCGGCGCTGGCGGGAAGGTCCACCCGCACCGCCCGGGCGCCACGGAAGGAATCGGCCAGCAATGCTGTGGCCAGGGGATTCTCCAGTCGGCGGCGCAGCACCCGCCGCAGCGGCCTGGCGCCGTACTCGGGCTCATAGCCCTGCTGGGCCAGGGCCTGTACCACCGGCTCCTCCACCTCCAGCGCCAGGCCCTGCTCCGCCAGCAGGCCTGCCAGCTCAGCCAACTGCAGGCGCACGATCCGCTGCAGATCTTGCTGCGCGAGGGGCCGGAAGCGGATCACCTCGTCGATCCGGTTGAGGAACTCCGGCCGGAACTGGCTGGCCAGGGCCTGATCCACCTGCTCAGCCAGCCAGGTGTCGGCCTGGAGGCCATCACCGTCCGTGGAACCGGGCTCCGCAGCCAGCCGGCGGGCGCTCTCCAGGATCGCCCGGCTGGCGAGGTTGCTGGTCATGATCACCACCGTGTGGCGGAAGTCCACCGTGCGGCCCTGGGAATCGGTGAGGCGGCCGTCGTCGAGCACCTGCAGCAGCAGGTTGAACACCTCCGGGTGGGCCTTCTCCACCTCGTCGAGCAGCAGCACCGCGTAGGGCCGGCGGCGCACGGCCTCGGTGAGCTGGCCGCCCTCCTCGTAGCCCACGTAGCCAGGGGGAGCCCCCACCAGCCGGGCCACGGCGTTGCGCTCCATGAACTCGCTCATGTCGAGCCGCACCAGGGCCTCGTCCTCATCGAACAGGGCCGCGGCCAGGGCCTTGGCCAGTTCGGTCTTGCCCACGCCGGTGGGGCCGAGGAACAGGAACGAGCCCACCGGCCGGGTGGGGGCCTGCATGCCGGCCCGGGCCCGGCGGATCGCCGCCGCCACCGCCGCCACCGCCTCGCTCTGGCCGATCACCCGCTCGCCCAGCCGTTGCTCCAGGGCCAGCAGCTTCTGGCGCTCGCCGGCCAGCAGCTGCTGCACGGGGATGCCGGTGGAGCGGGCCACCACATCGGCGATGTCACCGGGCTCCACCTGCTCGCGCAGCATCGTGTCGCCCTGCATCTCGGCCTCCAGCTGCGCGCGGCGCTGCTGCACCCCGTGGAGCTGGTCGTACTGGAGCCGCGCCGCCTCCTCCTGGTCGCCGTCGCGCTCGGCCTCGGCGATGGCATGGCGCAGGTGCTCATCCTGCTGGAGCAGCTCGCGCAGCTCCTCCACCCGCTGGCGCTCCGCCTGCCAGCGCCGCTGCAGCTGCTGCAGGCTGTCGGTGGCGGCCTGGCGCCGGGCCTGGAGGGCCACCCGCTCGGCCTGGGGCGAGGCCTCCGCCGAGAGCAGGGCCAGCTCCACCCGGCGCAGCTCGGCCTCGGCCGCCTCCACCTCCTGGGGCTTGGAGGTCACGTCCATGCGCAGCTCGGCGGCCGCCTCATCCACCAGGTCGATCGCCGAGTCCGGCAGGCAGCGGTCGCTGATGTAGCGGTCGGCCAGGCGGGCCGCCGCCACCAGGGCCGCGTCGCTGATCGACACGCCGTGGTGCAGCTCGTAGCGCTCCTTGAGGCCGCGCAGGATCTGCACACAGGTGTCCAGGCCCGGCTCCTTGACCAGCACCTGCTGGAAACGCCGGTCGAGGGCCGGATCCCTGGCGATGCTGCGGCGGTATTCATCCGGGGTGGTGGCGCCGATGCAGCGCAGCTCCCCCTGGGCCAGGGCCGGCTTGAGGATGCTGCCGGCGTCGGCGCTGGAGCGCTCGCTGCTCACCACCGTGTGCAGCTCGTCGATGAACAGGATCACTCCCCCCTCGCCGCGGCCTTCGCCCTCACGCACCTCGGCCAGCACGCTGCGCAGCCGTTCCTCGAACTGGCCCCGGAACTTGGCGCCGGCGATCAGGGCGCCCAGGTCGAGGGCCACCAGCCGCTGGCCGCGCAGGGCATCCGGCACCTCGCCGGCCACGATCCGCTGGGCCAGCAGTTCGGCCACGGCGGTCTTGCCCACACCGGGCTCGCCGATCAGCACCGGATTGTTCTTGCCCCGGCGCGAGAGCACCTGGATCAGACGACGGATCTCCGTGTCGCGGCCGATCACCGGATCGAGTTCACCGGCCCGGGCTGCTGCTGTGAGATCGCGGCCGTAGCGCTCCAGGGCGGTGGGCTCCGGCTCGGCCTCGGAACCATCGAACTCCAGCGGCGGGGGCGCCGCTGCCACAGCGTCGTCTGCGCTCGGCACCCTGGTGCTCCCCCTGGCCGGGACCGTGGTGTCGACCCAGTCGTCACGCTGGGATTCCCGTTGGGGATCGGGCGCTGCCGTGGCGCCGGGCCGCAGCCAGCGGCGCACCTGCTCCTCGCTGAGCCCCTCGGCGGCCAGGGCAGAACCACCGATCCGGGGCTCCTCCAGCAGGGCCAGCAGCAGGTGGGGCAGGTCGATCAGCCGCGATCCCCAGGCCAAACGGCGGCGGTCGGCCTGCTCGAGCAGGTCCTCCAGGGCATCGCCGATGAACAGCTGACCATCGCCACCGGCGAGTTGCTGCTGGCAGAAGGCCTCAACGGCGTCGAGCACCCGGTCGGCATTGATCGGCAGTTGTTCCACCCAGCCGGTGAAGCGCCGCTCCAGCAGCAGGGCCTGCAGCAGATGCTCCACGTCCATGGCGCCATGGCGCCAGCGACGGGCTGTCTCCTGGGCCGCCAGCAGCAGGTCCCAGGCGTCGTCGCTGAAGCGATCGGGTTCCGCCGTAAGGCTGCCGCTGAGCACCGGTACTCCTGGGGAATCGGCACGCATCTCAGGCAGCGGCCCGGGAGGCCAGCTCGATCAGCTCCACTTTGTAGCCGTCCGGGTCCTCCACGAAGGCGATCACCGTACTGCCGTGCTTCATCGGGCCAGGTTCCCGCACCACCCGGCCTCCCTTCTCGCAGATCGCCGCACACACCCCTTGGATGTCATCCACCCCAAGGGCGATGTGGCCATAGCCGCTGCCGATCTCGTAGCTGCTCGTATCCCAGTTATGGGTGAGTTCCAGCACGGTGTGGTCGCTCTCGTCGCCGTAGCCCACAAAGGCCAGGGTGAAGCGCCCACTTGGGTAGTCCTTGCGCCGCAGCAGGCGCATGCCGAGCACCTCGGTGTAGAAGGCCAGGGAGCGCTCCAGATCGCCGACCCGGAGCATGGTGTGCAGAAGACGCATCAGGGGCTGGGGCGGGATCGAGCGCGGTCCCTATCGCAATCTCCATTGTGAACGGCCCTCCCCAGTCCTCGAGGGCGGGAAGGAACGGGCCACACGGTACCGGTGACAACAAAAGAGACGGCAGGGGGCACCAATAAGATCCCCGGTACCTGCTTGACAGTGACCCAGTGATCGATTCTCTCGACCTCGTGATCGACACCGTGGTGGCTCGGGAGGTGCTCGATTCCCGCGGCACGCCCACGGTAGAAGCCGAGGTGATGCTCGAAGGCGGCGCCACCGGGCGGGCGATCGTGCCGAGCGGTGCCAGCACCGGTGCCCACGAGGCCCACGAACTGCGCGACGGCGGCAGCCGCTACATGGGCAAGGGCGTGCTCCAGGCCGTGAGCAACATCGAGGAGAAGATCGCGCCCGCCCTGTGCGGCCTCAGCGCCCTCGACCAGGCGGCCGTGGACGCGGCCATGATCGAGCTGGATGGCTCTGACAACAAGAGCGCCCTGGGCGCCAACGCCATCCTGGCGGTGAGCATGGCCACCGCCCGGGCCGCCGCCAACGGCGTGGGCCTGCCGCTGTATCGCTACCTGGGCGGCCCGATGGCCACCCTGCTGCCGGTGCCGCTGATGAACGTGATCAACGGTGGCGCCCACGCCGCCAACAGCCTGGATTTCCAGGAGTTCATGCTGGTGCCCCACGGCGCCCCCACCTTCAAGGAAGCCCTGCGCATGGGCACCGAGGTGTTCCATGTGCTCAAGGGTCTGCTCAAGGACAAGGGCCTGAGCACCGCCGTGGGCGATGAGGGCGGCTTTGCCCCGGATCTGGGCAATGTGGAGGCGGGCGAGCTGCTGATTCAGGCGATCGAGAAGGCCGGCTACCGCCCCGGTGACCAGATCTCCCTGGCCCTGGATGTGGCCAGCACCGAGTTCTTCAAGGACGGCCGCTACGCCTTCGACGGCGGCAGCTACAGCAGCGCCGAGATGGTGGACCAGCTGGCAGCGCTGGTGAATCGCTTCCCGATCATCTCCATCGAGGATGGCGTGGCCGAGGACGACTGGGACGGCTGGGCCCTGCTCACCGAGAAGCTGGGCAAGACCGTGCAGCTGGTGGGCGACGACCTGTTCGTGACCAACACCAGCCGCCTGGAGCGCGGCATCGACCTGGGGGTAGCCAACTCGATCCTGATCAAGGTGAACCAGATCGGCTCGCTCACCGAGACCCTGCAGGCGATCGACCTGGCCGGCCGCGCCGGCTACACCAGCGTGATCTCCCACCGCAGCGGTGAAACGGAAGACACCACGATTGCCGATCTCTCGGTGGCCACCCGCGCCGGCCAGATCAAGACCGGCTCCCTCAGCCGCAGCGAGCGCGTGGCCAAGTACAACCAGCTGCTGCGCATCGAGGACGAACTGGGCAACCAGGCGGTGTATGCCGGTGCGGTGGACCGGGGGCCCTGCGGCAAGGCGGGCTGATCAGCCTCCAACAACGTTGCAGGATGCGCAGGATTCAGCCTTTTCCGCGCAACCAAGCAGGTAATCCAGCCTCCTTCTTGTAGAGATCCCAAAGCTCCCGGACTGCCCGCAGGGCCGTTTCTACGGTCCGCTTGGTTGAACTCCTGCTTCCATGCGCATCCCCAAAATCCACTGGTCAGGGCTCGGCATCCCTGGCATGCAGTCCCTGCGCCGACTGGCGATGGTGCTGCTGGCCGGCCTGCTGGCCCTGAATCTGGCCGCCTGCTCCGGCGCCACCCTCAGCCAGGCCACCGATGCGGCCCGCACCGCCGCCAACGTGGCCAACACCGCTGCCAACCTCACCGGCAACGAGCAACTCAAGGCGGCCGTCGCCCCCGTGCTCAAGTTGCTGAACACCACCGAGAAACAGGTGGAAGCCGGCAACATCAGCGCCGCCAGCAGCACGATGAAGACGTTTCGTAGCCTGTGGGATACGGCCCAGCCCGTGGTGAAGCTGGCAGCCGGCTCCAACTACGGCCTGATCGACAAGGGCGTGAAGCTGGTGCTGAACACCTTCGGCGGCGAGGCCGCCCCCAGCCAGGACACGGCCCTGGCCGCCGTCAAGGGCCTGATCGGTCCGCTCAGCGCCCTGCTGGGATAACCGACCAGGCCCTGAAGCGGGCGGAGACATCCGGCGGTGAGCGCAAAACTCAACGCTCACCGCCAAACTGCCCGGCCCGCCCGAAATATTTCCTGCAGATCAATCCCATCGCCATCCCCCCTGGCGATTGTTTGTCTGAATCACCCATCCTCTCCATGACCCTGCTGGATTCCGTCCTCTCCAAGATCACTGCCAACCTCAGCGGAGACCAGGCCCAGGCGCTGCTCAAGACCGCCCTGGCCCAGACCGGCGGCCTGAAGGGCCTGGCCAGCCGGTTCAACACCACCGGCCTGGCTGAAGTGTTCAACAGCTGGGTGTCCGTCGGTGAGAACGGGGTGATCAAACCTGACCAGATTGAAGCCGTTCTGGGCAACCAGACCGTGCAACAGATCGCCCAGAAGCTCGGGATCGATACCGACAAGGTGGCCGCGACCCTGTCTCAGTTGCTGCCCCAGGTGGTGGACCAACTCACCCCGGGCGGCAATCTCGAGGAGGCCGAACTGGCCACCGCCGAGGCAGATGACGCTGGCGGCGCAGGGGGCAACACCACAGCCTGAGCCCGCGGCTGTTCCAGGCACCGGCTGGATCGAACGCGTCGTCAGCCGACACCCGGCAGCTGGTCGATCCGGCTGTCGCGCCTGAGGCGGGCCTGCAGCTTCAGCCAGCTGAGGCCCACCGGCAAGCCCAGCACCAGGGGGACGGCCACCAGGGCCGGCCGGCTGCTGGCGGCCAGCAGGGCGGCGGCCACCGCCAGGCCAGCCAGCAGCATCGACTGGCCGGCACTCTGCTGGGCCAGGGCCAGGCGGCGCAACAACCTGTCGGTTTCACCGGCCCGGATCTGCACCTGCAGATCCCCCTGCTCAATGCGGGCCAGGCTTTCATCAAGGCGGCGGGGAATTCCAAGCGCCCGGGTGCTCACCTCGGCAGCCTGACGGGTGAAGGTGTTGAGCAGATCGCTGGTTCCTGAGCCGAAACCTCCGGGAGTGCCGCCGCCGCTTGCAGTCATCAGGGGAAGCAGATAAGGGCGGGCAATCGAGATCAGGCTAAAGCCGGGATCGAGGCTGCGGCCCACCCCCTCAAAGGTGGAGAGGGCGCGCATCACAAAGATCAGCTCCGCCGGCAGCCGAAAGGGCTGGCCGTAGACCAGGTCGTAGAGGTCGCCGGAGAGCTTCTGGATCACATTGGCCGAGAAGGGCGGCGTGAGGGCCTCGTTGAGCATCACCCGCACCAGCCGCCGCACCGGGCCGGGGTCCACCTCAGCGGCGATCACCCCGGCCGCCTGCAGCTCGTTCACCAGGCCCGCGGCATCCCGGCCGGCGGCCGCCTGCACCATCCGCCCGAGCCGCTGGCGCAGGCGGCTGGAGAGCTGACCCATCATGCCGAAGTCGTAGTAGATCAGCGCCCCGTCACTGGCCACTGCCAGGTTGCCGGGGTGGGGATCGGCGTGGAAGAAGCCGAAGCGCACCAGCTGCTGCAGATAGCTGGCCGCGCCCTTCTCGGCCACCGCCGCCGGATCGATGCCGGCCGCCTGCAGGGCCGGCCGGTCGGTGATCTTGATTCCCGGCACATAGTCGAGACAGAGCACCCGCCGGGCACTGAGCTCCCACACCACGGCCGGAATCCGGATGCCGCGATCGTCGAGGAACTGCTGGCGGAAGCGGGCGGCATGTTCGGCCTCAAGGCGGAAATCCAGCTCGCGCAGCAGCACCCGGCGGCACTCCTTGGCGATGCCCACCCAGTCGCGGCCGCGGCCCCAGCGGGGGTGGCGCTGCACGGCGGCGGCCACCTGCTGCAGCACCTCCAGATCCAGCCGGAACAGCCGCTCCAGCCCGGGGCGCTGCACCTTGAGCACCACCTGGCGGCCACTGCGCAGGCTGGCGCGGTGCACCTGGGCCAGGCTGGCGGAACCCAGCGGGGTGCTGTCCAGATCGATGATCTCGGCGCAGCGCTCGCCCAGCTCCTCCTCCAGCAGGCCCTGCACCACCTCGAAGGAGAAGGCAGGCACCCGGTCCTGCAGGGCGGCGAGCTCCTCCACCAGTTCGGCGGGCAGCACGTCGGGCCGGGCCGAGAGCAGCTGGCCCAGCTTGATGAAGGCCGATCCCAGGGCGAGAAACTGCTGAGTGAGCCAGCGGGACAGACGGCGGGAGCGCAGGGCGCGCCGCTCGGGGCTGAACCCGCCGGGATAGGTCCAGGGGCGGCTATCCCACCACAGCCGCGTGGCCAGCACCAGGGCCAGCCACCAGATGCGCAGGGGCCGCCAGATCAGCAGCGGGCGCCGGCTCATGGGGTCTGCTGGTCAAGGCGTCGGCTGAAGGACGCCACCTGGGCCCGCAGGGCATCGATCTGGCCCTGCAGATCCTGGGCCGACCC
>JBBASN010000089.1:0-1302 GCA_040399225.1 Prochlorococcaceae cyanobacterium | reverse complement strand
CAGCCGTCTCTCCCCGTTCCAGCCGTTCCGCCTCCATCTCCACCTCCTGCCAGAACAGCGTGAACTCCTGCCGCAGCCGCTCCGGGGCGTCCTGCAGCACCACCGCGGCCTGGGCTGCCGCATCCAGCAAACCACTGCCCAGCCTGGCGCTGAGGCGGGCCACCGCCGCCTGGATCACGGTCTGGGGAGCTGGCATGGGGCGGCGGACGGCTCGAATCCGAACTGTGGCAGATGGCTGCCTCAGGGAGTGGGTTGGTCCGGCAATTCGGGAGGCGCCTCCTCCAGTGCGGCCTGGGGCTGCACCGGCTCCGGATCGGGCTCCGCGTCCAGGGGCTCGGTGAAGGTCTGCTGCGCGGGAGGCAGGGGCCGGATCAGCGGCGCGGGCTCCAGAGCTTTCTCGATCGGCCTGGCCTTCTCCTGCTCCTGCTCCTCCAGCTCCAGCACTGCCAGATCGCCGCGGATCGACTGGACGGCGGCACCGCTCTTCAGCCTCAGGGCCTCCAGGCTCGTTCCAGGAAACTCCCGCACCTCAAACGCCTGGCCGAGTTGCACCAGCCGGGGGAATTCGACCGCCATCAGCCGCTGCACCACGCCATAGCCCAGACCGAAACACGCTCCAGCAAACAGGGGTGGCAGGCGCCATCGACCCGTGCTCAGGCGCTGCGGCGCAGAAGATGGCTCAGGGGCTGTGGTCATCAACGGAGATTAGGTGGTGTAGTCGGCGTTGATGCGCACGTATTGATCCGAAAGATCGCAGCCCCAGGCCAGGGCAGCGCCGGGACCGCCGCCCACCGCCAGGCGGATCTGCACGCAGTCGCCGGCGGGCCCGGGGCCGGCCAGATAGGCCCCGGCTGCACAGGCCCGCAGGTAGGCGCTGGCCGCAGCGCGATCAAAGGCCAGGGGCTGGCCGGCGGCCATCAGCTGGTGCTCCCCCAGCCAGAGGGCCACCGCCCCGGGGTCGAAGGGCACGCCGGCGCGACCGGCGGCGGCCACGATCCGGCCCCAGTTGGGGTCGCGGCCGTGGACGGCGCACTTCACCAGCGACGAGCCACACACGGTGCGGGCGATGGCGCGGGCGCCGGCCTCGTCGCTCGCTCCCTCCAGCCGCACCTCGATCAGGCAGGTGGCGCCCTCGCCGTCGCGGGCGATCGCCCTGGCCAGGTGCTGCGACACCGCCGTCAGGCCGGCCTCCAGTGCGTCGAAGTGCTCGGGACTCAGGGGCTCGCCGGCTGCAAACGCCAGGAACGTGTCGTTGGTGCTGGTGTCGCCGTCCACCGTGATCGCATTGAAGGAGCGATCCAC
>JBBASN010000088.1:0-10687 GCA_040399225.1 Prochlorococcaceae cyanobacterium | reverse complement strand
GTGCCGAAGATCTTCAACCTGCTCACCGACCCCTATGAGCGGGCCGACATCACCTCCAACACCTACTGGGATTGGATGTTTGATCACGTGTTCATGCTTGTGCCGGCTCAGACCTACGTGGGCGACTTCCTCAAGACCTTCGTGGAGTTCCCGCCACGCCAGAAGGCAGCCAGCTTCTCCCTGGAGCGGGTGATGGAGAAACTGGAACAGGCCACCGGCGGCGCCTCCTGATCCAGCCATCCTGCCTGCCGTCGCGTCGGTGGGCACCACCACCGGGCCCGCTTCGGCGGGCTTTTTTGATGGGCCGGACCTGCCACGCTCAGCCGGCCGCAGGAGCGGAGCGCCGCTTGCTCCAGATCGAAAAGGGCGCGGCGAGCAGCAGACTCACCAGCGCATAGCCCAGGATGGTGGGGCTGATCCGCTCTGGCGCTCCGCCCAGCTGGGCGATCAGCAAGGCCAGGCCGAGATTGCGGGCAATGGTGGCGACGGCCAGGGATGACTGCATGCCGGGTGGCTGTTGCCGAGCCAAGAGCACCCCCAGCCCCAGTCCCGCGACCACCAGCAGCGCCATCAACGCGATGGCCCATCCCCCGATCGGCCAGACCAACTGCACGATCGCCCAGAGCACTACGGGAAACAGCAGCATGGCTGCGAGGGCCAGAAAGGCCCCATCCGCCAGGCGCCGGAGAGGCTGGCGAAGCCTCTGGGTTGCCCGGGGGGCCGCCTGTTGCAGCAGCAGGCCCAATCCGATCGGCAGGAACTGCACCGCTGCCACCTGTCGGGCCACCTCAGCGAGGGGGGCACTGACCTCCAGCTCCAGCTGGAACACGGCGTTGAACAGGGCCAGCGTGGCGGGGGTGATCAGCAGCGTGAGGATGGCCATGGTGATGTGCAGGCTGCTCGTGTAGGCAGGATCCCCGCCCGCCATGGCGGAGCGCTTGTAGGTGACCGGCGCCCCCGGGCAGGCGGCCAGGATCGCCAGCCCCGCCGCCACTCCGGGAGGAACGCTGGGCATCAGCTTCAGCAGCAGCCCGGTGGCCAGCGGGAACAGCACGGTCACGGCCAGCAACGAGCGCAGCATCAGGCCCGGGTTGCGCCACAGGGCTCGGAGATCCGCCAGGGATTGATTCACCCCCAGGCCTAACATCAGGATGAAGATGATGATCTCCAGCGCCTTCAGGATCAGGGGTGCTGGCATGGTGCTGCTCGCTGCTGTTGACAACGCTGATCAACGTACGTGAGCGACCACCTACTGAAGCCCGGACAGAACCGATGGCCAGGGGATTGGCCTATCGGAGGGGCACTGATTTGGATCACAGCTGCTACAAGGTCACAGCTGCTACAAGGTCACAGTTGATTCAGATCAAAGTTGATTCAGATTTCGGCTGATCGAAGCCTCCAGTGCCAGCATCTTCCTGACTGGGTTTTGCAGTTGGTTGTTGCAAGCCAGCTGGGCCGGCATGCCCTCGCCGCTGTGCAGCTATCCGGCCAACGGCTTTGGCCTGGCGGACATGATCGGCAATGGGCGGGAGTGGACCGACACGTTGTACGGCCCCACGAACAGGCTGCTCTGCTGTGCCTGGAGCATCGACGCCAGCTCCCAGCATGGTGATGGGCCGCGCAACGTGGTGAAAGGGGGCGCCTTTTTCTGAGCCCCCAGTTATTGCCGGCGCTATCAGCCCGCGGCGCGGATGGCCAAGGGCATCGATCCCTCCACCAGCCCCAAGGGCTCGCTGCGTGGTGGGTCAGAGCTGACGGCGGTCGAGGGCCTCGGCCAGTCGGGTGGCTGCTGAGGCGAGCTGGGCCTGGGGATCGGGGGGGGCGATGGCCTCTTCGCTGCGGCGCATCGCTTCGATCGCCCGAACGATCAGGAACACAACGAAGGCAATCACCAGGAAGTTGATCAGGGCCACGATCACGCTGCCGGCTGGCCAGGCGGCGATCGAGGCCACATTGGCTGCCTTGAGGGCGGGCTCAAGGAGGTTGCCAATCACCAGGCTCACCACGGCATCCACCACCTTGCCGAAGGCAGCGCCGATCACCACCGCCACAGCGAGGTCAACCACATTGCCTTTGTTGATGAAGTCCTTGAAGTCGGACAGCAGGGAAGAACGGGATCGGGTCATGGCGCGGAGATGGTTGTTGGGTGGTGGTGTTAGGGAGGGGTAGTGGCGTGAAATGTGATGTGCTGCGCCCGATGATCATCGAGGCGATTGGAATTGGCCAGATTCGATTGGCCCGCGATGGGGCGAGGGGATTGGCGGGCAATCCCTCAACGAATGCTAAGTGATTAGGAGCTGATTGTCTATTGAAATCACTGGATGTAACGGTTGCCCGCCTCTGTCGCAATGCGGTCTGCGCTGAGAGCTTTTCCCTTCGGCCTTCGGGACGGCAGGCAGCCCCACGATCAGAAGAAGAACTTCAGCCCCAGTTCAATGCCATTCTGATAACTGCTGAAGCCACTGGATGGCGTGCGGTCGTTCTCGTAGCGCAAGCCCAGAAAGCGCCAGGAGAGGTTGATGTCGGTGTTGTTGCCCACCGCGTAGCCCAGGCCCACCTGGGCGTTGCCAGAGAGGTCCTTCTCACCGCTGAGGCCGAAGCCGCCGATGTCGCCGCGGGCGAACACACGCAGCCTGGGTGCCACGAACACACTGGCCTGCAGGCCGAGCAGGGGTTGGGCCCAGGTGCGTCCGAAGTTGCCCTGGCGTTCAAACACCAGACCCTGTGGGCCATTGCCGCGGATCTGGGCATCGACATCCAGCTGGGTGTCGATTGCCCGCACGCCGACGTAGGGAATGATGCTGAACTGACCAGGCTCTGCCACGGCGGCCTCAGGGTCGCCGAACCGGTAGCGCACCGCCAGGTCGTACATGCCCAGGGTGTTAGACACGCTGGCCTTGCCGGTGAAGCGCCCTGCCGGTGTGGTGCGGGCCGCGTCGGCACCCAGGCGCACATAGCTCAGATCGGTGAGCAAACCCCAGCGGTCGTGCTCCACGCTGCCCCGTAGTGCCGTGGCCCACTGCAGGCTGGAGAGAATGTCGCCGAGATCGAGGTCCGTGTCGGCCTCAAAGCCGCGGATGGTGGTGGTTCCCGTCACCCGCAGGGGCGCGAAGCCATAGAGCTCCACGGTGCCTCGCCAGGGATTGCTGTCGGCCCCCTGCGTCTGCTCTGCTTCGACCGGGGTTTCCTCCGCGGGTGCGCTGGTGGTCTCGCTCACCAGCGCGGGCGTTGCCGTGTCCTCTGACGGATCGGCCTGGGCGAGCGGCGGCAGCAGCAGGCTGGCCAGCCCCAGCAGCAGGGGGATGGCGGAGCGACGAATCGGCGTGGTGGGAGCTGATGCCATGGGATTGATTGGATTGGTTGGCAGGACGGATCAGGCGAGCTGGAAGGACTTACCGGCTGGGAAAGAGCAGCTGGATCTGGGCCCGGATCGTCACATCGCCGAACAGGTCGGGTTTCGCCACATTGGCGTAGGCCTGCAGGGATGCGTTCACGGGCTGGCTGCCCACCCGGAACACCCGGCCGAAGCCCCCGCCGATCGGGACCAACCAGCGATCAGAGCTGGCCTGCCAGTTGGCGGTGATGATCGGGGAGCTCACCAGATACCAGCCGTTGGGCAGGTTGAAGTTCACGAAGGGCTGCAGCAGGAACTGGTTCACCGAACGGCGATCCGAATCCCCCGCCACCGACCAGATCTGGTTGACCAGGCCGCCCGCCACCCAAGGCCCCCTCGTGTAAACCGCCACCGCCGCCGGCCCCATGCCCCACTGGCCGCTGCCCAGTTCGTCCCGGCTGGCAGTGGGCAACACCAGGGTGGGGCCGAAGCCCACGGTCCAGCGGCCCGGCAGCTTGGGCACCAGGAAGAACGTCGGGTTCAGGTCGCCGATGCCGTTGTTGTTGCCTCCCACCGCTGCGGGCTGGCTCAGCACCGGCAAGATCGTGCGCGTGACCAGGGTCAGGTCCTCGTTCAGGCGGAAGGGCACCACCGGTTGAATGTTCAGCACATTCAGGGTCTGGTCTTCCTTGGGTCCCATCCCCAGGGTGGTGTTGTTCTGAAAGGGAACACTGATCAGGTTGGCGATCGGGTTCTGGGCCTGTTCGGCCAGTGCCTCGGTGGCGCCAGAGTCCTGGGCGGTTGCCTCACGGGTCTGGGCAGGTAGGTCCGGTTCCGCAATCACCGGTTCTGCACGCAGCTGCTCCTGCTGGTCGGCCATGACCTGGGGACAGGAGGCAAGCACAACGGCGCTGCCCAGAATTCCAACCAGCTGGTGATATCGAACCTGAACCATCGAATGGGCGAGGGTTGCCAGACCTTACGAACGGCTCCAACGATGAATTGACCTGGGGCGCACGCCTGTGCCGAATGCGATTTGCTCCGTGTCTGTTCGCTGACACGGATCCAGGTGGGGGGTGGTCAGTCCTTGCCGTTGCTTGAAGGGAGTGGTGGGCATCAAAAAACCGCCGCGTTGCGCGGCGGTTGGTGTTGTGCGGCACAGCGTTCGCCTTCAGCTGACGCAGGTTTCAGACGTCGCCGAAGGCCACCTGGCAGGCCGTGTTGAGCAGCTCCGCCTCCTGGGACGTGCTGGGATTGCGCCCATCGAGGGTGCCGCGCTTGCAGTCGGCATTGAGGGCCACCTCCCGATCGCCGGATTCGATCGAGAAGCTCACCGTCTGGTCGTTCACGGGCTCCACACTGCCGTACAGCAGGCGGTAATCCGTGTTCGGCACCACGATTGTGGTGGTGTGGCTCTCCACTGCATCGTCCACAGCGGCGTTGATGATCGCTGCGGTGGCCAGGCTGGTCACCCCCCAGGCCGCCGCGCTGGCGCCCCACCAGCCCCAGCCGGGTGTGGCCCAGCCGCCATACCAGCCGTAGTTCCACGGCCGGGCGTAACCCCAGCCGGGCCGGGCCCAGCCGGGATAGTTATCCCAGCGATCCCAGTGCTTGGCGCGGTCATCCCAGCGGTCGTCGCGCCGATCCCAGCGGTCGTCCTGCCGCTTGTCGCGATCCTTGCGGTTGTCATCCCGCCGGTCATCGCGGTTCTTGGCGCGGTCATCCTGTCGATTGTCCCGGTTGCCGGAGCGGTCGTCCTGGCGGTTGTCGCGGTTGCCGGAACGGTCGTCCCGCCGGCCATCACCCTTGGAGGCCTGGCGGCTGTCGGATCCCTTGCGCTTGTCGAGGGAGGGACCGCCCTTCTGATTGGCCTTGCTGGTCCAGCCGCCGCTGGGTTTGGTCGAGCCGCGGTTGAGGCTGGAGCCGGAGCTCTTGAAGCCGCTGGCCCCCTTGGAGGCCCGCGAACGGCTGCCACCGCCACCACCACGGCTGCCGCTAGCGCGACCACCGCCGCCACCTCGGCCGCCCTTGGCGATCAGTTCCTGGGCCCCGGCCTGGGATCCAGGTGGCTCCAGCAGTTGCTGGGCCGCATCCGCCGGCAGGGCGGGGAGGGTCAGCAGACCGGCCAGCACGGCCCCGAAGACCCTGCGGCAGCGCGCTGTTGTGGGCTGGCCCATCACTGCACCCCCTCGCAGGCCTCGTCGTAGCAGGTGAGACTCACCCGGCCGTCAGGGCTGAATTTCACGCCCACCAGGTCGCGACCGGCCAGCGCCTCCGTTTTTTCCTCGCGGACGCTGTTGAGGTAGTTGGGATTCACCACGCAGAGATCCCTGCCGTTGAAGCAGATGGTGTTCGTGGAGAAGCGGGCTCCGGCCGACTTGAGCACCACCCAGGATTTGCTGGTGGGATCCCAGAGGCTCATGCTTACCGGTGCGTCCGAAATGCGGATCTTCTGCACCTGTTTGCCGATCCGGTGGGTGTAGATCGTGGCGTCGCCTTCGTCGACAGCCTCAACCACGCAGGGTTGGGCCGGTCCGCCTTTGATCGAGCAGCTGGTTTCCAGGGTGTAGAGGGCCTGGCCGCGGGCCTGGGCCTGCCCGGCGGAGAGCCCCGCCAGCAGGGCGGCACTGATCACGGTTGCGGTGCGTGCGAGCAGGCCGATTCGGTGCACCGTTGGATTTCTGAATTGCATGAAGGAACGATCCCTGATGCGCAAGGGAAGCTCTTTCATCGTGTGAGTGGGCGGACCCCTTGGCTGCCGCTCTGTTGCACTTGGCTACAAATCGCCCCCCGGAGAGCGGCCCTGGGCAGCCATTTGTGAGAAAGCGAAAGACATGATCCAACGTGAATGGTTCCCCGGGGGAGATCCGTCCCGCCATTGGCTGCGCAAAGGAGAATCGATTGCAATAAGCTGGTGGGGACGAACGCGGCAGGTCCGGAGGAGCAAGCCGAGATGAGCAAGCCGGTTGGATCCCAGCTCCCGGAGGGGGCAGTGCCTCAGCGCTCCCCCCTGCAGATGGCCAAGAAGAAGGGCTGCAAGCAGCAGAAGTGTTCCAAGTGGAAGGGCGGCAAATGCCGCTGCGGCCGCGAGTGACCCAGGCCTGACCAGGCCGTCACGTCCAGGTCAGTCGTGCCGTTCCAGGCTGGGCACCAGGGCCAGGGAGGCCGCCAGCCCGAACAGCATGATCAGCACGGCGGGACCCATCGCCGCTCCCACCCGCTCGTCGCTGGCGTACTGGAACACGCGCACCGCCAGGGTGTCGAAGTCGAAGGGCCGCAGGGCCAGGGTGATCGGCAGTTCCTTCACTACGTCCACAAACACCAGCAGCCCGCCCACCAGCAGCGGACCGCGCAGCAGGGGCAGGTGCACCCGACGCAGCACCCCCAGCCAACTCCAGCCCAGGCTGGTGGCCGTTTCATCCATGCTGGGCGGGATGCGCTCCAGGGCTGCGTCGAGCCCCTGCTTGCTCACGGTGAGAAAGCGGTCGCCGTACCCCCAGAGCAGCAGCAGCAGGGGGCTGATTCCCAGGGGACCGCCGAACACGATCAGGCCGAGGGCCAGCACGCTGCCGGGAATGGCATAACCCAGGCCGGCGACCCAGCTGAGCAGGCGCACCGGGGCTGCGGGCCGCCAGCGCACGCAGATGGCCAGAAGCAGGGCGGCCCCGGCTGTGATCAGCGTGGCTGCCAGCGCCAGGGAGACGCTCCGACCGGCCAGTTGCACCAGCTCGGCGAGCGGTTCAGCCTGCAGATTCGGCCAGCCCTGTTGGATCCAGAGCGCCGGGATCGTGACCGCGGCCAGGGGCGGCAGCAGGCAGAGCATCTGGGCCAGCAGGGCGCGCCACCCCCGCAACACCCAGGCCCGCTCCACCCTGCTGGGCGACTCCAGGTTCCAGCGTCGACTGCGCCGGCGCAGCAACCGCTCCGCAGCGATCAGCACCGCCACGATCGCCAGGGCCACCAGGGAGAGCAGGGCCGCTCCCTTGGGATCGCCCTCCACCTGCCAGCGGTCGAGAATGCCCGCTGAGAGGCTGGGCACGCCGAGCAGGCGAACCGCCCCCAGCTCGTTCACCACCTCCATGGCGCTCAAGGTGATTCCGGCGCCGATCGATGGCAGGGCAATCGGCAGACAGATGCGGAAAAAGCCAGCCCATGGGCCCACGCCCAGGCTGCGGCTGGCATCCAGCAGGCGATGGCCGCTGGCTGAGAAGCTCTCCGTGCTCAGCAGGAACACATAGCTGTAGTTCGCCAGGGTGAGCAGCAGCACCGCCCAGCCCAGGCCATGAATGCGCAGGCCCTGGTAGCTGCCCCAGTCGATCAGGCTCGCTGCCAGCAGATAGGCGGGAAAGGCCATGGGCACCAACTGGGCCCTGCGCAGCAAGCGGCGGCCGGGGAAGCGGCAGGAGGCGGTGACCCAGCCGATGGCTGTGCCCAGCACGGCTCCCAGAATCCCCTCGCCCAGCACCAGCAGCAGGGTGCCCTGGATCTGCTCGGCTCCGCTGTAGCCCAGTCCCAGCGGGCTGGGCTGCTCCGCGAACACGGCGTCCCAGAACAGGGCCAGCAGGGGCAGCAGGGCGAGAACCCCGATGGCGCAGGCTGCGGCACTGAGGCCCCAGCGGCCGCGGCCGACCGCCGGGGACACGGCTGCGATGGTCCTTGGAGGATGGGCCGATGTCTCCATCGCAGCTGCTTTGTGGGCGCCGGTTTACTTCCAGCCAGCCTGTTCCATCAGCTGCACGGCTTCGCGGTTGCGCTGGCCGAGTTGCTGGATCGTCACAGGCGAGGCCGTGAAGGTGCCCATCTTGGTCAGCGTTGGGTTGTTGCCCCAGCCCCGCACCGGGTACTCGTTGTTTCCCCCGGCGTATCCTTCGGCCGCCGTGGGAGACGACAGAAACTCCAGCAGCTTGCGGCCTCCTTCCGGATTGCCGGCATTGCGGGTCACACCACCGCCAGTGACATTCACGTGGGTCGGATTGACCCACACCACCCGTACCTTGCTGGCGGCCTCCACGTCAGCGGGATTGTTGCCTCTGAGCAGGCGCGCCAGGTAATAGGTGTTGGCCACAGCAGCACCGCATTCACCCTGGCCAACCGCTCTCACCATGGTGGTGTCGGAGGTGAAGAACGGCTGTTTCACGTTGGCCACCATGCCCTTGAGCCAGCGTTCGGTGGTGGCTTTGCCGGCCCGCTGCAGCACATCAGCCGTGAGCGACTGGCTGTAAACACTGGAGCGGTCGCGCATGCAGAGCTTGCCCTTCAGTTCCTTGCGGGTGAGGTCGCCATAGGTACGGATCAGCTTGGGATTCACCTGGGCTGGGTTCACCATCACCGGCCGGACCCGGCGGGTGAGGGCGTACCAGCGGCCTCCGGGGTCGCGCAGATTGGCGGGGATGTCCCGGTTGAGAACGGGAGAATTGATCGGGCGGAACAGATTCAGCTCCTGGGCTCGCACGAGGCGGGCGGCATCCACTGTCACCAGCACGTCGGCGGGGCTGTTGGCACCTTCGCGACGCAGGCGTTCAATCATCTCATCGTCTTTGCCTTCGATGAGATTCACCCGGATACCCGTCTGGCGGGTGAACTGGGCGTAGAGCTCCTTGTCGGTGTTGTAATGACGACCGGAGTAGACATTGACCACCTGGCTGCGGTTCTGGGCCTGGGTGGCGACAGTGAAGGTTCCCAGCAGGCCGAGGCCCCCAACTGCAGCCATGCCCAGGCGAAAAGCCCTGTTCTTCAAGAGAAATTGCATGATGTTGAGTGGAAATGAAGCCAGGGAGCGGCAGCTGCCGGTCCCTGGGAAGAGGGGTGTGTGAGGGGTGAACGCGGATCAGGATCAGAACCGGAAGGTGGTCTGGATCACGCCGCCCCAGGTGTCGAAACCGTTGTTGTTGCGGTAGTCGCTGGCGTAGAAGAAGGCCGGGGTGATGGAGACGTTGTCGCTGACCTGGTACTTGTAGAAGACCTCCAGCATCCAGGTTTCAGAGTCATTGCCGTTGTTGAACGGCGGCATGCCGAAGGCCACGCCGGCGGCGTTGCCCTCGTAGAACACATCACTCCACTGCAGGCCCACCATCCACGACTGGGAATCGCTGAAGCCACCGGAGCCGCCGTTGTAGCCGTAGCCGGCGCTGATCGAGGGCGCCCAGCTGGCATCGATCGGTGACCAGTAGCCAGCGAGGGACACGCTGCTGCTGTTCTCACCGTCACCCAGGGTGGCGGGGCTGAAGTTGGGCGTACGGATCGAGGAACCTTGCGTGCCATAGCGGTAGGCCACGGCGGCGCCCCAGCTGCTGCCGCGGATACCCAGCTGGGCCAGGGCGTTGATGCCGCTGTCGGAGCTGAAGGCACCGATGGTGGAATCATTGAAGCCGCTGTTGGCCACATAGTTCACATCAAAGGTGATGAAGGGATTGCCCTTCTCTACCTGCTGCCGCCAGCTCAGGCCCACACCGGCACCGGTGGCCTTGTTGTAGGTGCCGGTGGCACCGGCCAGGCCAAAGAAGTCGAGGATGTCCGACTTGTAGGCACTCGGGATGAAGGAGAGCATCTCGGTGTTGCGGATCAGGGGACCCACGCTCACTCGGACGCCCTTGCCTACCGGGAACTGGTAGAACAAGCGGTCGATGTTCACCGAGCCGCCCGTGCCGGTGGCCTTGTCGAGCTGGAAGATCTGAGAGCTGCCGTTGAAGGGAACGCCCGTGAAGTTGCCGGCACGCAGACGGGTGCGCAGCAGGTCCTTGCCGGTGAAGCTGGTGTCGAAGCTGAGGCGGGAGTCGTAGTTGAAGGTGGTCTGGTCGGGGCGGGCCGGCCGGCTGCCGTCGCTGAGGCGGAGCGGGCTGTTGAAGTCAGGGGTACCGCCGATGATGAAACTGGCTTCACCGCGCAGCTTGGTGGTGGTGGAGAACTGCTGGGCCTCCAGGGTCTTCACCTTGCCCTCGAGGGTGTCGACGCGGCCCTTGAGCACGGCCAGTTCCTTCTCGAACTCGGCCATCAGGCGCTTGAGCTCGTCGGTCACCTCGGTGACGCGGTCGAGGCAGGCGTTGAGCAGGGCGGCCGCTTCATAGCGGGTCATGGACTGGCGGCCCTTGAAGGTGCCGTCGGGGTAGCCGGCCACGCAGCCGTAGCGCTCCACCAGGTTGGAGAGGGCCTGGTAGGCCCAGTCGGTGGGGCGCACGTCGGAGAACTGGGACACGCTGGTGACCTGGTTCTGGGATTCCCAGGCACGGAAGCGATCCACGTCCTGCTGCTCCATGTAGGAGCTGATGGCGGCAGAACTGGAGACGGCGCTGGCGTCCTGGGCGTTGGCGGCCAGGGGAGCCAGCAGGCCGGTGCCGGCCAGGGCCAGCAGCAGCT
>JBBASN010000087.1:0-10981 GCA_040399225.1 Prochlorococcaceae cyanobacterium | reverse complement strand
CGTGCAGGATCAGGTTGCCCACCCGGTCGGCGGCGATGGCGCGCCGCAGCAGCCGCCCCGGCCCGAGGATCCCCTCCTGGCCCACGAAGTCGTCGAGCTGCTGGGGCCGCAGCCGGTCGGCCAGGGGGGCCAGCTGCTGCAGGTGCACCTGCCGTTGGTGGCTGAAGAGATCCGTCACGGTGGCGGGGGTGTGCTCCTCGGCAGTGGCTGGCTGGGGAGTGGCTGGCGTGGGAGTGGTTGGTGGGGCTGGGGTTGGAGCTCTGCAGGCTGTGTTGGGGAGGCACTGGCCAACCCCGGTGCCTTGTGTAACTTGCTGCCTAGCCGGCCGGTCCCCGTGCGCTCCATTCAAAACGCCCCGGCAACACCAGCCGTTCCGGCCCGCCCCCTCGCTGCGCTTCTGCTGGGCTTCGCCGCGGTGGCCTCGGTCCTGGCGGGATGCAGCAAGCCGAAGCCTGCGACGGTGGCCCCCCCCCAGGTGCAGCTGGTGAACCCCAGGCCACTGCTCACCACCGACTCAGCCGACTACCAGAGCACGCTGGAGGCGATCCGCGAGATCCGGCTCGCCTCGGAGATTGCCGGACGCATCACCTCGATGCCGGTGAATGAGGGCCAGAGCGTGCGCCCCGGCGACCTGCTGTTCCGGCTGGATCAGGTGCAGCAACGGGCGGAAGTGGATGCCGATGCGGCCGAAGCGCGCAAGGATTTCATCAACGCCGAGCGCTACATCTTTCTCAATCAACAGGGTGCTGTCTCCACCAAGGACCGCGACTTCTATGTGACCCAGGCTATTCAGAGCCGCGACCGGCTCAAGGCCTCGGCGGCAACGCTTGCTTACAAGAACGTGGTGGCGCCGATCCAGGGCTATGTGGGCAGTCTCAACTTCAAGATCGGCGATGTAATCAACGCCGGTGAAGTGGTCACCAGCGTGGTAGACAACAGTAGGCTCTGGGTACGGATCGATGTGCCCGGAGAGCTGAGCGACCGGGTGCGTCCGGGGCTGCCGGTGATTCTCAAGGGTCCGGATCCGCGCCGCCCGCGGGCTACGGGCCAGGTGGTGTTCGTGGCGCCGGATCTCGACAAGGAGCGCCAGACCCTGCTGGTGAAGGCGGCGTTCAATAACCCCGATGGTGCCCTGCGCAACAACGAGCGGGTCAGCGCCACCCTGGTGTTCGACCAGCGCACGGTGCTGGCCATTCCCCAGCAGGCGGTGCTGCTGCAGGCGGGCCAGACCTTCGTGTTCCTGGCGGTGAGTGCGGAGGAGGCACGCCGCCGGCTCGGGCGCGAGATCGACCCCCCACCTGTTCCCAATCTGCCCGTGGCCATCCAGGTGCCCGTGCGTCTGGGTACCTTGCAGGCCGGCGCCTATCCGGTGTTGGAGGGCATCAGCGGGGCTGACACTGTTGTGGTGGGCAATCTGGCCCAGCTGCGCAGTGGCCTTTCGGTGCAGTCCGCCACGCCGCTGCAGAGCCCGTTCGCCGGCATGCGCCTGCCAGCCCCCAGCCGGACGCAGGCCCGATGAGTCTCTCCGACACCTTCATCCGCCGCCCCGTACTCAGCACGGTGTGCAGCATCCTGATCCTGATGGCCGGTCTGATCAGCCTGCCGCTGCTGCCGATCGAGAACCTGCCCAACATTGCCCCGCCCACGGTGCAGGTGAACGCCAACCTGCCCGGGGCCGACGCGCTCACGGTGGAGAGCGCGGTGACCGGCCCCCTGGAAGAGCAGATCAACGGTGCTCCGGGGATGGACTACATCACCTCGTTCAGCACCAGCCAGGGCACCAGCCAGGTGAATGTGTACTTCAAGGCGGGCACCGATCCGGACATCGACCAGGTGAATGTGCTCAACCGGGTGCAGACCGCCAGCTCCCAGTTGCCGCCCCAGGTGAATGCTCAAGGGGTGACGGTGCAGCAGACGGCCAGCAGTTATCTGCTGGTGTACAACCTCACCTCCACCGAGGGGCAGTTCAACCGGGAATATCTCAACGGCCTGCTGCAGCTCAACCTCTACTACCCCCTCACGAGGGCCGATGGGGTGGGGCAGGTGAACATTTTCGGCGCCAGCAATCCTGCCTTCCGCATCTGGGTGGACCCTCAACGGCTAGCCCGCTTCAACCTCAGCGTTGACACGGTGGTTGAAGCGCTCAAATCCCAGAACCAGATCGTGATCGCCGGCAGCATCGGCGGGCCGCCCTCCACCCGTGCCAACCGCACCACCTTCCCGATTCTGGTGAATGGAAACCTGGAAACGGTGCAGCAGTTTGAGGATGTGATCCTGGCCAAGGGGCCCGATGGCGGTCTGATCCGCGTGGGCGATGTGGGCCGCGCCGAATATGCCTTCCAGAACTTCAACCAGCAGGCTGTGAATGCCCGCACCGGCTACCCCTGCGTGGGCTTCGGTGTGATCCAGCTGCCCGGCAGCAACGCCATCAGCACCGCCAAGGCCGTGGATGCCGTCCTCACGAACTTCCGCAACACCCTGCCGCCTGGGGTGGTGCTGGAGAAGGTGTTTGACCAGACCGATTTCATCAACGCCTCGATCGAGGGCGCCCTTGATGCCCTGCGGGATGCCGTGGTGCTGGTGCTGCTGATCATCTTTCTCTTTCTGCAGGACTGGAAGGCCACTGCTGTGCCGGCCCTGGCACTACCGATCGCCCTGCTCGGGGCCCTGATCTTCGTGAAGGTGTTCGGGTTTTCGATCAACGAACTCACCCTCCTGGGCATCATCCTGGCCACCGGTCTGGTGGTGGACGACGCGATCGTGGTGGTGGAGGCGGTGTCAGCCCGGATCGAGGCGGGTGACCGCCCGTTCAGGGCGGCCTCCAACGCCATGAAGGAACTCACCGGCGCGATCCTGGCCACGGCCCTGGTGCTGCTGGCGGTGTTCGTGCCGGTGACGTTCTTCCCCGGGGCCACCGGCGTGATCTACCGCCAGTTCGCGCTCACGATCGTGTTCTCGATCCTGGTGTCCACCTTCAATGCCATCACGGGCAAACCGCTGCAGTCGGCCCTGCTGCTGGGCGGCGGCAAGACCGAGCCCCGCGGTCTGCGCTGGACTCTGATCGGCGGCGCCTTCGGTGGGATCTACGGCGCGATGGCCGGCGGCTGGGTGCTCTCCCTTGTCCTCGGCGGCATCGGAGCGCTGGTGGGCACCTTCCTGATGCCGATTTTCACCGCGTTCAATGCCGGTTTTGACCGCCTGGCCAAGGCCTATGGCCGGGCCCTGCAGCAGGTGATCCGGCTGCGCCGGCTGGTGGCCCTGATCCTGCTCGGCGGCATCGTGCTCACCGGCGTGGCCTTCACCGCCATCCCCACCGGTTTCGTGCCCACCGAGGACCAGGGCTATGGGCTGGGCATCATCCAACTGCCGCCCCAGGCCTCGATCGAGGCCACCATGGAGGTGGCCACCAAGGCCCAGGCGATCCTGGCCAAGGAGAAGGAGATCATCTCCGGCGAGATCGTGGGCGGGGCCGGCTTCAACGGCGGCTCGCTCAACCAGGGTCTGTTCTTCTTCGGGCTGCGGCCGATCGATGAACGCAGCGGCAAGGGCCAGTCGGCCCAGGAGATCATCGAGCGACTCAACAAGGAGTTCCACACCATCCCCGGCGCCCTGGTGCTGGCCCAGTCGCCAGCTGCCGTGCCCGGCTTCAGTGCTCAGGGGGGCTTGTCGTTCCAGTTCAACGACCTCAGCAACGGCGGCTACAGCCCCACCGATCTCGCCCAGATGGCGGGCAAGCTGATCGCTTCGGCCCGGGCCACGGGCGATTTCGGCAACCTCTACACCCAGTTCATCAGCGACGCTCCGGTGTGGCGGCTGGAGGTGGACCGTGATCGGATGGCCTCCCTGAACATTGATTTCGGCCAGGCCATGCAGGTGCTCGGCACGATCAATGGCGGCAGCTTTGTGAACCAGACCTACGAGAACCAGCAGTACCGCCAGGTGTACGTGCAGGCCGAAGGCAGCAAGCGGGAGGTGGTGCAGTCGCTGAACAATCTCTATGTGCCCGATCGCAGCGGCAAGCTCATTCCGCTCACCAATGTGGTGAAGGTGCGGCTGGACAGCGCCCCGCCGATCATCAGCCACTTCGATCTTTACCGCACCGTGTTGATCCAGGGCGTTGAGGCCATGGGGCGCAGCAGCGGCCAGACGATCGACAGCCTGATGGCCACCTTCCGCCGGCTCAATCTCAGCAATATCGGCTCCGACTGGTCGGCCCTCACCCGCTCCGAAGTGCAGGCCGGGGCCCTGGCAGCCCTGGTGTTTGCTCTGGGGATCGTGGTGGTGTATCTGGTGCTCTCGGCCCAATACGGCAGCTACATCGATCCGCTGATCATCCTGATGACAGTGCCCCTGGCCATGCTGGGCGCCCTGGCCCTGCTCGTGCTGCGCGGCCAAGTGAACAACGTGTATGCCCAGGTGGGTCTGGTGACCCTGATCGGGCTGGCGGCCAAGAACGGCATCCTGATCGTGGACCTGGCCAACCAGCGGATGGAGCAGGGCATGGTGGCCACGGAGGCGGCGATCGGTGCGGCCAGCTCGCGCCTGCGGCCGATTCTGATGACGGCAATGGCCGCGCTGGCCGGCTTTTTCCCCCTGCTGGTGGCCAGCGGCGCCGGAGCCCTGAGCCAGCGTTCGCTAGGGGCCGTGATCTTCGGCGGCCTGCTGGTGGCCACGGTGTTGAGCCTGTTCGTGGTGCCTTCCTTCTATGTGCTGATGAAGCAGCTGGAGGCCGCCTGGTTCCCGGCCAGTGCCCAGAACGATCCGCTGGCCCCTGAGCTGCCTCCACCGGCCTGATCCCCGCCATGCCGCTTCCCCATCCACCCGGGTACCGCAGGGGCCGGCAGCGTCGGGTCGACCGCCGGCGCATCCTGCTCAGCGCTGTTCTGGCAGCCAGTGCCGCCAGCCTGTTGCTGGTGCTGGTGCATCGCGCCGCCCGCACGCCGGGGGAGCCTTTGCTCCCGGTGCCCCTGCTCAGGGCGCTGCTGCTGGTGGGAGGGGCGGCCGGCTGTGCCGCCTGGGGCGAGACCATGCGTCAGTTGGCGCTCACCCAGCTCGGGGAGTCCCAGGGACCGGAGGACATCTGACCCTGGCAGTTGGCTTCTGCGCCGCGCGGATCGGTGCTTCGCCGCTTGCGCCCGTGCGTGGTTCCACCCTGCGAGGCGGCCCTTCAGCGCATCCTGGAACGCGGCCATCGTGCAAGGTGGTTGGATCTGTTGGGCCGTTGTTCCGGAGCCGTTCCCAGTGTTCCTGACCCTGAGATGACGCCACTCTCGAAGTCCTCCTCCATGGGTCTGGTGAAGGGCCTGGTTTGCCCCCTCGCCCCGGCGCACCGCAGGCCAATCCTCACCCCGCTTCCTTTCTGGAGATCCCCCCTGCGCTTCTGGGCCGGAGGACTCGGTCTGACCGTCCTGCTCGGCCTGGCTGGGGCGGGCTGCCAGCCCCAGCCGCAGGCACCCGCGCAACGGGCCCTGCCCGTGCAGGCCGTTCCTGTGGGCGCGGCCGTGTTCAGCCAGAACGTGGATACGGTGAGCACCCTGGAGGCCATCGACGAGGTGGCGCTAGCGGCCCAGGCCAGCGGCCGGATCGAGCAGTTGCTGGTGCGCCAGGGCGATGTGGTGCGCCAGGGCCAGCGGCTGCTGGTGCTCGACCAGGTGCAGGTGCGCGCCGACGTGGCAGCCCTGCGCGCCCAGACCGAAACCGATCGGATCAACTACGCCCGTTTCGAGCAGCTGGCTCGCGTCGGCGCTGACACGGCCCTGCGCCGCGACCAGGCCCGCCAGCAGTACATTTCCTCCCGCCAGGCCCTGGTGGCCCGCCAGGCGGATCTGCAGTTCCGCGACCTCAAGGCGCCGATCGCCGGGGTGGTGGGCGACATCCAGGTGAAACAGGGCGACGTGCTCCAGGCGGGGGCGCCGTTCACCACGATCATCCGCAACGATCGCCTGCTGGCCCGGGTGGACGTGCCGGCGATCTTTTCCGACCGGGTGCGGCTGGGCCAGACCGTGGTGCTGATGGATCCGGTGAGCAATGCGCCCCTGGCCGAGGGCCAGGTGCGCTCGATCGATCCCGGTGTGGTGGCCTCCAGCCAGTCGCTGCTGGTGAAAGCTGAATTCCCCAATTCCCGCGGTGATCTGCGCACCGGCATGCGCACTCGCACGCGGCTGGTGCTGGACACCCGCCAGCAGCCGGCCGTTCCCTTTGCCGCTGTCACCCAGGTGGCCGGCCAGAGCTTCGTGTTCGTGGTGGGCGGGCTGGAGCAGCTGCGCAGCAACCCCGGCCGCCTGGATGCCGCCCGGTTGGCGGCCCTGCCGACCGATGGCCGCTTCGCCCTGCAGGTGCCGGTGAAGCTGGGCCCCCTGCAGGACAACCGCTACCCGGTGCTCAGCGGGCTCACGGCGGGCCAGCAGGTGATCACCACCAACCTGCTCAACCTGCGCCATGGCTCGCCGGTGCAGGTGAACTGAGCAGGCCCCGCCATGTCGCCGTCCAACCGTTTCATCGTCCGCCCCGTGCTCACCACGGTGTGCAGCCTGCTGGTGGTGTTCGCCGGGTTGATTGCCCTGCCCCTGCTGCCGATCGAGAGCCTGCCGGACATCGCCCCGCCCACGGTGAACGTGCGCTCCCGCTATGTGGGTGCCGACGCGGTGAGTGTGGAGCAGGGGGTGACGAGTGTGCTCGAGCAGCAGATCAACGGGGTGGAGAACATGGAGTTCATCACCTCCACCAGTGGGGCTGACGGCACCAGCAACATCACGGTGGCCTTCGCCAGCGGCAGCAACCGCGACATCAACCAGGTGAACGTGCAGAACCGGGTGTCGCTGGCCCAGCCCCGGCTGCCGGAGGAGGTGCGCCAGGCGGGCGTCACCGTGAACCAGGCCTCCACCTCGATCCTGCTGGTGGCCAACTTCAGCAGTGAGGACGCCGCCAATCCCTACAGCGTGGAGATGATCAGCGGCCTGCTGGATCAGAACCTCACCGATGCCATCCGCAGGGTTCCGGGGGTGGGCAGCCTCACCTATTTCGGCAACCGCGAACTGGCCTACCGCCTCTGGCTCGACCCGGCCCGGCTCACGGCCAACGGCCTCAGTGCCGACGACGTGGTGACGGCGGTGCGCAGCCAGAACCGGCTGGTGCCGGCGGGACAGATCGGCGGGGCGCCGGCGCCCCCCGGTCAGCAGTACACCCTCTCGGTGCAGCTGCAGGGGCGGCTCACCAGCATTGCCGACTTCGAGAACCTGATCCTGCGCACCAGCGCCGATGGCGGCCTGCTGCGCCTGCGCGATGTGGGCCGGGTGACCCTCGGCGGTGAGTCGTTCGATGTGGAGGCCAGCGACCTGCGCGGCGTGCCCTCGGTGGGCATGGCCATCTACCAGTTGAGTGGCAGCAATGCCCTGGAGGTGTCGCGCGGGGTGAAGGAGGTGCTGGCCGAGTTCGAGCCGCTGATGCCCGTGGGCATGACCATGGAGCTCATCTACGACAACACCGATTTCATCAATGCCTCGATCGAAGGTGTGAGCAGCGCCCTGCGCGATGCGGTGGTGCTGGTGGTGCTGGTGCTGTTCATCTTTTTGCAGGACTGGAAGGCCACCCTGGTGCCGGCGATCGCCATTCCCGTGGCCTTGGTGGGCACCTTCGCCTTCGTGAAGGCCTTCGGCTTCTCCCTCAACCAGCTCACCCTGTTCGGCCTGGTGCTGGCCACGGGCCTGGTGGTGGATGACGCCATCACCGTGGTGGAGGACACGGCCACTAAGAAGGCCTCGGGCCTCTCGGCTCTCAATGCCGCCCGGGCCACCATGGATGGCCTGTTCGGGGCCGTCATCGCCACCTCCCTGGTGCTGCTGGCCGTGTTCGTGCCGGTGCTGTTCTTCCCCGGTGCCACCGGCACGATCTATCAGCAGTTCGCAGCCACCATCCTGTTCTCGGTGGCTATCTCCACCTTCAACGCCCTCACCTTTTCGCCGATGCTCTCGGCCCTGCTGCTGGCCCGGGATGACGCGCCCCCCAGCCGCCGCACCTATGCCATCGCCGGTGGGTTCATCGGCCTGATCTATGGCCTGCTGCTGGGCGGTAGCGGCGTGGTGCCGGCCCTGTTCGCCCTGGTGGTAGGCGTGGTGGTGGGCTTCGGCCTGTCGCTGCTCACCCGGCTGCCCCTGCGCCTGCCCTTCGCCCTCGGGGCCGTGGCCGTGGCCCTGGTGGCAGTGCCTGGCATCCAGCCCTGGCCCGTGCTGTTGTTCGGTCTGCTCGGGGGGCTGTTCGGCTGGAGCACCCCCTGGATCTTCGCGCTGTTCAACCGCGCCTATGGGCGCGTTCAGGCCACCTATCAGGCCCTGCTCGATGTCAGTCTGAGCCGGCGCCGGCTGGTGCTGGCGGCTCTGGCGGCGGGGGTGGTGCTCACCGGCTTCGCCTTCACCGCCATGCCCACCGGCTTCGTGCCGATCGAGGACCAGGGCTACGCCATCGGCATCGTGCAGCTGGCCGACGGCCAGCCCCTGGGCCAGACCCGGGCCGTGAACGACCGTGTGGCCGAGGTGCTGCGCAGCGAACCTGACATCGTGAGCGCCGCCCTGTTCAGCGGCGCCAGCCTCGAGGGCAGCAGTCCCAACCGGGGCGTCTTCTTCTTCGGCACCAAGCCCTGGGAGGAGCGTCCTGCCGCTGATCAGAGCCTGGGGGCGATCGTGGGCCGCCTGAACGCCAAGCTGGCGCCGATCCAGGAAGCCCGGATCGTGGTGGTGGAACCGCCGGCCATCCCGGGCTATGGCACCGGCGGTGGCTTCGAGTTGCAGCTGCTCGACCAGAGCAGCGGTGCCCTCAGCCTCGGCGACTTCGCGGCGGTGGCCAACCAGCTGGTGGGTGAGGCCAACGCCAGCGGCCGCTTCCAGCGGGTGTTCACCCAGTTCTCGCCGGAGGCGCCCCAGCTGCAGGTCAGCGTCGACCGCGACCGACTGGCTGCCCTGAACGTGGATTACGGGGCGGCGATGCGGGCCATCAGCCTGAACATCGGCGGCCTGTTCGTGAATGACACCTTCGATGAGGGCCGGGTGCGGCGGGTGTTTGTGCAGGCCGACGCCAGCAAGCGCGCCAGCCCCGACCAGCTGGCGGCCCTCACGGTCAACGACCGCTCCGGCAGGCCGGTGCCACTGTCGGAGTTCATCCAGCTGGAGCAGCGCTCCGGGCCGTCGTTGATTCCCCGCTTCAACCTGTTCCGCAGCATCAAGGTGGAGGGCCTGGCCGCTGCCGGTGTGAGCTCCGGTGAGGCGATCAACACGATCCGTGGGTTGTTCGAACAGCTCGACCAGCCGGTGATCGGCTCCGACTGGACCGGCATCTCCCGCGAGGAGATCCAGGCCGGCGCCCTGGCGGTGGTGGTGTTCGCCCTGGGAATCGTGGTGGTGTACCTGGTGCTGGCGGCTCAGTACGAGAGCTACACCGATCCGCTGATCATCCTGATGACGGTGCCCACCGCCATGCTCGGGGCCCTGCTGTTCCTTTTCCTGCGCCAGGAGGTGCTCAACATCTATGCCCAGGTGGGGCTGGTGATGCTGATCGGTCTGGCGGCCAAGAACGGCATTCTGATCGTGGATCTGGCCAACCAGCGGCTGGATGAGGGCTGCACGCCCCTGGAGGCCGCCCGGGAGGCGGCCGTCTCCCGCTTCCGGCCGATTCTGATGACGGCCATCTCCTCCCTGTTCGGCTTCCTGCCCCTGGTGCTGGCCAGTGGCGCTGGCGCCCGCAGCCAGGCCTCGCTGGGCACGGTGGTGTTCGGCGGCCTCACCGTGGCCACGGTGCTGTCGCTGCTGGTGGTGCCGGCCTTCTATGTGGTGCTCAAGCAGCTCACGGCCCCTGAGCCTTCGCCTGAGCAGGCGGTCTTCTGACCATGCCTGCCCAGCCTCCCAAGCCATCGGCTCAGGCTCGCTTCCGTGGGCGCAAGATCCTCGAGGTGGGGCTGATCGGTGCGGCCCTCGGGCTGGGGTTGGCACTGCTGCTGCGGCGGATCGTGGCCCGCACCCCGGCCCAGATCTCCGCCACGGCCCTGTTCTGGCTGCTGGTGCTGCTGCCGGGCTTCGGACTTGTGGCCGGCATGGCGATTGAGGCGGTGCGTCAGCTGCAGGTGGCCTGCCCTGAGCCGGAGTACCACCCGCGTCACCAGCACAGTCGAGGACGGGGAGACAAGCCCCCGGGTTGATCGAGAGCCGGTTCAGATCAGGGGATCACAAAATCAGGTGATCACGGTGGGCCGTTCCATGCCCGTGCGCGTCTTGATCTCCGCCAGGCCGTCGATGGCGCTGATCAGATCACCCAGGGCGGCCTGGGGATCCTGGGCCAGGTTGCCGCTTGGGGGCACATAGCTCTCCAGGTACACCCGCAGGGTGGCGCCCTGGGTTCCCGTGCCCGAAAGCCGCAGCACCACCCGGCTGCCGTCGTCGAGCAGCAGGCGCAGGCCCTGGCCGCTGGTTAGGGAGCCGTCCACCGGGTCGGTGTAGGCGAAGTCGTCGGCGGTGGCGATGCTGCGGCCGGCGAAGCTCTGGCCCACCAGCGCGGGCTGCATCTCCTTGACGCGGTTGTAGAGCCCATGCGCCGCCTCGCTGGCGATGGCCTCGTAGTCGTGGCGGGAGTAATAGTGACGGCCGAAGCGGCTCCAGTGCTCGGCCATGATCTGGGCCACCGGCTCGCGCCGCTTGGCCAGGATGTTGAGCCAGAACAGCACGGCCCAGAGGCCGTCCTTTTCGCGGATGTGGTTGGAGCCGGTGCCGAAGCTCTCCTCGCCGCAGAGGGTGATGCGGCCGGCATCGAGCAGGTTGCCGAAGAATTTCCAGCCCGTGGGCGTTTCGAAGCAGGGGATGTCCAGTTCCTGGGCCACCACATCGGCGGCGGCGCTGGTGGGCATCGAGCGGGCCACGCCGGCCAGGCCGCCGGCATAGCCGGGAGCCAGGGTGGCGTTGGCGGTGAGCACCGCCAGGCTGTCGCTGGGGTTCACGAAGCA
>JBBASN010000086.1:0-11065 GCA_040399225.1 Prochlorococcaceae cyanobacterium | reverse complement strand
CAGGAAACCCACGAGATCAACAAGGACATCTCCCTGTTGATGATCGAGGACGGCCAGTGGATCGAGGCCGGCACCGAGGTGGTGAAGGACATCTTCAGCCAGACTGCCGGCATCGTGACGGTGACCCAGAAGAACGACATCCTGCGCGAGATCATCGTGCGCTCGGGCACGCTCCATCTGGTGAGCGACAGCAAGACCACGGCCAAGTTCGCCGAGGGCAGGATGGTGATGCCCGGCGAGGAGATCGCCAAGGGTCTCAAGGCCGAGGCAATGGTGTTCGTCGAGTCTGTCGACACGCCTGAGGGGGGTGCGCTGCTGCTGCGCCCGGTGGAGGAATACACCATTCCTGATGCCGCCCACCTGCCCGAACTCACCGCGGTGAAGCAGACCGGGGGCCCGACCATGGGCCTCAAGGCCACCCAGCGCCTGGCCTTCAAGGACGGCGAGCTGATCAAGAGCGTGGAGGGGGTGGAGCTGCTGCGCACCCAGCTCATTTTGGAAACCCACGACACCACGCCCCAGATGACGGTGGATGTGGAAGCCGTGGCCGACAAGCGGGCCAAGACCATCGAGCGCCTGCAGCTCACCATCCTGGAAACTCTCCTGGTGCGCCGCGACACCCTCTCCGACGCCAGCCATGGCTCTACCCACACCGACCTGCAGGTGGCCGATGGCGATACGGTGAAGCGGGGCGACGTGGTGGCCACCACCCAGATCCTTTGCAAGGAGGACGGGGTGGTGCAACTTCCCGACCCCGTGGACGGCGAGCCGGTGCGGCGCCTGATCGTGGAGCGCCAGGAGGACACCCGTCGCATCGAACTGGCCGGGGCTGCCCCGCTGGTGGCGGTGGATCAGCGCATTGTCGATGGCGATCTGCTGGCCGAGGGGCTGCCGGCCCCCTGCTGCGGGCAGGTGGAGGCCATCGAGGGCGGTGCCCTCACCATCCGTCTTGGGCGTCCTTACATGGTGTCTCCCGACTCGGTGCTGCACGTTCGCGACGGCGAGCTGGTGCAGCGCGGTGACGGCCTGGCCCTGTTGGTGTTCGAGCGCCAGAAGACCGGAGACATTGTGCAGGGTCTGCCCCGGATTGAGGAACTGCTGGAAGCTCGCCGTCCGCGGGAATCGACGATCCTCTGCCGCAAGAGCGGCACCGTGCAGATCAAGCAAGGTGAAGATGACGACTCGATCACGGTGTCTGTGATTGAGCACGACGACGCCATCACCGAGTACCCGATCCTGCTGGGCCGCAACGTGATGGTGAGCGATGGCCAGCAGGTCAGCGCCGGTGAGTCGCTGACCGACGGGCCGATCAACCCCCACGAGCTGCTGGAGTGCTTCTTCGAAGACCTGCGCAGCCGCAAGCCCACCATGGAGGCAGCCCAGGAGGCGATCTCCAAGCTGCAGTTCCGGATGGTGACGGAGGTGCAAAACGTCTATAAGAGCCAGGGCGTTTCGATCAGCGACAAGCACATCGAAGTGATCGTGCGCCAGATGACCAGCAAGGTGCGCATCGAGGATGCGGGTGATACCACCTTTCTGCCCGGTGAGCTGATCGAGCTGCGTCAGGTGGAGCAGGTGAATGGCGCCATGGCGATCACCGGCGGCGCCCCCGCCGAGTTCACGCCGGTGCTGCTGGGCATCACCAAGGCCTCGCTCAACACCGACAGCTTCATCTCGGCGGCCTCCTTCCAGGAGACCACCCGGGTGCTCACCGAGGCCGCCATCGAGGGCAAGAGCGACTGGCTTCGCGGCCTCAAGGAGAACGTGATCATCGGTCGCCTGATCCCGGCCGGCACCGGCTTCAGCGGCTTCGAGGAGGAGCTGCGCGCCGAGGCCGGGCCCCACCCCGACATCCTCGAGGAGGACGGCATGGGCTACCGGCGCATGCAGAACCTGCGTCCCGACTACACCGTGGAGATGCCCACCCCGGCGGCTTCCACCGCCGTGCTTGATGACCCCTCCGACGCGGACCTCGAGGCCACCCGCAGCCGCCACGGCATCGAGGCCAGTGCCAGCAACCTCGCCGCCTTCACCCGCCCCAGCGTGGAGGAGGGCCTCGAGGAGGAGCTGATCGCCGATCCGGCTGCACTGGAGGGACTGCAGGAGGAAGGGCTGCTCACCGACGACTGATCCCACCCGATTGCGCCAGGATGACCCCATGACAACGAGCAACCCGCCTCTTACCGCCCTGGGAACCCCCATTCCCCAGCGGCGGCTGCCCCGTTATGGCTTCCATCGCCACACGGAGCTGCTCAATGGCCGCCTGGCCATGCTCGGCTTCATCGCCCTGGTGGCGGTGGAGTGGAAGTTGGGCCACGGCCTGCTGGTCTGGTGATCCCTTCTGCTGGGGTGGTGATTCACCCGGAGCCCTCCGATCAGTGTCGATCCCGGCCGCTGCTGGGTCTGGGTCGCGCTGAGCTGGAGGCCTGGGCCCAGCAGCAGGGGCAGTCCGCCTTTCGGGGCCGACAGCTGCATGACTGGATCTACGCCAAGGGCGCCCGCGAGCTGGAGGCGATTCATGTGTTGCCAAAGGCCTGGCGCCAGCAGCTGGCCGGCACTGCCCCGACCGGCGCCGGCGATTGGATCGGCCGGCTGCGGGAGGTGCATCGCAGCGTCGCCGCCGATGGCACCACCAAGCTGCTGCTGGCCACCCACGACGGCCACACGATCGAGACGGTGGGCATTCCCGCCGAGGGCCGTCTCACGGTGTGTGTGAGCAGCCAGGTGGGCTGCCCGATGGCCTGCCGCTTCTGCGCCACCGGCAAGGGGGGCCTGCAGCGTTCCCTGGCGGTGCATGAGATCGTCGACCAGGTGCTGAGCGTGCGCGAGGCAATGGACGCCCGCCCCAGCCATGTGGTGTTCATGGGCATGGGTGAACCGCTGCTCAACAGCGAGGCCGTGCTGGCCGCCATTGCCTGCCTCTGCGACGACCTGGCCATGGCCCAGCGCCGGATCACCGTGAGCACGGTGGGGGTGCCCCGAACCCTGCCGGTGCTGGGGGAACTGGCCCTGGAGCGGCTGGGCCGGGCCCAGTTCACCCTGGCGGTGAGCCTGCATGCCCCCGACCAGCGGCTGCGTGAGGAGCTGATCCCCACCGCCCACGCCTACCCGATCGAGGCCCTGCTCGATGACTGCCGCCACTACGTGGCGATGACCGGGCGGCGGGTGAGCTTCGAATACATCCTGCTGGGCGGGCTCAACGATCAGCCTCGGCACGCTGAGGCCCTGGCGCGGCTGATCCGCGGCTTCCAGAGCCACGTGAACCTGATCCCCTACAACCCGATCGCCGAGGAGGAGTTCCAGCGGCCCACGCCGGCGGCTGTGGAGGCTTTCCGCCGGGCCCTGCAGGGGCGGCACATCGCCGTGAGCGTGCGCGCCAGCCGCGGACTGGACGCCGATGCCGCCTGCGGCCAGCTGCGCCGACGCCTGCAGGCCAGCCTGGAGCCGGCAGGCACCGGATCCTGACGGGGCCCGACGTTCCGACTCCTGACGGTCTCGCCCCGGTCCATCCCGACGGCGCCTGTTCGCCTTCAGACTGCGGCCCACGCAGCGGCCCCCTCACAGGCATCCCATGGCGTTGATCGACTGGCTGATCCTGATCGGCTATCTGGTGGCCAGCCTGCTGGTGGGCCTGTGGCTCTCCAGGCGCAACCGCGACCAGGCCGACTATTTCGTGGCCGGGCGCCAGCTCAAGGGCTGGCTCGCCGGTGCCTCGATGGCGGCCACCACCTTCTCGGTGGACACGCCTCTCTACGTGGCCGGCCTGGTGGGGGTGCGCGGCCTGGCCGGCAACTGGGAGTGGTGGAGCTTCGGCGTGGCCCACGTGGCAATGGCCGTGGTGTTCGCGCCCCTGTGGCGCCGCAGCGGGGTGCTCACCGATGCCGCCTTCACCGAGCTGCGCTACGGCGGCCCCACTGCCGCCTGGCTGCGAGGGATCAAGGCCTTCCTGTTCGCCCTGCCGATCAACTGCATCGGCATTGGCTACGCCTTCCTGGCCATGGCCAAGGTGAGCGAGGCCCTGGGCCTGGCCCCCACCCCCCAGGCCCGGCTCACCCTGCTCACGATCGTGGGCGTGCTGGTGCTGGTGTACACCGCCGCCGGTGGGCTCTGGGCTGTGGTGGTCACCGACATGCTGCAACTGGTGCTGGCCTTGGCCGGTGCGGTGGCGGTGGCCGTGTTCGCCGTGCAGGCCGCCGGCGGCATGGACGCCATGCTCGTCAGCCTGCGGGAGCTGAACCGGCCGGAACTGCTCTCCCTGGTGCCCTGGCAGATGCGGGGCGGGCGGGTGAGCTGGATCGACGGGGCCGGCATTTCCGTGGCCACCTTCAGCGCCTACATCGCCCTGCAGTGGTGGAGTTTCCGCCGCAGTGACGGCGGCGGCGAATTCATCCAGCGGCTGCTGGCCACCCGCGACGAGCGCCAGGCCCGCATCGCCAGCTGGGTGTTCCTGGCGGTGAACTACCTGCTGCGCAGCTGGCCCTGGATCCTGGTGGCCCTGGCCGCTGTGGTGCTGCTGCCCGAGAGCACCGACTGGGAGCAGAGCTACCCGCTGCTGGCGGTGAAACTGCTGCCGCCGGTGGCCCTGGGGCTGGTGGTGGTGTCGCTGGTGGCGGCCTTCATGAGCACCGTGAGCACGGCGGTGAACTGGGGGGCGAGCTATCTCACCCACGACCTCTACCAGCGCTTTATGCGGCCGGATGCAAAGGACCGCGAGTTGCTGCTGGTGGGCCAGCTGGCCTCGGTGCTGCTGGTGGCATTGGGCGTGCTCACCGCCCTGCTGAGCAGCAACATCGGCACCGTGTTCCGGCTGGTGATCGCCATTGGCACCGGGCCCGGGGTGGTGCTGGTGCTGCGCTGGTTCTGGTGGCGGGTCAACGCCGCTGCCGAGCTGGCCGCCATGCTGGGAGGCTTCCTGGTGGGCCTGTGCACTTCGGTGGTGCCTCTGCTGCGCATCGACGACTACGGCCTGCGCCTGCTCGTCACCACGGCAATCACCGCTGTGGTGTGGATCCTGGCGATGCTGGCCACTCCCCCCGAATCGGCAGCGGTGCTGGAGAACTTCGTGCGCCAGGTGCGGCCGGCAGGCCCGGGCTGGGCGACCTGGCGCCGCCGCTGCGGCGTCGAGCCGGAGGAGACCCTGCTGGATCTGTTGAGCCAGCTTGCCTTCAGCTGCGCCGTTCTCTTCGGCGCCCTGCTGGGCATCGGCGGCTTCCTGCTCAAGCTTCCCCTCTGGGGCTGGGGTGGCCTGCTGGTGGCCGTGCTGGGGGTGTGGGGCCTGCGGCAACGGGCTGCCCTGCAGAGCGGCCTGCGCCGGCTCCTGCCCCAGGCACCGCAGGGGTGATGATGGGGGTCGGCATGAGGCCCGTCCCGTTCGTGCAATTCTTCCGCTCCACCCTGCTGCCGGCGGCCATCGTGCTGCTCTTTGCCCTTGCCCTGGTGGCGGTGAGCGCCCGCATCTGGCTGCCCGGTGACATGGCCGCCCCCGCTCCCCTGGGCTGAGCGGCTGCCGTGACGGAACCCCCCATCCCCGGCCCGTTCGGCGACAGCCCCCAGGAGCTCTCCCTGGATCCGGATGTGCTGGCCCAGGAGCTGGCCGAGGAGCTGCTCGGTGATCCCCTCGACGAGCTCGACAGCGTCGAGCCGGCCCCCTCGGCGGTGGCCGCGGAGTGTGACCGGGGCTTGGAACTGTTGCGGCTGGGCAGCCATGAGGCCCGCATGCAGGGGTTGCGCATCTTCTGTGAACACCGCGACCCACGGGCGGTGCCGGAGCTGTTGCCGCTGCTGGCCATCAGCTGTCCGATCCTGCGCATGAGCGCCGTGTATGCCCTGGGCCGCAACCCCAGCCCGATGGCGGTGGAGCCGCTGCTGGGGCTGCTCAGCGCCGATGCCAACGGCTATGTGCGCAAGGCCGTGGCCTGGAGCCTGGGCAACTACCCCGATGCGCCGATCCTCAATCCCCTGATCCGCGCCCTGCAGGTGGACATCGCCGCCGTGCGCCTGTGGGCGGCCAGTTCCCTGGCTGATGCCGGTGGCACCGGTCCGGCCAAGGCCGATCCGGCGGCCGCCCAGCTGCTGCTCAGCCTGCGCATCGACAGCGAGCAGGCAGTGCGCAGCAACAGCGCCTGGGGCCTGGGGCGGCTCTATCCCGACCTGGTGGAGCCGCGCCAGCAGGACGTGGTGGAGGCCCTGCTGCACACGATGCTCCATGACGCCGAGTCGAGTGTGCGCGATGAGGCCCGGCTGGCGCTGGAGCAGCTGGAGCAGCCCGAGGTGCTGGAGCGGCTGCAGACCCTGGTGGACGAGGGCCTGCTCACCTGAGCCCTGTCGCGATCAACCCAGCACCCTGGCAACGCGGTTAGCATCATCCCATTCCTGTTCAGGCCTGGGATGGCACAGCAATCCATCCGCTTCCGCATCCGGCCCGATGGCCGGGTGGAAGAACAGGTTGAGGGGGTTCAGGGCCAGGCCTGCGAGCTGCTCACCGAGCGGATCGAAGCCCGGCTCGGCGCCGTGCAGCAGCGCCAGCCCACCGCTGAGGCCTTTCAGGTGGAGGTGGCCCCCCAGCGCCGGGTTCAGCCGGCGACCCAGGCCAGCCAGCTTTCCTGATTCCTGATCACCATGTCCCACTTCAGCACCGTGAAAACCGAGCTGCGCGACCGGGCTGCTCTGCTGGAAGCCCTCGCCGATCTCGGACACACACCGCGGCAGGGTTCCCTGAGTGTGCGTGGTTACCGGGGCCAGACCCACACCGCCGAGCTGGCCATTGCCCAGCCCAATGGCGCTGACATCGGCTTCCGGCTCAACCCCGACAGCGGTGCCTATGAGCTGGTGACTGATCTGGAGCTGTGGAAGCAGCCGGTGCCCGTGGAGCGTTTTCTGGCCCAGCTCAGCCAGCGCTACGCCCTGCGCACCATCCTGGCCGCCAGCGCGGAAGAGGGCTTCCAGGTGGCGGAACAGACCAGTGCGGTGGACGGCACCATCGAGCTGGTGGTGACCCGCTGGACCTGAGCCGTCCGCAGCGGAGCGAAGCCGTGGCGCCCGCCGACCCCGGCCTGGCCTTCTCCGCCCCGGCGGCCCCAGGCGCCCCTTCCACCGGGATGGAGCCGGTGCTGGGGGGAGAGCTGCGCCAGAAGGCCGTGTGGGTGGATGAGGCCGTGTGCATCGGCTGCCGCTACTGCGCCCATGTGGCCACCAACACCTTCGTGGTGGAGTCCGAGTGGGGCCGTTCACGGGCCATTCGCCAGGACGGCGACAGCACCCAGCGCATCCAGGAGGCGATCGACACCTGTCCGGTGGACTGCATCCACTGGGTCGACTATGGCGAGCTGCCGGCCCTGGCCGAGCAGCTGGCCCAGCAGGACATCCAGCCCCTTGGCCTGCCCAGTCCGGCCCGCCTCAGGCGCACCCTGCCCCGGCGGGCGGCCAGCGCCGGCTGATGGCCGCCCCCATCCCCACCCGCCGCTTCGGGCGCACGGGCCTGGCCATGCCGGTGCTGTCCCTGGGCGGGATGCGCTTTCAGCAGAGCTGGAGCGACCTGCCCGCTGCTGAGATCACGGCCGCCAGCCAGGCCAACCTGCGGGCGGTGCTGGAGCGGGCCGTGGCGGCGGGGATGCACCACATCGAAACCGCCCGCCACTACGGCAGTTCGGAGCGGCAGCTGGGCTGGCTGCTGGCCGAGGTGCCCGACCCCCGGCGCATCCTGCAGACCAAGATTCCGCCCCAGGCCGAGGCCGGGGCCTTTGACCGGGAGCTGGCCACCAGCTTCGAGCGCCTGGGGGTGGAGCGGGTGGATCTGCTGGCCATTCACGGCATCAACCTGCCGGAGCACCTGGAGCACACCCTGCGCCCTGGCGGCTGCCTGGCGGTGGCCCGGCGCTGGCAGGCCCAGGGGCGGGTGGGGCATATCGGTTTCTCCACCCACGCCAGCCTGGCCCTGATCCAGGAGGCGATCGCCAGCGACGCCTTCGACTACGTGAATCTCCACTGGTATTACATCCGCCAGCACAACTGGCCGGCGATCGAGGCCGCCGCCGCCCACGACATGGGCGTGTTCGTGATCAGCCCCACCGACAAGGGGGGCCACCTGCACACCCCCTCGGCGCGGCTGCAGCAGCTGTGCGCCCCGCTCCATCCGATCGCCTTCAACGACCTCTTCTGCCTGCGCCCGCCCCAGGTGCACACCCTCAGCCTGGGGGCGGCCCGGCCCGGCGACCTTGACCTGCACCTGCAGGCGGTGGCCCGGCTCGATCAGGCCGACGGGCTGCTGGAGCCGATCCTGCAGCGGCTGGAGAGCACCCGCCTGCAGGCCCTGGGCGAGGCCTGGCTGGCCAGCTGGGCCGCGGGCCTGCCGGAGTGGCAGGACACCCCCGGGGAGATCAACCTGCCGGTGCTGCTCTGGCTGCACAACCTGCTGGAGGCCTGGGATCTGGAGAGCTTCGCCCGGGCCCGCTATGGCCTGCTCGGCAACGGCGGCCACTGGTTCCCCGGTGCCAACGCCGACCGCCTGGATGGGGAGGTGAGCGAAGCCCAGCTGCGGGAGGTGCTGGCCGCCAGCCCCTGGGCGGAGCGGATCCCCGCGATTCTCCGCCAGCTGCGCGAGCGCCTCGGTGGCCAGGACGTCAGGCGGCTGATGGCCGAGTAGGACCGCCGCCCCCCAGGGGCTGCTTGGCCGGCAGACCCACGGCCCGCGGGTACTGGCGGGGGCAGGGACCGGTGGGGGCCAGCACCAGGGCGTGGCGCAGGCCCCGGCCCGCCGGCAGCTCCAGGCGCTCGCAGCGCTCGATCCGCGCCCGCAGCGGGCCCAGGGCCTGCTCCAGGGCGCTCTGGTCGGCGCTGTTCCACTGGCCGCGATACAGCAGGGCCCGGCCGTCTTCCGCCAGCAGGGGCACCAGGTATTCGGCCACCACCGGCGCACTGGCCACGGCCCGGGCCAGGGCCCAATGGAAGCGGCCGCGGCAGTCGCTGCTCTGGCCGCTGCGCTCCACCCGCTCACAGCGCACCTGCACTCGCTCCTCCAGCCCCAGGGCCTGGGCCATCGCCCGCACGGCCTCCACCTTGCGGCCCACCGAGTCCACCAGGGTGAGCCGGGCCCGGGGCAGGGCGATCGCCGCCGCCAGGCCGGGGAAACCGCCGCCGGTGCCCACGTCCATCAGCTCCAGTGGCGCCTCCGCCGCAGGCCCCTTCAGCAGCGGCAGCAGGGGCCAGAGGCTGTCGAACACCTGGGCGATCCAGTAGTCGTCGCCCTCCACCAGGCGGGTGAGGTTGAGCTGGCTGTTCCAGTGGCGCAGCTGCTGCTGCAGTTGCGCCAGCTGCGCGAGCTGGGCGTCGAAGGGCTGCCAGCCCAGCTGCTGCCACAGATCGGGGTGAAGCGTGCTGGCGGCGGTGGGGACCATCCGGTGGGCTGAACGCGGATTCTTCCTAGGATCCTGCACACCGGCCCCTCCTGCCGTTGGCCAGCCACTACACCTTGTTGCAGGTTCCCGAGCAGGCCAGTGCGGATGAGTTGCGCCAGGCCTTCCGCCGCCTGAGCAAGCGTTTTCACCCCGACACCACCAGCCTGCCGGCCAGCGAGGCCGAGCAGGCCTTCCAGCGGCTGCGCCAGGCCTATGCCGTGCTCAGCGATCCGGACACCCGCCGCCGCTACGACGTCGAGCTGCGCCTGGCCCGGGTCGCCGCCAGCGCTGCGGCCGCCACCCCGGCCAGCCGTCCGGTCAACGGCCCCCCCGCGCCCCCAGTCACCTCCGTCACCTCCGTGCGCCGGGCCCTCTCCGGCGGCGAGTGGCTGGCCCTGCTGCTGCTGGCCCTGGCCCTGGTGTTCAGCCTGGTGCTCGGGGTGGGCCTGGCCCTGGCCCGGGGGGCCGCCTTCAGCACCTGGCCCAGCTGGTTGCCGACCAGCTGATGCAAAGCTGCCCCTGAGGCGTTGATCGGCATGGGCGAGCTTCCCGCAGCGCAAACCCCCCTCTACAACCACCCCCTGCCCGAGCTGGAGCAGTGGCTGCGCCAGCTCGGGGCCGCGCAGCAGCGCGCCAACCCCTGCGTGTGGGACCTGCACCGGCCGGAGTGGAGCGCCCGCATCGAGCTGGCGGTGGAGGAGCTCAGCGTGGCCTGGCATGCCGATGGCCAGACGCGGCTGCGCAGCTTTCCCTACGGCCTGTCGCGGGCGGATGCCGAGGCGGCGATCCTGGCCGGCCCCTGAGACCGGGTCAGCGACACATGGCGCTGTCGCGCTCGCTGCCGGGGGCCAGCACACTGCAGTTCACCCAGCGCACCAGCCGCAGCTCCACGTCGGTGAACAGCACCAGGATGCCGCCGCAGATCAGCACCAGCAGCGCGCTCACCAGCCAGTCGCTCTTGCGCATCGGGACGGGGCAACGGAGGAGGGGCGCCCCCAGTGTGGCCCCGTCTGGCCTCACTGGCTGACGGCGAGGCCCTCCAGCCGCCGCCGCAGCCGCGGCCCCAGCTGCTGCCCCTGCCACTGCCGGGCCAGGGCCGCCGCGTTGAGGGGTTGCAGAGGCGGCAGTTCGGCCAGCACCGGCACCCCGCCCAGCTGCTCCAGGGTGCGGGGGTTGTCTTCGTGGGGCGGGCCGTTGAGCACCAGGCCGAGCACCGGCAGTGCCCGCTGGCGCAGGGCCTCCAGGCTGAGCAGGGTGTGGTTGAGGGTGCCCAGGCCGCTGCGGGCCACCAGCAGCACGGGCAGCCGCCAGCGCTGCAGCTGCTCGATCTGCAGCCAGTCGCGGCGCAGGGGCACCAGCACCCCGCCTGCGGTCTCCACCACCAGGGGCCCTGCCAATGCGGGGAGATCCAGGCGCTCGGGCTCGATCGCCACCCCATCCAGTTCGGCGGCCCAGTGGGGCGAGAGGGGCCGGCTGAGCCGGTAGGCCTCCGGCAGCAGGCGATCGACGGCCTCCGGCAGCAGCCGCGCCAGGCTGCTGCGGTCGCCCCCACCCTCGAGGCCGCTCTGCACGGGCTTCCAGTAGTGGGCGTTCAGGCCCTGCACCAGCCAGGCGCTCACCACCGTCTTGCCCACATCGGTGTCGGTGCCGCACACCACCAGCCGGGGGGCCTG
>JBBASN010000085.1:0-11220 GCA_040399225.1 Prochlorococcaceae cyanobacterium | reverse complement strand
CATGGATCACGGCAAGATCTGCCGGGATGGCTTCAACTGCTGTGCGCTGGACGATGCCGGTCAGGCAACTTCAGGCCCGGGCGGGGAAGCACAGCGCTTCAGTTGAGCTGGCTGAGTCGTCTGAGCTGGCGACCTCGGCGCTGAGGGAAACCAGGGCCGTGATGGAACAGCCAAGCAGGTCAAGCCCGAACAGCTCCGCATAGGCCACACAGTCGGCATGGTCGCGACCGGCGAAGCGCAGCACGCCCTGGCAGTCATAGATCCCGGTGGAGCTGGGGCAGGGAGCGGTAGCGGGGAGACCGGCCAAAAGCAGAGCAGAGAATCTGCGGAAAGATTTCCGAATTGAGCCTAGATCCTGAAGGGCCCACTGACCAGCATTGCTCCCGGTCTTACACCAGAGGGCCGAGGGCCTGGAGCAGCGGCTGCCGCTGGTCGGCCGCCCAGTCGCTGAAGGGCATCCGGGCCAGGGCCGCGTTGCTGAGCTCATGGCGACCGGTGAGCTCAAGGCCACACCAGCTGGGCAGCTCCAGATCCTGCTGCGCGTGCTCCAGCTCGACTTCCGCCACCACCAGCGGCTGGTTGGCCCCATCGAACACATCCACCACCCAGTGGCCGCCCTCAAGGCTCAGGCAATGGCGCCGCTTGCTCACCTGCTGGGCGGTGAGGGCCAGCATCGCCTGGGCATCCGCAAGGGGGATCGGGTACTCAAATTCCAGGCGCACCAACCCCTCCACACCGCCCTGGGCTTGGGGCGGGGGCGCCTTGAGGGTGAGCCAGGCGGCAGGGGACTGGGGAGGGCCGCTGCTGATGCGCACCCGCAGGGTGAGGGCATCACCGCCCTGGCTGAGGTAACCCTGCTGCAGCTGGCTCTGCCAGGCCACATGGCGGCGCCAGGCCGGGCTGACCACCAGAAAGCGCCGTTCAATCTCCAGGGCCATCGCAGGGCGCGCGCAAAAACAAGGAGAGTCTCAATTGTGGGATGGCTCCGCCGCCACCAGGCTGCCGGCCCAGTGCAGCTTGTGGGTGAGCGTGCGGTAGTAGGAGGGGCACTGTTCCAGGGTCACCAGCAGGGCGGCATGGCTGCTGCGTTGCAGGAGCGCCCGGTCGCCGGGTTCCAGGGTGGTGGCCTGCACGCCGTCCTGCCAGAGCTTCACCCGCCGGCTCGATTCACCCAGAGGCCAGAGGCTGAGCTGGGCCCGGGGGGGCACCACCACGGCGCGGCTGGAGAGGCTCATCGGACAGATGGGATTGACCACAATCCCCTCCAACCCCGGATGCAGGATCGGCCCCCCCGCAGCCATCGCGTAGCCGGTGGAGCCAGTGGGGGTGGCCACGATCAGGCCATCGCCGCGGTACTGGTCCACCACCTCACCGTCGATCTCCAGCTCCAGCACGCAGGTGGAGGAGATCTCATCGAGGCCAGGGCGGAAATAGAAGTCGTTCAGGGCCAGGTAAGCCGGGCTGCCGTCGTCCACCCCATCGCCACGGTCAATGCGGGCCTCCAGCATCATCCGCCGCTCCAGGGCATAGCGATCGTGTTGCAGGCGCTGCCAGAGGTTCTCCTGTCCCTCGCCCGCCAGTTTCAACAGGCTGCGCTCATGGGTGAGGAAGCCGAGATGGCCCCCCACGTTGAAGCTGAGGATCGGCACTTCCATGGGCGCCAGATGGCGGGCGGCCCCCAGCACCGTGCCGTCCCCCCCCAGCACCAGGGCCAGGTCGGGCAGGTGCTCCTCACTGGCCAGCAGGCCGGGGTAGGGGTCGCGGGCCAGTCCACTGCTGGCAGTTACCACGCTCACGCCGAGTTCCCGGAGATCGGCCGCGCAGCGCCTGGCCTGGCGCTGGGCCGCCTGGCTGCCGGAGCGAGCGATCAGCCAGACCCGCTCCAGACGCATCGCAAATTACCAGCGCAGCAGGTTGAAGCGCTCCATGTCCACGGTTTCGCGGTTGCGGTAGAGCGAGAGGAGAATCGCCAGGCCCACGGCCGCCTCGGCGGCGGCCACGGTGATCACGAAGATGGCGAACACCTGGCCGCGGATCAACTGACCATCCAGATAGCTGGAGAAGGCCATCAGGTTGATGTTCACCGCATTGAGCATCAGCTCGATGCTCATCAGCACCCGCACGGCGTTACGGCTATTGATCAACCCCCACACCCCGGTGCAGAACAGGGAAGCCGCCAGCACCAGGTAGGCCTGCAAAGGGATGCCGCCGGAGAGGGAAAGAGTGAGGGAGTCCATGGGCAGAAGGCGCGGGGAGGCAGTTATCGCCGGGAGGCGGACGTGTCGAGCAGGAGTGGGGTGCGGGCCTTCTCGATCAGGCCCTGATCCACCGCCTCGCCGGTGCCGATGTCCGTGCTGAACACATCGCGGCGGGCCAGCACGATGGCACCGATCATGGCCATCAACAGCAGCACCGAAGCCAGTTCAAAGGGCAGCAGGTAGTCGGAGAACAGGTGTTCGCCGATGCGGATGGTGGCCTCATCCCCCACCGACGGTGGACCGGGCAGGGCCCAGGGGGTGGTGAACGCTACCCGCAGCAGCAGGGCGAACAGGCCGCCGCACACCAGGCCTGACAGCACCCTGCGCAAGGCCAGCCCAGGGATGGCCGAGAGGTCCTCCCGTTTGTTGACGAGCATGATCGCGAACAGGATCAGCACGTTCACGGCGCCCACGTACACCAGCACCTGGGCGGCGGCAACAAAACTGGCATTGAGCAGCAGATACAGCCCCGCCACCGAGAGGAACACCCCACCGAGCAGGAAGGCGGAATACACGATGTTGGGCAGGAGCACCACCCCGAGGGCTCCGAGCACCACGGTGGCGGAGAGCACAGCGAAGCAGATCAGCTGGGTGGTGGAGGCGATTGTCATCAGGCCTTCTCCTCGGTGGGGGCCGCAGCGGGCTCGCTGGCGGCGGCAGACTTGGCGGCTGGGGCAGGGTTGGTGGCAGGGAGGGTCGCCAGCACCTGTTCGGGCAGTCTGCCCGCCCGGGGGGCCGTATCGGGCACGCCATGGGGATCCATCTCTCCCTTGGGCAGGTAGGCCAGCTCGCGCAGGGCGAACACCGCCGGATCACTGGTCACGCTGGTGGGCAGGCGGCCGAGGGCCACGTTGTCGTAGTTGAGGCTGTGGCGATCAAAGGCCGAGAGTTCATATTCCTCGGTCATCGACAGGCAGTTGGTGGGGCAGTACTCCACGCAGTTGCCGCAGAAGATGCACACCCCGAAATCGATCGAGTAGTTGCGCAGTTCCTTCTTCTTGGTGGCCTTGTTCATCACCCAGTCCACCACCGGCAGGTTGATCGGGCACACCCGAACGCACACCTCACAGGCGATGCACTTGTCGAACTCGTAGTGGATGCGGCCGCGGTAGCGCTCCGAGGGGATCAGCTTCTCGTAGGGGTACTGGACCGTGACCGGCCGGCGGCGGAGGTGATCAAAGGTCACGGCCAGGCCCTGGGTCATGTAGTTGGCCGCACTCACCGCATCGCGGGTGTAGTCGCCGACTTTCTTGAGGAACCCGAACATGGAACTGGCTCAGTGGAGAGGCGTGGTGGGCCTGGAGAGTGGCGAGGAGGGCGGCTGGCCGTGACCTCCCAACCATGATGGCGGGCGGGGCCAGGGGATGGGCACTGCAGTGCTCAACCGCCGAAGAAAGCAGGGAAAGCCAGCTTGAGGCCAGCGGTGACCAGCAGGTTGACCAGGGCAATGGGCAGCAGGAATTTCCAGCCCAGATCCAGCAGCTGGTCGATGCGCACCCGCGGGGTGGTCCAGCGCAGCAGGATCGCCAGGAACACCAGCAGGTAGGCCTTGAGCACGGTCATCACGATGCCCACCGATCCGGTGATCACCTGCACCACCGGAGCATCGACTGGTTGCCCCAGCCAACCCGCCAGCCACTCCACCGGCAGGGGGAAGCCCCAGCCACCGAGATACAACACGGCCACCAGCAGGGCCGAGAGCACCAGGTTGATGTAACTGCCCAGGTAGAAAAGGGCGAACTTCATGCCCGAATACTCGGTCTGATAGCCGGCCACCAGCTCTTCCTCGGCCTCGGGCAGGTCGAAGGGCAGGCGTTCGCACTCGGCCAGGGCGCAGATCCAGAAGATCACGAAACCCACCGGCTGGCGCCAGATGTTCCAGCTGAGGATGCCCGCACCGCTCTGCTGGTTGACGATGTCGACGGTGCTGAGTGAGTTGCTCATCATCACCACGGCCAGCACGGCCAGTGCCAGGGGGATCTCGTAGCTGATTGACTGGGCCGCCGCCCGCAGGCCACCCAGCAGGGAATACTTGTTGTTGGAGGCGTAACCGCTCATCAGCAGGCCGATGGGCTGGATGCTGCTGAGGGAGATCCACAGGAAGATCCCCACGCCCACGTTGCTGACCAGCAGGTTCTGGCCGAAGGGCACCACCAGCCAGCTGAGGATCACCGGGATCAGAACGAGCACCGGACCCAGGGTGAACAGCAGGCCGTCGGCCCGGGCCGGGATGATGTCCTCCTTGAAAACCAGCTTCAAGCCGTCGGCCATCGGCTGGAGGATGCCGAGGGCGCCGGCGTACTCCGGACCGATGCGCTGCTGCACGGCGGCGGAGATCTTGCGCTCCAGCCACACGTTCACCAGCACGCCCACCACCGCGGCCACCAGCACCAGCACCATCGGCAGGGGGAGCCAAAGCAGGTGAGCTGCCCCGGCACTCAGGCCCAGCCCCTGCAGGGCCGCTTCAAAACTGGCCTGGAGATCCAGGCCGGAACCGGCGCTCGGGGCCGTGGTGCTCAGCATGACGGCAACGCAGAACAGGGGAAACTTAGCGGTCCTCCAGCGGCACCCAGGCGCGCAGGGGGGAACCGGTATAGATCTGGGAAGGCCGGAAGATGCGGTTAGCCCCCAGCTGCTCTTTCCAGTGGGCCAGCCAGCCGGCCGTGCGGGCGATGGCGAAGATCGGCGTGAACAGGTCGCAGGGGATGCCCAGCTTGCGGTACACGAGACCTGAATAGAAGTCCACGTTGGGATAGATGCCCTTGGCGCCGAGCCGGCTGGCGGCCTGCTCCTCCAGCTGGCGGGCCAGGTCGTACATCGGGTCGTGGCCGAAGCGGTCGAACAGCTCCTCGGCCAGGCGCTGCAGGATCACGGCCCGGGGATCCTTCACCTTGTACTCCCGGTGGCCGAAGCCCATGATCTTCTGGCGATTGGCGATCGCCCGGTCGAGCCACAGCTCCACCCGGTCCTCGCTGCCGATCTCCTCGAGCATGGTGAGCACGTCCTCATTGGCTCCGCCGTGCAGGGGGCCGGCCAGGGTGCCCACGGCCGAGGCCACCACGGCGTAGGGGTCGGTGAGGGTGCTGGCGGTGACGCGGGCGCTGAAGGTGCTGGCGTTGAGGCTGTGCTCGGCGTGAAGGATCAGGCAGGCATCGAAGATGCGGGCGGCCAGGGGATCGGGCTCCCGCTCGGTGAGCATGTAGAGGAAATTGGCCGCATAGGGCAGGTCGTCGCGGGGCTGGATCGGATCCTGGCCCCTACGAATCAGCTGGAAGGCCGCCACCATCGTGGGGATCTTGGCCAGCAGGCGGATCACAGCTGAATAGATGTATTCAGGGTTGTCGAGAGCGCGGCGGGAATAGAAGAGCCCCAGAGAGGCGGCGCTGGCCTGCAGCGCGTCCATCGGGTGCCCCTGGGAGGGAAAGCTCTTCATCATGTCGCGGATGCGGAAGCTCACCCGCCGGTGCATCTGCACCTCCTGTTCGAATTCGCGCAGCTTGTCGGCTGAGGGCAGTTCGCCCCAGATCAGCAGGTAAGCCGTTTCCAGAAAGGTGCTGCTGGCGGCGAGGCTGGCGGCGTCGTAGCCGCGGTAGGTGAGATAGCCGCGCTGACCATCGATGTCACAGATCGCCGACTGGGTGGCAGGAATTCCCTCCAGACCTGGCCGGAACAGGGGCATTTCGGATGTGAACGTTTCGGATGTGGACCTTTCCGACGTGCTGGGGGTGCCACTCACGGCCATGCCGACACAGACTTCAGGCCTGAACCTAGGCCTGTCGGACCTCGCCGCGCCGTAGCGCTAGCTGCCGCCCAGCAACTGGGCCGGCCCCAGCAGCAGGCGCAGCCGGGCCTGGGGCCGGGGGCTGAGGGCAGCGATCTCCAGCAGCGCGATGCCGGCCTTTTTGAGCACCAGGGCCGCTGGCGGCGCGCCGATCAGGGCCGCGGCCAGGTCGCCCAGGTCGGGTTCATGGCCCACCAGAGCCAGGCGGTGCACCCCGGCAGGCCAACGCAGCAGGGGCCAGGGATCGCCCGCCGGCGCCAGCCCCTCCACCAGCTGGAGCTCCGGGGCGAGCCCGGCGGCCACGGCCAGTTCGGCGGTCTGCCGGGCCCGCAGCAGGGGGCTGCTGAGCAGCTGCTGGCAACGGAGATCGAACTCATGCAGCCGCTCCAGCACGGCGACAGTGCGCTGGCGGCCGGCGGCCGTGAGGGCCCGCTGGGCATCGGGCCGATCGGGGGAGCGCTCCTCGGCGATGCCATGGCGCAGCAGCAGCAGTTCGCATGCAGCCATCAGCTGTCGTAGGCGATGCGGGCCCGCCAGCGCATCCCCTCGGCGTCGGGCTGCACGGCCAGGGCCACGGCGCCGACCGGCTCACTGAAATCCTGGCCGGCCATGGCCGCCAGCAGGCGCCAGCCGCTCCAGCGACGCAGCAGGTTCTGGGCCGGCTCGCCGCTGGCCGCCCACTGCAGGGCCGCCTCCGGCAGGGCGAGGGTGTCCAGGCGCTGGACCAGGGCGGGGGGCTGCTGGCGGCCGTGCTGCTGCTCGGCCAGGGCCTCCAGGGAGTCCGACCACCAGGCCCAGCCGCCCTGTTCGGCGCGCGCCGCCGCCAGGGTCACCGCCAGCTGTTCCCCAGTGCCCGCCCGACGGCGCTGGGCGCCGGATGCCGCCTGTAACCGGGTCCACACCTGGACCGACTGGTCGTCCAGCTCAAGCGGGGACATCGCCAGACCCTGGGCCTGCAGGCGTTCGGCCAGGAGGTCCGCAGCCGGCTGCTCCGGCCGGCTGCCCAGCAGCCAACCCCCGCCATCCTGACGCCAGAGCACAGGCCCCTGGGCCAGGCCCAGCAGCAGGGGGGGCAGCGGGGTGGCGTCCGGGCCGGCCTGGGGACCCAGCAGGGCCTGGAGCAGGGGCTGCCACGCCTCGGGCCAGAGGGCGGGGTCCTGGAGCAGGGCCAGCTGGGCCGCCTCCCCCTGCAGCGCCGCCAGCAGGGCCTGGCCATCGGCACCGGCCAGGGGTGTGCGGGCCGGGTTCTGTGTCGGTGCCAGGGCCGGTGCCGGAGCGGGGCTGGAGTCAAGCCAGCCATCCAGCACCAACTCGCGGCCCTGGGGCCGCAGGGCCGCGACCAGCCCCTCCCCCGGCAGGGGCAGGACAGCGCCCCCCAGCCAGGAGGGCAGGGCCTCGGGCCGGGCCACCAGCAGGGCCACGCCCCGGCCCAGCTGCTCCAGCCGTCGCTGCAGCTGGGGGTCGGCGGCCTGGTTGAGGGCGTCGATCTGGGACACGTCGAGGGCCTGCTCCAGGGCCCCGCGGCCGGAGGCCAGCAACACCAGGTCGTCGTCGATCAGGGCCGTGGCCAGGGGCACCGGCTGGCGGCCCAGCAGGGCGCCGCGGCCGCTGATCACGCCCATGCCGCGGTAGCTGCTGATCTGCAGCTCCGTGCCGGCCAGGCTGCGGGTCTGCCAGAAGCGTTGCAGGAAGCGGCGGGCGCCGTCGTTGTCGCGGCTGGAGAGGGCCAGCACCCAGCCCCCCGGCTCGCCGCCCTGGTCAGCCAGCACCCACAGGCCGGTCTCCGGGCCGAGCCAGCCGGCCAGCTCACCGGCATAGTCGAGGCCGGCGGCGGCAAAGGCGCCATCGCGCAGGCGAGCCACCGCCTCGGCGGCCTGGCGGCGTTGGCGGGGTGGCGCCACCGCCCGGGCATAGGCCAGGGGCTGCTCCGCGTCGCTGAGCAGATAAAAGCTGAGGGCTGCGTCGCGCGGCACGAACCGGGCCGACCGGGGTGGGGCGAGTGGGCGCTGCTGCAGCTGCAGGGGGGAGCGCTGCCAGACCAGCCACCAGGCGCCGCCGGCCAGACCCAGCAGCAGCAGGGTCACGGCCAGGACCACCGCCAGGAATCGGCGGGCTTTCATGCGGCCAACGCAGGATGGCCCCATCCTGCATCGGACATCCGCCCGTGAACACGCCCCAGACCATCAGCGCCCCCGAGCTGCAGCGCTGGCTGGAGCAGGGCTCGCCCCTCCAGCTGGTGGATGTGCGCGAGGACCAGGAACTTGAGCTGGCCCGTCTGCCCCACCCGGTGCTGCACTTGCCCCTGAGCCGCTCGGCCGACTGGCTGGGCGAGCTGCCCCGCACGCTGGCGCGGGACCGGCCGATCGTGGTGCTCTGCCACGCCGGCATCCGCAGCTGGCAGTTCGCCAGCTGGTTGATCGACCAGCAGGGCTATGACCAGGTGTGGAACCTGAGCGGCGGCACCGAGGCCTGGAGCCTGGAGGTGGATCCCAGCGTGCCGCGCTACTGAAGGCCGCAGCGGGCGCCTGATCCTGGACGAAGTGCCTACGATCCAGCTCGATCTCGTGCCCCCCAGGTGCCGCACCCCAGCAGTCGTCACCTCTCGAGCCGCCAGCAGGAAGTGCTGCAGCTGGCGGTGCGTCACTATGTGGACACGATGGAGCCGGTGGGCAGCAACACCCTGGTGCGCCGCTTCGGACTGCCGGCCAGTCCGGCCACCGTGCGCTCGGCGATGGGTGCCCTCGAGCAGCGGGGCCTGCTCACCCAGCCGCACACCTCGGCGGGCCGCATCCCCAGCCAGCAGGGGTACCGGGTGTATGTGGATGACCTGCTGCCGGCGCCGGGGGCCGCGGCCCAGCAGCTCACCCGCGAACTCACCGGCCTGAGCCTGCAGTGGGCGGCCCTGGACGATCTGCTCCTGCATCTGAGCCGCCGGCTGGCCGATCTCACCGGTCTGCTGAGCCTGATCACCCGGCCGGTGCCCCCCCAGCCGAGGGCCAGCCTGCAGGCCCTGCGGCTCGTGGCCAGCGGCGACCGCCTGTTGGTGTTCCTGGTGGGCGACGCGGCCGCGGCCCACAGCCTCAACCTGCGTCTGCCCCTGCAGGCCCGCCACGACATCGGCGCCCTGGAGGGCTGGGTGGGCGACCAACTGCGCCAGGGCCCGATCGACTGGTCGAGCCTGCCGCCCCAGCTCAGTGCCTGCGGAGCGGTGCTGCGTCAGGGGCTGGCCAGCCACCAGCAGGCCCGGTTGGAGGCCAGCCAGGGCACCGTGGCCACCGGACTGGCAGGACTGCTAGCCCAGCCGGAGTTCCGGCAGACCGCCTCCCTGCGCCCACTGGTGGAGCTGGTGGAGGGCTCGCCCCAGCAGCTGCTGCAGCAGGGGGGCATCTGGATCGGCGCCGAGCACCCCAACCAGGCCCTGCATCACTGCGCCCTGGTGCAGGCCGATTACCACAGCCGTGAAGGCGGCGTGGGCCAGGTGGCCCTGGTGGGACCGATGCGGATGGCCTACGCCACGGCGCGGGCCGCCGTGCAGTCGGTGGCCCAGACCCTCTCCCGCCTGTTGAGCTGATGGGGGACAACCGACACCGTCTGGGAGCGCGATGACCTACTGCGTGGCCTTTCTGCTGGACGCGGGCCTGGTGTTCGCCTCCGATTCGCGCACCAATGCGGGAGTGGACTACATCTCCACCTACAGCAAGATGCACGTGTTCCAGCCGGCAGCCGACCGGCTGTTCGTGCTCCTGGCGGCGGGCAACCTGGCCACCACCCAGGCGGTGCTGAACCGGATCCAGCGCGACCTGCACGAGCGGGAGACCACGGCCGCCGACCCTCAGCCCCGGGCCACCCCCGCCCTCATCTCCGCCTTCAGCCCCGAGCGGGGAAGTGGGCCCGAAACCGCCCCCCTGCAGAGCACCCTGGCGGCCGACGCTCTCGCTGAAGCGCCACCGCCAGCCCCCCCTGCGGCCGCCAGAGCGGCGGCGGCCCCCGACCTGCTGAGCGCCCGCTACCTGTTCGAGGCGGCCGACTACGTGGGCCGGATCAGCGTGGCGGTGCAGGAGCAGTTCGCCGCCCAGATGCGCCAGAGCGGCGGCAGCGCCCAGGCCAGCTTCATCCTCGGCGGCCAGATCCGGGGAGAGGAGCACGGCCTGTTTCTGGTCTATCCCCAGGGCAATGCGGTGAAGGCCACCCGCGACACGCCATTCCTGCAGATCGGTGAGAGCAAGTACGGCAAGCCGCCGCTGGATTTCGTGGGCCACTGCGGCCTCTCCCTGGAGGATGCGGCCCGGCTCTGCCTGATCTCCCAGGTGATCACGCGCCGCTCCAACCTCACCGTGGGCCCGCCGTTCGAGCTGGCGCTGATGCCCGCCGATCGGCTGTGCCTCTCCCACAGGATCAAGCTCGACAAGGACGCGCCGGAAATCCGCCGCTCGATGGAAATCTGGAAAGGTTGCATGCAGGACGGCCTGCGCCGCCTGCCCCGCTTCGCCTGGGAGGAGGACCCGCTCTAGAGGGCGTCGCCCAGCCGCTCGGCCACGGTGTTCACGTCCTTGTCACCGCGGCCGGAGAGGTTCACCACCACCTCGGTGCCGGGGGCGAGGGTGGGGCAGAGCTTGTTGAGCCAGGCGAAGGCGTGGGCGGTTTCCAGGGCGGGGATGATGCCCTCCAGGCGGCAGAGCTGCTGCAGGGCATCGAGTGCCTCGGCGTCGGTGACGGCGGCGTATTCGGCCCGGCCGATGCCCTTGAGGTAGCTGTGCTCAGGGCCCACGCCGGGATAGTCGAGGCCGGCGCTGATCGAATGGGCCTCCTGCACCTGGCCCTCGTCGTCCTGCAGCAGCAGGCTCATGGCCCCATGCAGCACGCCGACCCGGCCCTCGGTGATGGTGGCGGCATGGCGACCGGTGGGGACGCCCTCACCCGCAGCCTCCACGCCGATCAGGCGCACGGAGGTGTCTTCCACGAAGGGGTGGAATAGGCCCATGGCGTTGGAGCCGCCGCCCACGCAGGCGACGAGCACGTCGGGCAGGCGGCCGAAGGCCTCGGCGCACTGCTGCTTGGCTTCGATGCCAATGCAGGCGTGAAAGTCGCGCACCAGCATCGGGTAGGGGTGGGGCCCGGCCACTGATCCGAGGATGTAGTGGGTGCTCTCCACGTTGGTCACCCAGTCGCGGATCGCCTCGC
>JBBASN010000084.1:0-11228 GCA_040399225.1 Prochlorococcaceae cyanobacterium | reverse complement strand
TGATCGAGGCCGCCGAAGCCGATGTCGTAGGCCCAGCCATCGCCGCCCACCAGCCACACGCTGGTCTTCACCAGGGCATCGGCCAGCTCCAGCAGCTGGCGGGTCTGGCTGTTGATCTCAGTAGCGCGCAGGTCGTCGCCGCTGGCCTGGGCCGCAGCCGCCTGCAGCCGCGCCTTCAGCTCGGCTACCCGCTCCCGCTGCTCCACGACGCCAGCCTCATCGCTTTGATCGGCACAGCGAATCCCCTCCAGGAGTGGGGGCGGCAGCTTGGCAGGCTCGAGCTGGCCCGCCAACCGCCCCAGCAGGTCGAGGGCCATCCGGCGCTGCTGATCCAGCGCCACCCGCATGCCGTAGCCGAATTCGGCGTTGTCCTCAAACAGGGAATTGCTCCAGGCCGGGCCGCGCCCCTCAGCGTTCACCGTCCAGGGGGTGGTGGGCAGGTTGCCGCCGTAGATCGAACTGCAGCCGGTGGCGTTGGCGATCAGCATGCGATCGCCGAACAGCTGGGAGGCGAGCTTGAGGTAGGGCGTTTCGCCGCAGCCGCCGCAGGCGCCGGAGAACTCGAACAGCGGCTGCTGCAGCTGCTGCTGGCCGATCTTGTGCAGGTTGAGCTCGGCGCGCGGGGCCTCGGGCAGCTGCAGGAAGAAGTCCCAGTGGCCGCGCGCCTGCTCGCGCAACGGCCGCTGCGGCGCCATGTTGATCGCCTTGCGCTTCGGCTCCGTGCGGTCGCGGGCCGGACACACCTCCACGCACAGGGCGCAGCCGGTGCAGTCTTCGGCGGCCACCTGGATGGTGAAGGTCTGCCCGGCGAAGGCGTGGTCGCGGGCGGGGGCGGTGCGGAAGCCCTCGGGGGCCGCCGCATAGGCCTCGGGCTCGGCCACCTTGGCGCGGATCACCGCATGGGGGCACACCAGCACGCACTTGCCGCACTGCACGCACAGGTCGCTCTCCCACACCGGCACCGCGTCGGCGATGTTGCGCTTCTCCCATTGGGAGGTGCCCACAGGCCAGGTGCCGTCGCAGGGCAGGGCGCTCACCGGCAGGTCGTCGCCGCGGCGCTCGAGCATCGGCGCGATCACCTCGCGCACGAAGGCCGGGGCCGCGGCCAGCCGGTCGGCCAGGGAGGGATCGGCCGACTGGTCTGCGCTGGCGGCCATGCCCGCGGCATCCAGCTCCTGCCAGTGGAGCGGCTCCAGATGGTCGAGGCTGGCGTCGAGGGCGGCCAAGTTGCGGGCCACCACCGCCTCGCCCTTGCGGCCGTAGGTCTTGTGAATCGAGGCACGGATCCGCGCGATCGCCTCCTCCCGCGGCAACACGCCACTCACGGCGAAGAAGCAGGCCTGCATCACCGTGTTGATGTGGGGCCCCATACCGGCCTCGCGCGCCACCGCGGTGGCGTTGATCACGAACACCCGCAGGGTGTGGCTGCGGATCGCCTGGCGCAGGCGCTCGGGCAGGCGGGCCCAGCTGCCTGCCGGGCCGTGGGGACTGTTGAGCAGGAACACCCCGCCCGGCTCGATGCCGGCCAGCAGGTCGAAGCGCTCCACGAAGTCCCACTGGTGGCAGGCCACGAAGCTGGGCCGCTGGATCAGGTAGGTGGCGCGGATCGGCCGCGGCCCGAAGCGCAGGTGCGACACCGTGACCGAGCCCGACTTCTTCGAGTCGTAAACGAAATAGCCCTGGGCGAAGAGATCGGTGCCCTCGCCGATGATCTTGATCGCCGCCTTGTTGGCCCCCACCGTGCCGTCGGAGCCCAGGCCGTAGAACACCGCCCGCACGGTGCCTGGGTCCTCGATCACGAAATCCGGATCCAGGGGCAGCGAGAGCTGGGTGAGGTCGTCGTGGATGCCAACGGTGAAGTGGTTGATCGGGGCGGCAGCCGCCGGATCGGCGCTGGCCTCGCCACCGACCAGCAGCGGCTTGAGGTGATCGAGCACCGCCTTCACCATCGCCGGGGTGAACTCCTTCGACGACAGCCCGTAGCGCCCGCCCAGCACCCGCGGCAGCGCGGCGCCAGCATCCGGCGAGGCCCCATGCACCGCCGCCCACTGCTCGGCCACGGCGGCCACCACGTCGAGGTAGAGGGGTTCGCCGCTGGCGCCGGGGTCCTTGCAGCGATCGAGCACGGCGATCGCCCGGGTGCTGGCCGGCAGGGCCTCCACCAGCATCCGGGCCGAGAACGGCCGCAGCAGGCGCACCTTGAGCAGCCCCACCCGCTCGCCGTCGTGGTGGAGACGCTCCACCGTGTCGGCCGCGGTCTCGCAGGCCGAGCCCATCAGCACCACCACCCGATCGGCATCGGCGGGGCCCAGATACTCGTAGGGCCGGTAGGCCCGGCCGCTGAGGGCGGCGAAGCGCTCCATCGCCTCCAGCACATAGCCGGGGGCGTCGTCGTAGAAGCGGTTCACCGACTCCCGCGCCTGGAAGTACACGTCCGGGTTCTGGGCGGTGCCGCGCAGCACCGGCCGGTTGGGGCTGAGGGCGCGGGCGCGGTGGGCGCTGATCTCGGCGGCCGGAATCAGCTCCTCCAGCAGGCCATCACTGATCGGCTCCAGCTTCTGGATCTCGTGGGAGGTGCGGAAGCCGTCGAAGCAGTGCAGAAAGGGCAGGCGGCTGCGCAGGCTGGCGCGGGTGGCGATGGCGGCACAGTCTGCCGCCTCCTGCACCGAGGCGGAGACGAGGATGGCGCAGCCCGTGCCGCGGGTGGCCATCACGTCGCTGTGGTCGCCGAAGATCGACAGCCCCTGGGCCGCCAGGGACCGGGCCGCCACGTGCAGCACCACCGGCGTGAGTTCCCCGGCCCACTTGTAGAGGTTGGGGATCATCAGCAGCAGCCCCTGGCTGGCCGTGAAGGTGGTGGTGAGCGCCCCGGCCTGCAGGGCGCCGTGCACCGTGCCGGCGGCCCCCGCCTCGCTCTGCAGCTGCACCACCGCGGGCACCGTGCCCCAGAGGTTGGGCCGGCCGCCGGCGGCCCAGGCGTCGGCCCACTCGCCCATCGGTGAGGCGGGGGTGATCGGATAGATGGCGATCACCTCGTTGAGGCGATAGGCCACCCGGGCCACCGCCTCGTTGCCGTCCACCGTGATCGTGGTGGCAGGCGCAGGGGAGGCCGCGGCAGCGGCGGGAGCGGAGAGGGTGGCGGTCATGGGTCGTCGTGCACCAGGCTCAGGGCCACTCCCACGTGCACCAGCACCCGATCCCCCACGCGGGCCTCGGGCAGGCAGGCCAGGCTCACCTGCTGGCGCACCCCGCCGAAATCCACCTCGGCGCAACGCCAGAGGGGATCGGCGGGATCGGCACCGGGAGCAGGGGGGGACAGCGCCAGGATCACGCCGGGGGTGGCCAGGCACATGGGTCGGCGATGCCGCTCACTTTCGTTATAGGGGCATTCCCCAGCCCTGCCCAAAGTTGGCCCAGGGCCAGGCCGCCGTCGTTGCACGGCACCTGCTCCGACCAGTACGGCTGCAGCCCCTCGCGCCGCAGCGAGGCGGCCATGCCCTCCAGCAGCAGGGCGTTCTGGAAGCAGCCACCCGCGAGCGCCACCTGGCGGCAGCCCCGCTGGCGGGCCGCACAGGCGGCCGCCGCCACCAGCCCCTCCTGAACGCTCCGGTGCCACCAGGTGGCCAGGGCGGTTGGCGCCGTTCCGGCCACCAGCCCCTCCAGCAGCGCTAGCAGCAGGGGCTGCCAGTCGAGCCAGCCCAGGGGCAGCGGCGGGGTCTCCGCCCCCGCCGGCCGCAGGGGCAACAGCCCGGCGCAGGGCAGCCCGGCCGCCAGGCTGGCCGGGTCTTCGCCGTGGCGGCGTGCCAGACCCTCCAGCAGCAGGCCGGCCTGGCCCTCGAAGCTGAGCACCTGCACCAGGTTCAGCAGCGAGGCGGCCGCGTCGAACAGGCGGCCCAGCGAGGAGGTGAGCGGCGCGTTCAGGCCGGCCCGGAGGGCCTGCTCCAGCAGCCGCCGATCGGGGTCGGCAAAGGCGCGGCGCGTGGCGGCAGCGCCGGCATGGGGCAGCCAGCCGGCCGCCGCCAGCAGCCCCAGGGCGGTGCGGCGGGGCTCCGCTGCGGCCCGCTCGCCGCCCGGCAGGGGCCAGGGCCGCAGGCAGACCAGCCGCTCCATCCGCCCCGACTCGAGCCAGAGCAGCTCCCCGCCCCAGAGGTGGTGACCCGGGCCAGGGCCATAGCCCAGGCCATCGGCGGCCCACACCAGCAGGCCCCCCGCCAGGCCATGCTCGGCGGCCACCGCCAGGCCATGGGCCTGGTGGTGCGGCACGGCCCGCAGGGGCAGCCGGTGGCGCCGAGCCGCCTGGCGGGCCAGCTGGCCGCTGGCGTAGCCGGGGTGGGCATCGGCCAGCAGCGCCTCCAGGGCGGCACCATGGCGTTGCAGCAGATCCTCCAGGCCGCTCTCCAGGCGCTGCTGCAGCCGGGCCGAGGCCAGATCGCCCTGGTGGGGCGCCAGCCAGATGCGGCCCGCCAGCGCCAGGGCCGGCGCCGCCTTGAGGTCGCCCCCCAGGGCCAGGGCAGCCCGGTGGGCGGCCGGCGGCCGGGGCAGATCCAGGGCCGCCGGGGCGTAGCCCCGGGCGCGGCGCACCAGCACGGCACGCCCCTCGATCAGCTGCAGCACGGAGTCGTCGAGGGGGCGGGCGATCGGCCGGTTGTGCACCAGGAAGGCGTCGGCGATGGGGCCCAGCCGTTCCAGGGCCTCGGCCGGCTCGGTGCAGAGGGGTTCGCCGCTGGGGTTGCCGCTGGTGGCCACCAGGGGCCGGCCCACCGCCGCCGCCAGCAGCAGGTGCAGGGGCGAGGCCGGCAGCATCACCCCAAGGCAGGGGCTGCCCGGCGCCACCCCCGGGGCCAAGGAGTCGGCGGTGGCGGCAGCAGGCGGCAGCAGGCGCCGCAGCAGCACGATCGGCGCCGCGGCCCCCTCCAGCTCGCGCCGCTCCGCCGGCGTGATCCGCACCTGGCCCTCCAGCGGGGCCAGATCGGCCAGCAGCAGGGCAAAGGGCTTGTGGGGCCGGCGCTTGCGCTGGCGCAGCCGGGCCACCGCCTCAGCATCGGTGGCATCCACCAGCAGCTGGAAGCCGCCCACCCCCTGCAGGGCCAGGATGCCGCCGCGCTGCAGCAACGCTGCGGCCGCCTGCAGGGGATCGGCGGCGCCGGTCCCCGCCAGCGGTTCTCTATCCGGCGCCAGCAGCTGCAGCCGCGGCCCGCAGGCGGGGCAGCCGATCGTCTCGGCGTGGAAGCGGCGATCAGTGGGGTCGTCGAACTCCCGCTGGCAAACCGGGCAGAGCGGAAAGGCGGCCAGGGTGGTGTGGGCGCGGGCGTAGGGCTCGGCGGTGGCGATGGAATAGCGGGGCCCGCAGCGGCTGCAGCTGATGAAGGGATAGCGGTGACGGCGGTTGGCGGGATCGGCCAGCTCGGCGCGGCAGGCGAGGCAGGGGGCCAGATCGGCGGCGAGGGACGGGGCAAACAGGCCGGAGCCCAGGGGGCGGGCGGCGGCGGCGGCGATGCGCAGGCCAGCCGGCGCCGGAACGAGGGGCGGGAGCCACTCGGGCTCCAGTGGCTCCAGGGCGCCGGGGGGCTGCAGCGCCTCGGGCAAGCGCCGCACCAGCAGCTCCAGTGCGCGGCGCTCCCCCTGCAACTCCAGCCGCACGGCGCCGACGATGTTCTCCACCTCCCCCACCAGCTCCAGCTCCCTGGCCAGGCGGTGCACCAGCGGCCGGAAGCCCACCCCCTGCACCACGCCGCGGCAGAGCAGGCGCAGGCGGGCCTCAGGGCTCATGGCACCAGGGCAGGGGCGCCGGAGGGATGGGCAGCAGAGGGATCGGCGGAACTGATGGGAGCTTCGGCGGGAGCGATGGCCAGCCCGAGGGCCTCGATCAGGGCATCCAGGCCCGCCCCACTGCGGGCGGAGGTTTCCAGCACGCGGGCGTGGGGGGCGACGCGGGCGATGGCGGCGTGGGCGGCGGCGCGGTCGAACTCCACCACCTCGGCCAGGTCGATCTTGGTGATCAGCACCAGATCGGCACCGTGAAAGATCGGCGCGTATTTCAGCGGCTTGTCCTCGCCCTCGGTGGTGGACACGAGCACCACCCGCAGGCCCTCGCCCAGGTCGTAGGCGCCGGGGCACACCAGGTTGCCCACGTTCTCGATCACCAGCAGCTCCAGCTGCTCCAGCGCCACGCCCTGGTGGTGCAGGCGGTGCAACCCCTCCTCCACCATCGGCACCTCCAGGTGGCAGGCCTGGCCGGTGGTGATGGCGGCGGCGGCCAGGCCGGCGGCCCGCAGGCGACGGGCGTCGTTGTCGGTGGCCAGATCGCCCACGATCACCGCCAGGCGGCTGGGATCCAGGCGCCCGGCCAAGGCCTCCAGCAGGGCGGTTTTGCCGGAGCCGGGGGAGGAGAGCAGGTTCATCACCCGGACACCGGCGACCGCAAAGCGCTGGCGCAGGGCGGCGGCCTGGGCGTCGTTGCGCTGCAGCAGGGCGGTGTGCAGCGGCAGCTCGCGGGTGGTGCCGGGCGGCGCCGGCTGGGGGATGGGCTCCGGGGCCGGATGGGCGGCCAGCGGATCGGGGGTCACCTCTGCGCAGGCGCAGTCGCGGCACATCACGACACAGGGCTGGGGCCAACTTCAAGCTAGGAGCAACAGACCCAACGGACAGCAGAGTCCCGGAACCAGCACGGTGCCGACCTTGACACCTATGTGCTCACCAGCCGGGCATCAAAAGATGACAAAACTGATCTGGAGAAAGGGATCGCCCATGCGCACCACCGTGACCCTTGATGACGCCCTGCTCGCCCAGGCCCACGAACTGTGCGGCCCAATGGAGCGCAGTGCGCTGCTGAAAGAAGCCCTGCGGTTCTTCGTGCAACGGGAAGCCGAGCTGCTTGCCGCCCATCAACCCAATCCTTGCCTGCGATTACTGGGCCATTGTCCCGCAGACGGCGTCCTGAAGACAGCGTTCCGCAGATGGCATTGGTTTTCCAGTGCCTTCCTAACCAACCCTCCATGTCATGATTAGCCCATAGATACGGCTTCCGGACGCCTCGTCTGGCGCTCAGACCCCGCCCTGCGGGTGTTCTCTTAACCGTTCGGTTTGTAAACACAGCACACTTGCAGTACAATCAGGATACTCATAAATAAGCCGCAACAAGATGCAAGTTATTTTTGTCTCATACGGCAACAAAAGATATCGATACTCAAAAAAAAGAATTAAGCAAGAGGCGTTATCGTGCACGTGGTTTGACAAGATTGAAATTTTTTCACCCAAGATGCTCAGCTTGGATTTTCGCCACCAATTCTCATCGATTCTGAGCGAAAAACGTGGTGGTGGTTACTGGATTTGGAAGCTAGACGTATTGGAACAGGCGTTTTCGGCAGGCAATGATGGGGATATAATTGTATACTGCGATGCGGGATGTCATATCAATGAATCAGGCAAGAAGAGATTCAAAGAATACATTGATATTCTTCAGGGCTCAGAGCATGGAATGCTTTCATTCCAGATGGGTCACATAGAGCAAACATATACAACGGAAGAGTGCTTCCAGGCATTAGAGATTCAAGCCAATTCGTGGATCCGCACCACAGGTCAGATCTGTGCAACTATCTTGGTCGCCAAAAGATGCGATCATACGGCGCTAATACTCAGCGAATTTCACAAGTTACTTGCGGCCAATCCGCTCATCATAACAGACTATTATAATCATGCTCAAGATTCATTTTTCATCGATCATCGCCATGATCAATCAATTCTAAGCGTCCTACGCAAAAAATACGGCTCTGCCCTCATTAAAGACGAAACGTATTTTCGCAACTTTGGCTGCCCAGAATCTCTCAATTCACCTTTTTGGGCAACTCGCATAAGAGACAGTTCAACCAAGAGGCTAAATGCGGAGCCATAAAGCCTAGTTACACAGTGACGACTATTGACGCGTCCCAAACGACCACCAAAAACCATTATTGTGACTACTTTTCTGACTAAGTCGTGTCATCGGCGTTGATGCGCACGTACTGAACGGTGCTTGCAGCCTGTCTCACCCACCAACGGCAGGAATCGGTCGCGGCGCCAGGTCTTGGTCAAGATCGGCGCACTTTGAGGACGTCGCAGGCGATCTGCCGTCGCCTGAATGCCACCCCACGGCCGCCAGCTGCGGGGTGGAGCTGACGGGCGCGATCATCCTGGCCACCCGCAACGTGCGTTGTTTCCCGCTGGAGATCGGAGACGTGCTGTACCCCCTACACCCTCTGAGCAGCCCAGCCTCTGCGGCCAACCCGCAGCTCACTCCACCTCCAGGGCCAGCAGGCGCAGGTCACGGCCGCGCAGCAGCCGGCGGCTGATGGTGCCGCAGCGGGGACAGTCGCAGCAGCCGTCCGGGGAGGGGAAGGGCTCCTCGCAGACGGCGCACTGGCACTCGGCCGGCTCGATCTCGATGCGCAGCTCGGCGGCGGCGGCGATCGTGCCCTCCATCACCACCGGAAAGGCAAAGCGGAGCGCCTCCACCTCCACCCCGGAGAGCTCCCCCACCCGCAGACTGATCGCCGCGATCCGCACCACCCCCTCGGCCCGGGCCGCCGCCAGGGCCTGGTCGCGCAGCGCCTCCATCAGGCTCAGCTCATGCATCGGCGTTCAGGCATCGGGGCTGAGCCAGGCCTGCAGCAGGGCCCGGGCGGCGGGCAGGGTGGCCTCCAGCTCCTGGGAGAGCTCCATGCCATGGGGAAAGGCGTGGGCGGGCACCTGCAGCAGGTGGGCCCGGGGCATCCGGCCGAACAGGGCCTGGCTCACGGCCAGCAGCTGGGCGGGCTCCAGCCGGTGACTGGTCGCGGCCCCCGCGGCAGGGCCGATCGCCAGGAGCTGCGGTGCTGCCTTGGCCGGCGCCAGCCAGGCGTCGATGAACAGCACGTCCTCCAGCTGGGCCAGCTCCTCGGCCAGCTCGGGCGTGAGCTGCTGCACGCTGCGCACCGCCACGGGCCCATCGGGTTCCGCCGCCGTGAGCACCGCCGCCTGCTCTGCCAGCCAGGTGCCCACGCCGTCGTCGCCGCGCAGGGGGTTGCCGATGCCAATCACCAGGCGCTTGCGGCGGGGGTGCCTATCCATCGGCCACGGACGGGTGGAACCAACAGTGTGATCAGCAAACCAGGGGCTGATCCAGGTGCCGCCGGGTGAAACCCGGGAGATTCAGCAGGTGCGGCGAGAGCTAGCGGCTGCCCACGGTGCGGACGCAGCTTGCCCCGTATCGACGGCGATCTTCCTGCGCACGGTGGCGGAGGCGGCATGGGATGAGATGGAAGCCGGGGTACCTGTCAGCGAGGTGGCTCCGTTCTGGCGGGTGATTGATCCGAAGTCGCCCCTGGCCAAGAAGCTGCGGGCAGGGGGCGCGTGGATTGAGCAGCAGCGTGCCGCCGAGCGAGAGAGCTAAACGCGCAGAGCAGCGCAGCTTGCCCTGCCGAACGCTCACCCCCAGCGAGCTGTCGGCCCGGAAACACCCCGACGTCAGGCACCCCTACCTGCCATGGCAGGCACATCATTTTCCTTGATACAGGTTTGACGAGACAGGCTCAGAACGCAGTCGATGATGTTCAGGAGATCCTGAAGCGGAAAGGATCGTGAGCGCCATCACCGGGCCCTGATCAGCCCAGCCTGGCTGGGGTGGCCCGCGGTTGCTCGTGCAAGCCTTCGCAAGCTCAGAGCCGCCTCCAGCGGAGCAGGCTCACTCCCCCCAGGGCGATGGGCAACAGCCCCAGCCCAACCACGAACCAGCTGGCCTCATCGGGCGCACTCAGCAGAGCCGCCAGACCCTGGAGCAGCACCAGCGCGCCACCCAGAACAGCCAGGAGTGCAGCCACCGCGATCCATCGCTGGCGCCTGCGGCCGGGGCGTGTTCGCACCAAGGCCAGCAGCCCCAAACCAAGTGGGAGCACCAGCAACGCGTAGTGCAGCACCAGGGGAACAAGAAAGGAGAGGAAGGTCATCGCTTGGCTGGCATGGCTGGCAAAGGGTTGCAGGAAGGGAGCGGACTTGCACCCGGAGGGTTGGCCAGCTTCGGCCCTCGCGGGGGGGGCAATAGCCACACAAAGAGCAACGCAAACTTCACTCTGGCGAGGCAACAGCCGACGGGCGCCTGATTCGGACTCTCCAGAACTTCAGCGGCGATTCGAGTTACACACGCTGCTGCAGACATCTCCAGCGGCACCGACAGCAAGCACTCCATGCCCGACAGCGGGAGAAGAAGCCGCAGGGATAGTGGTTAACGGCAGAACTGGGCGCCGTGGGCGGCCCAACATGCCCGTAGTGCCAACCGGCGTAGCCCGCCCCTATTCGCACCAGTGAGCTTGATCGGCGTTCTCAAAGCTGTGTGACACTCCACTGTGCCGAACCCGAGGCGCGTGGCAGTCGAATCTCCCACCGTGAACCGTTGGTGGTGACAGTCAGGATGTCGGTCTCTCCCTCAACTCGGGATACCGCTCCTGCTCGTGAGAGCTTCTCCGTGTAAGCGGGCCTCTCGGACAAGTCATAGGCGAAAGAACCCATGCCTGTGTTCAGGTCCAGATTGTTGCGCTCCATGATTGCTCTGGCGGAATCCGGCAACAACGGCGGTAGCCAGCCGCGCTCCAATGCTCCCTGCGACTTTGCCTCTGCCAGATCGGGAAATCGGGACGTGACCACATCACTGCACCCCGTGAGTGCAAGGATTGTGAGTATGGCGAAGACGGATCGCATGCTACGCCGAACGCTCCTCTTGCCTGACCGCCAAGAGCGGGTGGGTGTGCCAGCTAGCCTTTGGTGACAGGCCTTGAAGAACCAAGCAGGAATCAGGCCGATGGTTCATAGAGATACCTCTGGAAACCGGCAAAGAGCTGGCTGATTTCTTCTGGTCTGCCCAGATCGGCCACGGCATCAGCGATGGAGTTCTGGTAGCGGAGCTGCAGCAACGGCGTGAGCTTGTCCAGGGCCAGCTCCTGCACACCCAGTGTCACGTAGTGCTGGAGAACAAAATTGAGGAAGAGCTGCTGCTTGCTCGTGCATTTGGAATGGATATAGAGGCGGGCATGGGCAGCGCGCTCCTCGCGGGGGATGGGCTGCAGGGCATAGGCCACATGGGCCAACACGGCAATCGAGGTCTTGCCGGTACCGGTGGCCAGCGTCAACAGGATGCGATTCCGGCCGGAGGCGATCGCCTCCAGCACCCGCTTCACGGCGATCTCCTGGTAGAAGCGGATCTGCCAGCTGCCGCCCTTGTC
>JBBASN010000083.1:0-11278 GCA_040399225.1 Prochlorococcaceae cyanobacterium | reverse complement strand
AGGTGCCGAGCAACAACCCACCCCGTTCGAAGCTCAGCTGCAGGCTGGTGGCGGTGAGGGCGGTGCGGATGTGGGCAGGCATGTCGTCGGGGCCCTCGTCATCGTGCAGGTAGGCGCGCTGGTCGCCGCTGGGCACCAGCTCATTGAGGAAGGCGGCCAGGTCCTGGAGCACGCGTGGGTCCGCGTTCTCGTTCACCATCAGGCTGCAGCTGGTGTGCAGGCACACCAGGGTGGCCACCCCCTGGCGCAGGCCACTGGCGGCGATCTCGCGGTTGAGGGCGGCGGTGATGGTGGTGAAACCGGCGCCGCTGGTGCTGAGGCTGAGCACCTGCAGGTGTTGGAGCAGCACGGATGAACCGCAGGGGATGGGCCTGCCTAGCATCTCCCCAGTGAGGCTCCACGCCAGATGGGAAACGGCGGCGGCGGGCCGGATCTGGCAGGGCCGGATCTGATCGTGGTGGGCAGCGGCCTCGGGGGCCTCTGTGCCGGGGCGATCGCCGCCCGCCACGGGCTGGAGGTGCTGGTGCTGGAGGCCCACAGCCAGCCGGGCGGGGCCGCCCATGGCTTTGGGCGCCGGGGTTTTCACTTCGAATCCGGCCCCTCGCTGTGGTCGGGGCTGGGGCGCTGGCCCAGCAGCAACCCCCTCTCCCAGGTGCTGAGGGCGGTGGGCGAGACGCTGCCGGTGGCCACGTACCACGACTGGGGCCTGCTGCTGCCGGAGGGCCATCTGCGGGTGGGGGTGGGCCTCGACCCCTTTCTGGCGATGCTGCGCGAGCTGCGCGGCGGCGCCGTGGCCGATGAATGGGCGGCCTTCATGGCCTGGCTGGAGCCGAGTTGCCGGGCTGCCCGCTCCCTGCCCCTGCTGGCCCTGCGGCCGGGGCTGGGGCTGGCCAGCACCCTGGGTGGCCAGGCCCTGGGCCTGCTCAGCCAGGCGCCGCGGCTGGCCGCCCTTGGGGGCAGCTTCGGGCCGATGGCTAGGCGCCATCTGCGCGATCCCTTCCTGCTCCACTGGGTGGAGCTGCTCAGCTTCCTGATCTCAGGCCTGCCGCTGGATCAGACCAGCGCCGCGGCGATGGCCACCCTGTTCGGCGAGTGGTTTGAGCCCGGCGCCTGCCTCGATTACCCGATCGGCGGCAGTGCGGCAGTGGCCGCTGCCCTGGTGCGGGGGCTCGAGCGCCACGGCGGCCGGCTGCGCACGGGCGCGCCCGTGGAGGAGGTGCTGGTGGAGGGCGGCCGGGCCAGCGGCGTGCGGCTGGTGGGAGGGGAAGTGCTGCGAGCGCGTCGGGGGGTGATCGCCAACACCAGCCCCTGGGATCTGCTCAACCTGCTGCCGCCTGGGGCCGTGCCTGACCGCTGGCGGCGCCAGCAGCAGGCCACCCCGGCCTGCGCCAGTTTTCTGCACTGGCACCTGGGCCTCAAAGGCGGAGCGGAACTGGCCGATCTGCCGATCCACCACGTGTGGGTGGGGGATTGGCAACGGGGCATCAACGCCGAGCGCAACGTGGCGGTGTTGTCGATGCCGTCGCTGCTGGATCCAGCGATGGCTCCGGCGGGGCACCAGGTGTTGCACGGCTACACGCCGGCCAACGAACCCTGGGAGCTCTGGCGCGATCTGGAGCAGGGAAGCCCGGCCTATGAAGCCCTCAAGGCCGAGCGCTGCAGCCTCTTTCACCGCGTGCTCGATCCGCTCATCCCCGACTGGCGGGAGCGCGTGGTGATCGAACTGCAGGGCACCCCGCTCACCCACCGCCAGTACCTGCGGATGCACCAGGGCAGCTACGGCCCCGCCTGGTCCGCGGACCGCGGCCCCTTCCCCGGGGGACAGACGCCCATCGCCAACCTGGTGCTCTGCGGTGCCGGCAGTTTTCCCGGCATCGGCGTACCGCCAGTGGCGGTGAGCGGGGCCATGGCCGCCCATCGCTTTGTGCCGGCGCGGCAGCAGCGCCAACTGCTCGCCGAGCTGGAGCTGGCACATGGGGGGCAAGCTGCCTCTGCCTAGCATCTCCGGGTATCCCGCTGTGCCATGCCTGTCGTCCGCCCTCTGCAGCAGCTCATCAAGCACGTCCCAGCTCTGCCGGCCACCCGGGTGGGCCTTACCACCGGAGCCCTGGCAGCCCTGGTGCTGGCCGCAGCCCAACCGGCCCTGGCCCAGCGTGTGGTGCCCAAGATCGGTTCGATCTGCCCCCTGGGCTACGTGGACCTGTTCAACGGCAACTGCAGCACCCTTGGCCTGATGACCTACACCCTGCAGCCCACCGATGGCGAGGCCTGCCTGGAGGGCTGGATGAACGTGGGCGGCGGCTACTGCCGCAGGAAGTGATGGCGGCCGCTGCCCAGGCTCCCCAATCCGAGCTCACCGTGCTCTACGACGGTGCCTGCCCGCTCTGCTGCCGGGAGGTGCGCCTGCTGCGTCGCCGCGACCAGCTGCACAACGGCAGCAGCCCGCGCCTGGCCTTCGTTGACATCGACGCCGCCGACTACGACCCGGCCATCCATGCCGGCATTGACTACCGCCGGGCCATGGGCCGGATCCATGCCATCCGCGCCGATGGCACTGTGGTCAGCGACCTGGCGGTGTTCCGCCAGGCCTACGCCCTGGTGGGCCTGGGCTGGCTGCTGGCCCCCAGCGGCTGGCCGCTGCTGAGCCGGTTGGCGGACACCGCCTATGGCCTGTGGGCCCGCTGGCGCCTGGCCTTCACCGGCCGGGGCAGCCTGGAGCAAGTGTGTCAGCAGCGCTGCCGCCTGCCGGGGTGAAGGCGGCAGCCCCTCAACACCCCAGGTCGAGCTGCAGCTGGCCGGGGACTCCAGCATCCCGGCGGCGCCGGCGGGGGCCGGAGCCTGTGGCCGGCAGCCCGGCGCGCCGGGAGCCATGGCGCTGCTGGATTGCATCGGCCATGGCGGAGAAGCCCAGCTCCTGGCGGCGGGCGTAGATGCGCTCCCGCGCCTGGCGGGCAGCCTCCTCCGGTTCCACGATCGGCTGCGGATAGTCGCGGCCCAGCTGCCAGCCCAGCTGCTGCTGCTGCTCAGGATCCAGCAACCAGGGCTGGTGCAGGAACACCGCCGGCAACGGCGCCAGCTCCGGCAGCCAGCGGCGAATGAACACCCCCTCCGGATCGTGGTCGAGGCCCTGCTTGATCGGGTTGTAGATGCGCACCGTGTTGATGCCGGTGGTGCCGGACTGCATCTGGCACTGGCTCCAGTGGATGCCGGGCTCATAGTCCACGAACCGCCGCGCCAGCACCAGGCCGCTGGCCCGCCACGGCAGCCAGAGGTGGTAGCTGGCCACCGCCATCACCATGGCCCGCATGCGGAAGTTGAGCCAGCCCGTGGCGGCCAGGGCGCGCATGCAGGCATCCACCAAGGGCAGGCCGGTGCGGCCCTCGCTCCAGGCGGCCAGCCGCTCGGCCTGGGACACGGTGAACCAGTCGGCTTCGCCGTCACGCAGACCGCTGGTGAGCGGGTGCAGCTCGCGGAACTCCAGATCGGGCTGGCTCTCCAGCTTCTGGATGAAATGGCAGTGCCAGTGCAGGCGCTCATCGAAAGCCCGGCGGCTGCGGCGCGGCATGGCCTGGGCCGCGCGGCCGGCCCGCACCACCTCCCGCAGCGACAGGCTGCCCCAGGTCAGGTGGGGCGAGAGGCGCGAGCAGCTGCGGAAGGCCGTGTTGGGGCTGGAGAGCTCGCGCTGGTAGGCGTGGCCGCGCTCCGCCAGGAAGCTCTCCAGCAGGGCCAGGCCGCGGGAGCGGCCGCCCCGCTGACGCAGGGGGCAGGGGTCGGCGGCCAGGTCCAGCTCCGCAGCCGAGGGCAGCGGGCCGGGATCCAGGCCGGTGAGGGGCTGCAGCGCCAGCGGTGGTGGCGTGAGGGGCTCTCCCATCTGCTCCTCCCAGCGGCGGGCCCAGCCGTCACGGCTGACCAGCCGTCGCACCACCCCGAACTGGGGCAGCTCATGCCAGGGAATGCCATGGCCGCGGGCCCAGGCCGCCACCCGCCGGTCGCGGGCGTAGGTCCAGCCGTTGCCGGTTTCCTCGTGGCTCCAGAGCCCGGCCACCCCGACATAACGGCGGGCCCGCTCCAACACCTCCACCACATCGCCGCAGCGCACCACCAGGGGCTGGCCCAGGGCCGCCAAGGCCGCTCGCAACTCCTCAGCGCACTCCGCCGCAAAGGCCCACTGGCGCGCCGAGGCGTCCGGCTGGCGCCACAGCTCCGGCTCCACCACCAGCAGCGGCAACACCGGCCCCCGCTCGCTGGCCAGCCGCAACGGCCGGTGGTCGCTCACCCGCAGGTCGCGCTTGAACCACACGATCTGCACCCCGCCCGTCACCGCCAGCCCGCCCAGATGGTGACCATGGCCAGACATGGTCAACCCGGCAACACCTGGCGCCAGCCCTCCGCCTCCACCAGTCGCAGGGGGGTCTCGTAGAGGGCACTGAGGGGTCCGGCTGCCAGCAAGTCAGGAGCCGCACCATCCCCCACCAGCTTGCCCTGCTGGAGCAGCAACACCCGGCTCACCTCGGGGATGATCGCCTCGATCTGGTGGGTCACCAGCAACAGGGTGGTGCCGCCGGCCACCAGCTCGCGCAGGCTGGCCAGCAGCTGGTGGCGGGCCCGCAGGTCGAGACCGTTGGTGGGTTCATCCAGCACCAGCACCTCGGGGTCGTGCACCAGGGCCCGGGCCAGCAGCAGGCGTCGCTGCTGGCCTTCCGAGAGCTGGCCGAAGGGCCGATCAGCCAATGCCATCAGCTGCAGCTGTTCCAGCAGCGCCGCCACCCGCTGGCGCTGGGCGACGGTGGGCTGCTGGCTGCGGCCGATGCCGATCGAGCCGAACAGGCCGGAGAGCACCACGTCGGCTGCACGCACGTGGGGCGAATACAGCCGCTGCAGATCGCTGGACACCAGCCCGATCCGCCGCCGCAGCTCCCACAGGTTCACGGTGGTGCTGCCGAAGATCTTCAGCAACGAACCCGGTTTCACCACCGGGTAGAGCTCGCGGCTGAGCAGCTTGACCAGGGAGCTCTTGCCGGAGCCGTTGGGTCCGAGCACCACGGTGTGTTCGCCGTGGTGCAGGCTGAGACTGAGCCCCTCGAACACCAGCCGGGGCCCCAGCCAGAGATCCACATCCTGCAGTTCGAGATAGGCCGGAGAGGTCATCGGCCAATCCTCACCCAGCCCTGGCGCAGGCTCTCAAGCTCTCCTTGCCGCCATACATTTGAAGCCATGGGCTTCCGCTTCCGCCGCTCCAGCCGCCTCGGCCCCGTGCGGCTCAACTTCAGCAAGAACGGGCTCAGCTCGATTTCCCTGGGCGGGCGCGGCGCGTCCCTGAACATTCCGGTGAATCGCCGGGGCGGCACCCGCACCACCGTAGGGCTGCCCGGCACCGGCCTGAGCTGGGAGCAGGAGGGCCCCATCCGCCAGCCCGCCGGCCCCGCGGCGGGGCTGCCCAACAGCCGTCGCCTGCGGCCAGGCCAGCTGGAGGCGTTCAAGCAGTCGGTGCTGGCCCTGCTCAGCGAGCAGCTGTTCGGCAGCGGCTGCCTTGGGGAAGCACTCTGGCAGCAGGGGTTAGTGGGCCGGCTGCTGGGCGATGGGAGCCTCGGAGCTCGCCGGCGGGAGCGGCTGGGGGTGATCGCCAGCCCTCAGGCACTGGAGAGCTACTTGCTGGCCGCCCAGAGCCAGGACGACACCAAACGCCGTGCCCAGCGCGCCGTGGAGGCCGTGCGGCAAGCGAGCACCCTGGCGCGGGAGCGGGGCTGGCAGCCGGCTGACGGGCTGGAGCCTGCGGCCCAACATCTCGCCGGCGGTTGATGGAGAGCCGCCACATCCTGATCACCGGCGCCAGTTCCGGCATCGGTCTGGAGGCTGCCCAACAGCTGGCTGCGGCAGGCCACCGGCTCACCCTGCCCTGCCGCAGCCAGGCCAGGGCTGACGCGCTGGGTGAGCTGCTGGCGAAACGCCAGCTCCAGGATCAGGTGAGCCGGCCCCTGGGCGATCTGGCCGATCTGGCCAGCGTGGAGCAGCTGGCAGCGACGCTGCTGGAGCAGGGCATGCCAATCGACACCCTGGTGCTCAATGCCGGCCTGCAGTACAGCGGTGCCAGCGAACCGCGCTGGTCGGCCCAGGGCTTTGAGCTCACCCTGGCGGTGAACCACCTGGCCCACCAGGCCCTGCTGCAACGGCTGCTGCCCCTGCTGCTGGCCAGCCCCCAGCCCCGGGTGGTAGTCACCGCCTCGGAGGTGCACGATCCCACCACCCCCGGCGGCCGGGTGGGTCAACCGGCGGGCGTGGGCAACCTGGAGGGGCTGCGCCAGGGCCCCGGAGCGGCGATGGTGGATGGGCAAACCCCGTTCAATGCCGAGAAGGCCTACAAGGACAGCAAACTCTGCAACCTGCTGATGGCCAGGGCCCTGGCCGCCAGCCTGGCCGAGCAGCAGCACAAGATGCCGGTGCTCACCTGGAGCCCCGGCCTGGTGATCCCCCGGGGCAGCGGGGGCTTCTTCCGCTACAGCCGCGAGCACAATCCCCTGGGCCAGACACTGTTTGCCTTGCTGGCCCGCGACCTGCTGAGGGTGAGCGAAACCCCTGCCCGTGCCGGGGCCCTGCTGGCCGAACTGGCCGCTGGTCCTGTGGCGCAGGAAACCGGTTTCAGCTATCGGAGCAATCGCCTGGTGGGCCCGGGCCAGCTGCGCTTCGAAACCCGTGAACCCAGTGCTGAAGCCAGCAACGATGCCCTGGCCGAACAGCTCTGGCAGCTCAGCGCCAGCCTGGTGGGACTGCAGGCCGATCAGGGCTTGAATCACCACTGAGACTGGGGTTCAGCCCAGAGCTCTTGCCGAATGGGCCTTCAATCCCCTGGAAAAGGATGGGCGCCGTGGGTGTAGCCGATGCTGCACTGATTCAGCCGCGCAGGGATTGAGGCTTGCCAGTCCATCATCAGTTGCTATGGTCCGCTGAGATCTTTACATCGCATCATGCTGACTGGTCCTGAACTTCTGACCAAGGTTAAGGAGCTGGGAGATGCCTCCAAGTCCGAACTGGTGCGCGAGTGCGGCTATGTGAGCATCAAGAAGGATGGCAGTGAGCGGTTGAACTTCACCACTTTCTATGAAGCGCTGCTGGAGGCCAAGGGCCTCAGCCTTGGCAGCGAGGGCTCCGCCCGTGGCAAGGGCGGCCGCAAGCTGAGCTATGTGGCCACTGTTCAGGGCAATGGCAATCTGCTGGTGGGCAAGGCCTACACCGCCATGCTCGGGCTTGAGCCAGGCCACGAGTTTGAGATCAAGCTGGGGCGCAAGCAGATCAAGCTTATCCCAGTGGGCGCAAGCGAAGAGGAGGAGTGAGCTGACGGCGGATTTGCACGCCAGTCAGTGCAGCTGATAGAGCACTGATCCGCTTTCACTGATGGTCTGCCGCAACAGTCCCTGGGCTGCCATCTCCTCCACCACCCTGCGGATCGTCTCCGAGGGCTCACCGGTGGCCAGGATGAAATGGGCCAGGGATGCCGGTTCGTGCTCACATCTCCTGAGAATCTGCTGTTCCAGTGTGAGTACAGGAACAGAATCTGCAATGGTGTGATCGATTGGGTGATCGGTCCCTGCCTCCGCGAGTGTGGCCAGGGGCCGACCTGTCATCTGGCGACCGAGCGATCGGCCTGATTGCTGCGCTCCACCAACCCTGGGATCAGAAACAGGTCGATCAACTGGGCCACACCACAGAAGCCGAAGCTGACCAGATAGAGGGTGCCCACCCACGTCTGGCCCAGGTAGAAGCGCTGCAGGCCGCACACCCCGAGTAGCGAAGCGCACCACAGCAGGTAGGCGGTTCCCGTCTCCCGTCTTGCCATCTGAATGGGCCGACCGGCGAGGAATCCAAGCCTAGGAGCTGGGATCAGCCGCTACGCCGTTTGGCGGTAACAGCTGGTCCATCACTTCCTGCAGGCCATCGGCCAGGGGCCGCTGGCAGCCGAGGCGCTCACTCCAGATCAGGCCGCTGCGGAGCTCCTCCGCGTGCACCAGGGCCATGTCCTGCCCCTCCAACAGCTGCAGCTCGCTGAGTGGTATCGGCAACTCGGCCCAGAAGATGTGGGCCAGACGTCGCTGATTGCGATGGCGCATCCTCAGCTGCAACGCCCCGGGCCTCGATCCAGGCTGCCAGTTGATCTCCTCCTGCAGCTCCCGGCGCAGGGCCTGCTCCGGCGTTTCCCCTGGGTCAAGGTGGCCGCCGAACAGGCCCCAGCAGCCCGGGGCCACGATCCCCGGCACGTCGTCACGCAGCTGCATCAACCACCGGTCGCCGCTCTGCAGCATCGCCAGGGCCACTTCCAGCGCCATACCACCGCCCCATGCAGGAACCAACAACCAATCCTCCAACCTCCTGCTGGGTAAGTGGCCAGCACCAGGTCTGACATCGAGGGCATCTCCCGGGAGCTGCGGGCATCAGGAAACGCCCTGGTTCCGGACTGACAGGCCTTAAAGCCCCATCGTTCTGGGCTGGCAGGCTCTTCCAGGCCCCAGCTCTGGCAAAACAAGCCCTTAGAGCAGATTGGCCGCCAGTTCAGCCAGGGGGCTGCGCTCACCCCGCTGCAGGGTCACATGGCCGGCCAGGGGCTGGCCCTTGAAGCGCTCCACCAGCCAGGTGAGGCCGTTGCTCTCGGCATCCACATAGGGATTGTCGATCTGGTATGGGTCGCCGGTGAGCACGATCTTGGTGCCCTCGCCCACCCGGGTCACGATCGTCTTCACTTCGTGGGGGGTGAGGTTCTGGGCCTCATCCACCACCATGTACTGGCGGGGAATCGAGCGGCCGCGGATGTAGCTGATTGCCTCCACCTCGAGCAATCCCATGCTCTTCAGGTCGTTCCAATTACCCCGCGCCGGCCGGTGCCCGGCCCGTGCTGGACCGGAGCCGCCCTTGGGCTGCTCATCGCCGCCGAGCAGAAAATCGAGGTTGTCGATGATCGGCTGCATCCAGGGCCCCATCTTTTCCTCGAGATCCCCGGGCAGGAAGCCGATCTCCTTGCCCAGGGAGATCACTGGCCGGGTCACCAGCAGCCGCTCGTAGATCCGTTCATCGGCCACCTGGTTGAGACCGGCCGCCAGGGCGAGCAGCGTCTTGCCCGTGCCCGCCTTGCCCACCAGGGTGATCAGCTGGATGGTCGGATCCAGCAGCAGATCCAGGGCGAAGGTCTGCTCGCGGTTGCGCGGCTGGATCCGGCCCAGCTTGGCCTTGGGCGCATGTTGCAGCGGCTGCAGGCTGGCCGTGGCGCCATTGAAGCGGGCCAACAGCGTGTGGGCCGGCTGGGCCTGGTCGATCAGGGTCACCCCCTCATTGGCCTGCAGCGGCGCGGGCAGGCTGAGGCCATCGAGCTCCAGTCCCGGCGCCAGCTTCACCCGGTCCATCTGCTCGGCGCTCACCCACAGCTCACAGAAGCCGGGGTAGAGATCGGCGATGTCCACCCGATCGCTGGTGTAGTCCTGGGCGATCAGGCCCACCGCATCGGCCTTGATGCGCAGGTTGGTGTCCTTCGTCACCAGCACCACCGGCGGCTGGTCGCCGATTACGGCGCCGAGCTGCTGCTGCTCCAGAGCAACAGCCAGGATGTTGTTGTCACCATTGCCCGCCTTCAGTTCCGGCGGCAGGGTGGCCAGCGTCTCGCTGCGGCAGAACACCACCACCAGCGAGCCCCCCTGGTCGCCATTGGGCACCCCTTCGGCCAGGTTGCCCTTCGCCCGCAGCTCATCCAAAAGCCGCGACACCTGGCGGGCGTTGCGACCCTTCTCCGCCGGGTCGCGCTTGAAGCGGTCGATCTCCTCGACCACCTCGATCGGGATCACGATGTGGTTGTCCTCGAAACGGGTGAGGGCCAGCGGATCGTGCAGCAACACGTTGGTGTCCAGCACGAACGTCTTGCGCATGGACCCACCCGATCGCTATGGGGCGGACCCTAGGGCGGCAGCTGCACTTACGCTCCGCCCATTCGTGCTGCGTTGCACTTGCTGTTCCTGATCCTCTTCAAGGTAGCCCTGATCGCTGCCCTGGTCTTCGCTCTGGCCCTGCTCTGGCTGGAACTGCGCCACCGGCTGCGGCCCAGCTCACCCCTGCAGCTGCGGGCCGAACCCTTCAGCACCCGCCGCAACGGCAAGCGCACCCTGGTGGTGGAGGGCACGGTGGCCATCAGCAACCCTCACGGCCGCATGGAAGTGTTCGTGCCCGAGCTTGAGCTACGCCCCACCCTGCTGGGCCGTGGCGATCTGGGCGACGTCAAGGTGCGCACGGCGGTGAAGGCCCTGCACCCAGACGAGGAGAGTCGTCCAGACGGCTACTGGGCCGCCTACATCGTGAAGGGCCGCAAGACCACCCGCGCCGCCCTCAGCGTGGAGATCAAGGTGCCGGAGGAGGTCGACCTCGACTCCCTGCTCGACACCCTCTGGCTGGAGGTGTGCTGGGTGAACTACGGGCCCTTTGGCCGTCTCTGGCGCCGTGCCGGCATCCTCGTGCCCCTGCGCCGCCCGGAGCCCCAGAACCCCGGGAGCGCGAACTGGCGCAGTGGAGAGCGCTGCGCGGTGCTGCCGGTGCGCACCCACCTGCTGGGCACCCTCGACGATCCCGAGCAGGTGCTGCGCCACTACGCCGGGCCCGTGCTGCAGAGCGGCGACGTGCTCACCATCGGCGAAACGCCCCTGGCGGTGATGCAAGGCCGCTACCACCATCCCGAAACCGTGCAGCCCAGCGGTCTGGCCCGCCTGCTCTGCAGGGTGTTCCACCCCACCAGCTCCCTGGCCACCGCCTGCGGCCTGCAGAGCCTGATCGACGTGGTCGGTCCTGCCCGGGTGCTCTGCGCCTGGCTGGCCGGCACCGCCCTCAAGCTGGTGGGTTCGAAAGGCTGGTTCTACCGGCTGGCCGGCGACCAGGCCCGGCTGATCGACGACGTGACCGGCACCACCCCTCCCTACGACCAGACGATCGTGCTCGGCCCTGACCAGCCCGAAGCCTTCTGTGCCGCCATGGCCCGGGCCCTCGGTGTGGCCGTGGCGGTGGTGGATGTGAACGACCTGGGCCGGGTGAAGGTGCTCGCCTCCAGCCCAGGCTGCGATGAGGAGCTGCTCCAGCGGGCCCTGCGGCCCAACCCGGCCGGCAACGCCAACGAACGCACGCCGCTGGTGCTGGTGCGCCCGGCCTGAACCAGGCTCAACCCTTAGGCGGGCAGCGCTCCTGCGGCGCGGTGGATAGAGTTGATCAATCCAAGGCAGATCTGTGAGGGATGACGGTGCAATCCCCCATGCCGCACCGC
>JBBASN010000082.1:0-11306 GCA_040399225.1 Prochlorococcaceae cyanobacterium | reverse complement strand
GCCTTGTAGCCGGCGATGTTGGCCTGGGAGGAGAGCACATCCATGGTCTGGGCCCGGCTGATGCGGGGCAGCAGCTCCAGGGCCAGGGCCGAAACGCGCCGGCTGTTGAGCAGCCTGGCCAGGGAATGAGCTTCGTAGGGTGCCAGCAGACCGATCAGCACGGCGCCGTTGGGGAGCTGCTGAAGCTGCTCCTCTGCGGGGGGATGCACGCAGAGCACCACATCCGCCTCGGCCCAGGCGCCGTGATCTGGAGGCAGCAGTTCGGCGCCCGCTTCGGCGTAGGCCTGATCGGAGAAGCCCGCAGCGGCCCCGGCGGCGGTCTCCACGCGGACCCGCAGACCACGGGCACAGAAGCGCTGCACCGTTTCGGGACTGGCAGCCACCCGGGTTTCACCCGGACGACTCTCCCTGGGAATGAGCAACTGGGTCAACGACGGCACAGTCGTACTCAGACCATTTGGGGGCCGACCCGCCCATGGCGGCAACCTTTTCGGTTGATTTGTGGGGATGGACCCACAAACGGGCAGCCGGGAGCACCGGCGCCGCGACCAGCGGCCGGCGGGGCGGTCCCGGTCAGAACAGCGGCAGCAACTCCTGCTCCAGACATCTGGCCAGCTTCCTGGCCCCACGCCGGCGCAGCTGGCGGGCCCTCAGGATCAGCGGATCGATGTCACAGTCATGCCGCCAGCAGCGACTGAGATGCCGGCGTACCCCTGCCGCGGGGTCGTCCTCGCGGCCGTCGCCACGGCGCAAGCGCACATCGTCGGGATGGGCCATGCGAAGAGGGGCTGAAAGCCCGGAATCTGGCCCGAAGTTAGGCAGGCCTGCTCCGCCGCCCATAGGCCAGATCACTCATCTGACCCGCCCGTTGCCTGGGTCTGACCCCACAATGGCCGTCATGGATCCTTCGCCCGCCCCTCTCTCCTTTCAGCTCGGCGGGCAGCCCCGGTCTGGTGGGGGAGCTGCAGCTCCTCAAGATGTGCAGCCCCGCCAGTGGCAACGCCAGTTGATCCAGCTGCTGCGGGCGCGCCTGGTGCAGGAACGGCCGGGCGGCCAGGACGTGCTGATCCACGCTGGGCCTGGTGCGGGCAAGACCCTGGGAGCCCTCCTGGGCTTTCGCCAGTTGCAGCGCGAAGGCCGTCTGCAGCGGTTCGTGGTGTTCTGCCACCGCACCTCGATCGGCCTGCAGTGGCACCAGGCGGCGAACCGACTTGGGCTGAGGCTGCTCAACTGGGAGGGGGTGCGGAGCGACAGCCAGGCTGCGGATGGGGGCGATCCGGCCTGGGATGGACTGTTGCTGAGCTACCAGTGCGCCGCCCGCCATCGACGGCTCCTTGAACGCCAGGGGCTCGGGGGCACCGCCGGCAGCTGGCTGGCGATCGCCGATGAGGTGCACCATCTGGGCCTGGATCCGGAGGAACCCGAGGCCGCCGCCTGGGGCCATGCCTTCAGCAGCCTCACCGCCTCAGCCGCCCTGCGCCTTGGGCTCACGGGCACGCCGTTTCGGGCCGACAACCTGGCCTTCTGCGCGGCCCGGAGGGAGCTGCTGCGGCAGGGTACGGAGATTGTGGAGCGGATCGTGCCGGATCTCTGTGTGGAGCCGCGGCAACTGATCAGCGCCGGCGATGTGCGTCCCCTGGAATTCCGATTCCAGGACGGTTGGGTGGACCACGGCCGCCCTGCCGCCGACGGCGACGGCAGCGGCGACAGCGAGACCTCCCCCCTGTCGGCGGAGAGCCGAGAGAGCTGGCGGGCCCGCAACCTGCGGCGGGCCATCCGCCTCGGCGACGGCAGCAGCATCGCCCTGCGGCTGCTGCTGGGAGCGCGGCGCCGGCTGGAGCAGCTGCGGCAGCAGCAGCATCCCGGTGCCGGCGGCCTGGTGATCGCCCGGGACATCGCCCACGCCGAACAGATCAGCGCCCTGCTGCGGGAGCAGGGTGATGCAGTGCATCTGGTGCATTCCCAGGATCCCGGGGCCGCCGAGCGGCTGGCCGCCTTCCGCTCCGGGCAGGCCGACTGGCTGGTGAGCATCGACATGTGCGCCGAAGGGTTCGACGCGCCGCGGGTGCGGGTGGTGGCCTACCTCACCACCGTGGTGACCCGCAGCCGCTTCGTGCAGGCGATCACCCGGGCGGTGCGCATGGACGGGGACCGGGCCCGGGAGGAACCGGTCCCGCGCCTGGCGTCCTATGTGTACGCGCCGGCCGACCCCCTGCTGATCCATTACGCCCGCAGCTGGTCCTTGAGTGAGCCCTACCTGCTGAGCTGCAGGCAGGCCAGCTTCTCTGGTCCGGGACACGGGCTGGCGGCGGCAAGGGCCGTTCCCCTGCAGGCCATCGATGAGCGGGCCGGGGCCCTGCTGCGGGTGCGGGGGCCGGAATTACCCCCTTTCGTGCAGCCCCCTTCGGCTCGGCAGAAATCAGCGCAGCAGACACGAGTACCCGCCCAAACCCACCACAAGCGCAGTTAATTATATCTGGCTGAAAGAGTTGCGCTTTTGGCTAGAGCAACTGATCGCCAGCGCCATGCCAGCAATTCTGCGGCAATTGGGCGATTTGCGAACAACTGCCCCCCGGAGAAAGGCTGAACGGCGCAGATGGATGCAGAAAGTTTGCGACGTTGTGTCAACCAATACCCCAGATTCAGGCGCTCCCCGGCAGCGTGGTGCCACCAACGGGGGCAGCGGATCATGGACGCCGCAGTGAATCGCAGACTGACCGTTGCCGTGAGCTGGGCCCTGGCGCGCAGGGCCACCCTTGACGCCCTTGAGCACTACGAGGAGAGCTACGCCCTCACGGAGGAATTCCGTGAATGGCTGGTCTGCCTGGAGGACCACCCCCACCTGCTGGAGCCGAGCGTGCTGATGGTGCCCCGCAACCTTGCCGACCTGCACCCGGGCTCTGGCAGCAGCCACGGTTCCAATCCAGAAACCGACGGGCTGCTGGAGATCTGAACGACGGGCGGACCACCGATCCATTAGCGTTAAGTCATAGTTGATCCGCTTTAGCCGTGGTTGCAGCGCCCCCTGTTTCCGAGCGTCCGGCCATTGAAAACCTGGTGATCGTGGGCTCGGGTCCCGCGGGCTACACCGCCGCCATCTACGCCGCCCGCGCCAACCTCAACCCCCTCCTGATCACGGGCTTCCAGGACGGCGGCATCCCCGGGGGCCAGCTGATGACCACCACCCACGTGGAGAACTTCCCCGGTTTCCCCGACGGAATCCTGGGTCCGGAGCTGATGGACAAGATGAAGGCCCAGGCCGAGCGCTGGGGCACCACCCTGGTGTTGGCCGACGCCACGGAGATCGATCTGTCGCAGCGGCCGTTCCGGATCAGCGCCGACGGTGTCACCTACCTGGCCCAGAGCGTGATCCTGGCCACCGGCGCCAGCGCCAACCGGCTCGGACTACCCCAGGAGGAGCGCTTCTGGAGCAGCGGCATCAGCGCCTGCGCGATCTGCGATGGCGCTACCCCCCAGTTCCGCAACCAGGCGGTGGCCGTGGTGGGCGGCGGCGACTCCGCCTGCGAGGAGGCCGTGTACCTCACCAAATACGGCGACCACGTGCACCTGATCGTGCGCTCCGGCCAGCTGCGCGCCAGCAAAGCCATGGCCGACCGGGTGCTGGCCAACTCCGCCATCACCGTGCACTGGAACCGCCAGGTGGCCGATTGCAGCGGCAACGACTGGCTGGAGGCAATCACCCTGCGCGACGTCGTCAGCGGCTCCAACGAGGAGCTGGCGGTGAAAGGTCTGTTCTATGCCATCGGCCACACCCCCAACACCCGCCTGGTGCGCGGGCAGCTGGACGTGGACAGCCACGGCTACCTGGTGACCAAGCCCGGCCGGCCGGAAACCAGCATCGAGGGCGTGTTCGCCGCCGGCGATGTGGCCGACGCCGAATGGCGCCAGGGCATCACCGCCGCCGGCAGCGGCTGCCAGGCGGCCCTGGCGGCCGAGCGCTGGCTGAGCCACCACAACCTGGCGGTGGAGGTGAAGCGCGAGCAGGTGGAGCCCCAGGAGGTGGGTGAGCCCAGGCGCACCGCCGAGAGCGACGAGGCCAACTACAGCCCCGATGCCCTCTGGCAGAAGGGGGGTTACGCCCTGCGCAAGCTGTATCACGACAGCAGCAAGCCCCTGCTGGTGGTCTACACCTCCCCCACCTGCGGCCCCTGCCACGTACTCAAGCCCCAGCTCAAGCGGGTGCTGGAGGAGCTCGGCGGCGCAGCCCAGGGCGTGGAGGTCGACATTGAAGCCGATCAGGCGATCGCCCAGCAGGCAGGTGTGACCGGCACCCCCACCGTGCAGCTGTTCTTCCAGAAGGAGCTCAAAGAGCAGTTCAAGGGCGTGAAGCAGCGCAGCGAATTCAAGGCCGCGATCGAAGCGCTGCTGGGCGTGCCCGCCTAGCGGCGGCGGGGGCCACCGGGCCGGTTCCCGCCGGGACGGGGACCGGCGGCGCCGGCGTTGCGCTCCCGGTAGGTGATGCGGCCTCGGGTGAGGTCGTAGGGGCTGATCTCCACCAACACCTTGTCGCCTGCGAGGAGCTTGATGCGGAACTTGGTGAGCTTGCCGGCCGCACGGCAGAGGCACTGGTGACCGGCAGGCTGCTCCAGGGTCACCAGGTAGAACCCGTTGCCCTGTTCCTTTTCGATCACACCAGAGGTCTCAATCATGCAGGGGGCTCAAACCGGTACAAGAAGATCATTCACTTTAAGCGTCGCCTGGGCCCGCCCTCTCCGCCCCCCCCTGACAACGGCACTGGCCCAGTGGCGATAGGGTCGAGCCCCTCCGGCCTGTCCCTGATGGTGCTGCCTCCCCTGTCGATGGACCTCGGCCTGCTGCTGATCTCGATCGGCGTGGTGAACCTCTGGAAGGCACGCCAGTCCTGACCGGCATCCGCCTCTGACCACCCTCCTGTTCCACAAGCCCTACGGGGTGCTGAGCCAGTTCACCCCGGAAGCGGGCAGCCGCTGGGGGTGCCTGGGCGATTATATCGACTGGCCGGGGGTGTACGCCGCCGGCCGGCTCGATGCCGACAGCGAAGGGCTGCTGCTGCTCACCGCCCAGGGCCGCCTGCAGCAGCGCCTCACCGATCCGGCCTTCGGCCACTGGCGCCGCTACTGGGTGCAGGTGGAGGGCGATCTGAGCAAGGCGGATCCGGATGCAGGCGCGGCCGTCGAGCGGTTGCGATCGGGGGTGATGGTGCAGGGGAGGACCAGCCTCCCGGCCCGGGCCCGGCCCCTGGCTGGAGCCGAGGTGGAGGCCGCCGTGCTGCCTGAACGCCAGCCGCCCATCCGCCAGCGGCTGCAGGTACCCACCAGCTGGCTGGAACTGGAGCTGCGGGAGGGCCGCAACCGCCAGGTGCGGCGCATGACCGCGGCCGTGGGCTTCCCCACCCTGCGGCTGATCCGCATGGGGATCGACCTGATGGACAACCTGCCGCCCCTCGGTCTCAAGGGCCTGGAACCCGGTCGTTGGCGCCCTGCGACCGCCGAGGAGGAGCAGCGGCTGCGGCAGCTGCTGCGTGGGCCTGTCCCCGGTCGGGGCGGCCGGGCCGTCGGGGGGAAATCGGGCCATGGGGGCGGCGGCGGATAGGGGGGCCTGGCCCCCTCAGCCGAGGCCATCGCGCAACTCGCGCACCGTCTGGAGCTGCCCGTAGTAGTAGTTGGCCCGGGCCCGGCGGTCCGGGTCCTCCAGGCTGTCGAGGGCATCAAAGCCGAGGGTCTGCCAGAGCTCGTGGCCACAGGCCCGGTTGAGCTCATCGCAGGCCTCACTCTCCAGATTGGCCAGGCGACGCTGCAGGTTCTTGATCTGGGCAACCGACATCAACAGCGCTCCCGAAAACGCAAGCTACGATTCATAGTACAGATGCACCAGCGGTCCTGTTCCGGCTGTCCTGGGCTGGCAGGCCTGCTGATCAGAAGGGCAGCTTCTTCTTGGCATCCTTGTCGAGGTCGGCCTCCATCTCCCGCAGGCGCTTGAGGATCGTGTCGTAGTACTCCCGCAGGTAGTCCTCCAGGCTGGTGGTGTCCACCGGATCCAGACCGAAGGCGGCGTAGCTCTCTTCCATCGGCGCATCCAGACGCCCACCGCCGCTGATCACCCGGTCAAAGGCCAGGCGCTCGGCCACATTCAGGCTGGCCTCGAAGAAGCTGGTCGCCCCCCGCATCAGCTGCAACAGGGCCGGCGGCACCCGGAACAGACGGGCGTCCTTGCCGGTGAAGCGCTCACAGAGCTGGGTGATCTCGCCCGTGGTCCAGGCCCGAGGCCCCACCACCGGGAAGGCCCGACGCACGGTTTCCTGGCGCTCCAGGGCCGCCACCGCGAATCGTGCCATGTCCTGGGTGTTCATGTAGGCGATCGCCGTAGGCGTGCCACTCACCCACACCGTCTGGCTCTCCAGCACGGGGATGGCGAACTGACTGATCAGGCCCTGCATGAAGGCCACCCCGCGCAGGATCGTGTAGTCGAGGTCGGAGGCCTCCAGCCACTGCTCGGTGCAGGCCTTGATGTCCATCAGCGGCACGCCGCGGTGGCTGCTGGCGGCCAGCAGCGACACGAACACCAGCCGCTTCACCCCGGCCTGCTGGCAGGCACTGAACAGGTTCTGCTTGCCGGTCCAGTCGATCTCGTAGGCACTACCCGGATCCGTGGCCCGGGCGGTGGCCGCGTCGATCACAGCCTCCTGGCCCTCGAGGGCGTAGTCGATGCTGTCGGGTTCGAGCAGGTCGCCGCGGGTGAGCTCGCAGCCCCACTCCTGCAGGAATGCCGCCTTGCGCGGCGAGCGCACCATGCAACGCACCTGATGGCCGGCGTCAAGGGCCTGACGGGCGATCTGACGACCGAGGGTGCCCGTGGCGCCGACGACCAGAACCTGCATGTTCATCCCTCAAGCGCGCCTGAGCCTAGGGGTGCGCTCGCCTCCGGCGAGAGCGGAGCGGACGGGCGGCAAGGGCTGGCGCGGCTCAGTCCTCGTCGGCGAACTTGAGCAGCAGGGCACCGCCCAGCAGGCCCACGGGAATCAGCACCCAGAACAGGGCTGCGGTACCGAAGATCTCGGAGGCCATGGGCTGGGGCGGATGGAAGGCAATCCTATCTAGCAGCAGCCGCCTGGGCCATGGCCAGCAGCTCGCCCCAGGGGGCATCGCTGCGGATCTGGGCAGGCATCACACCGCTGGCCGTGGCCTGGTGTCCCCCCAGGCGCAGGGCCGCCTGCAGCCGCTCCAGCCGGGGCGGGCCGCTCTCCAGGCGGCGGCCGATCTCGGCCAGGGGCCAGCAGCGGGCAGGCTCGCCGCGATCGGACTGCAGGGCGGCCAGCAGGCGGGCGGCCGGCGCCGCCAGGCTGGCCGGCGACTCCTGCGCCCTGCGCCCCATGGCTTCGAGCGTTGGCGGATGCTGCAGCGGCCCGATCCACAGGGGCCCGCTCACCGCCAGCGGCGGCGCCTGCTCCGCACCGCAGAGGCAGGCTGACCAGCCCCGCAGCCGCAGCAGCGATTGCACCTGCTGGTCGCCGCAGCCATGGCAGTGGGCCAGCAGGCCCAGCTGGCCCTCCTCGCCAGGGGCGGGCCGGCGGCGCAGACGGACGGCCGTGCGGAAGGTGCGGCCCTCACTGAAGCTGAACAGGGGCTCCACCCCGCGGCCCAGGATCCAGGCAGCCCGGGCCACAGCCCCCAACTGCAGCCGCAGGGCCAGCTCCCAGCTGGCCGGATGGGCCCGGGCAGCCGCCCCCAGCCGGCGGATCGCCGCCACCCGGTCGTGGCCCGTGGGCGAGCGGCCATCGGTGCTGGCCAGGTAGAGCACGCCCTCGAAGGCCACCGCCTCCAGGGCCAGGGGCAGCAGGGCCACCGGCGCACCGAAGGCATCGAGATCCACCAGCTCAAAGCGCCGCTCGCGCAGCAGACAGCCCGCCAGCAGCTTCTGGGCGGTGCAAGAGCTGAGCCGCAGGGCGCAGGCGCCCTTGCGCAGGGGGGCCAGGTTGGCGCGCAGCAGCGGCAGCCGATCCGGATCGGCGTCGTTGGCCCACACCGACTCGGCCCCCGCCTCCAGGCCATAGCGCAGGGCACGGATGCCGCAGCCCGCCATCCCGTCCAGCACCCGCAGCGGCCCTGCAGCCGCCAGCTCGCGGGCCAGCAGCACGCCCAGGTCGCGGGACGGCCGCGATTCCGGGCGAAAGAAGCCGTCGCCGGGCTGCAGGCGGGCCCACCCTTCGCAATAGTGAGCGGCAGAACTGGAAGCGGGAGGAATCTGTTGCACAGCAGCCATGGCCAGCCTGGCAAGGCGAGTGCCGGCTGGGGTCGCCACAGCCAGTGGATCTGGCGCGGCCAGAGCTGCCACTGGCGCCGGCTCGGCGACCCCAGCCACCCCCCCCTGCTGCTGGTGCATGGCTTCGGGGCAGCCAGCGGCCACTGGCGCCGCAATGCCGCCGTGCTGGCGGCGGCCGGCTGGTGCGTGTACGGCATCGACCTGATCGGCTTCGGGGCCTCCAGTCAGCCGGCCCTGCGGCTGGACAACCGGCTGTGGGCGCGCCAGCTGCAGGACTTCCTGGCCCAGGTGGTGGGCCAGCCGGCAGTGCTGGTGGGCCACTCCCTGGGGGGTCTGGTGGCCCTCAGCTGCGCCGTGTTCTTTCCCCGCTGGGTGCGGGCGGTGGTGGCGGCCCCCCTGCCCGATCCCACCCTGCTCAGCGACCTGAAGGGGCGGGCCCCGCGCCGGCGCCCCGTGCGCCGGCGGCTGAAGCGCTGGCTGGTGCGGCTGCTCTGTCGGCTGTTGCCCCTGGAGCTGCTGGTGCCGCTGCTGGCCCACTCCCCCCTGCTCGACCTGGGCATCCAGAGCGCCTATGCCACCCCCGTGATCGGCGATCAGGAGCTGCACAGGCTGATCGCCAAGCCGGCCCGGCGGCCTGGTGCGGTGCGGGCCCTGCGGGCGATGAGCATTGCCATGGCCCTGCGTCCCCACGGCGCCACGGCACCGGCCCTGCTGCGGCGGCTGCGGCAACCGCTCCTGCTGATCTGGGGAGGGCGCGACCAGCTGGTTCCCCTGCGGGTGGCCCAGCAGGCCCTCAGCCACCGGCCCGGGCTGCCCCTGCGGGTGCTGGAGCGCTGCGGCCACTGCCCCCACGACGAGGCTGCCGAGGCCTTCAACAGCACCCTGCTGCAGTGGCTGGCTGAACTGCCCCCGGCCCAGTCCCCATCGCTGGCCCGGTAATTTGGCTGGATCGCCCCTCCAGCACTGTCCGCAGCCATGAAGCACACCCTCTCGGTGTTGGTGGAAGACGAATCCGGGGCCCTCAGCCGCATCGCCGGACTGTTCGCCCGTCGGGGCTTCAACATCGAGAGCCTGGCCGTGGGCCCGGCTGAGAAGAGCGGCGTGTCTCGGCTCACGATGGTGGTGGAGGGCGACGACCGCACCCTCGGCCAGATGACCAGGCAGCTCGACAAGCTGGTGAACGTGCTCGGAGTGAGCGACCTCTCCACGATCCCCGCCGTGGAGCGCGAGCTGATGCTGCTCAAGGTGGCCGCCCCACCCCGTCAGCGCAGCGAGATCCTTGAACTGGTGCAGGTGTTCCGCGCCAAGGTGGTGGACGTGGCCGACGAGGCCCTGACCCTGGAGGTGGTGGGCGACCCCGGCAAGCTGGTGGCCCTTGAACAGGTGATGGAGCCCTACGGGATCCTGGAGATCGCCCGCACCGGCCGGGTGGCCCTGGAGCGGGCCTCCGGCGTGAACACCGCCTGGCTGAAGGTCACCGCCTCCGACAAGCGGGTGCCTGCCTAGCCCGCCCCGGGATCAGGAGCCGGCTGCTGCCGCTGAGCCGCCCTTCACCAGCTTGCCGCCTTCCACCACGGAGGCTCGGATGATCCGATCGCCCTGTTCGATGCGGTCGACCACCTCCATCCCCTCGCTCACCCGTCCGAACACGGCATAGCGGCCATCCAGCTCGGGCAGGGCCTGCAGGGCCACGTAGAACTGGGCGCTGGCCGAATTGGGATCGGCCGAGCGGGCCATGGCCAGGGCGCCGCGCTGGTGCACCAGGGCCAGCTGGCGGCTGATCTCCGGAGCGGTGAGTTCCCGGCCATAGGTTGGGGCCTGGTCCTGCTTGAGGCGGAGCTCCAGGGGAATCAGGCGGGCCTCGCCGTTTTCGATGAAGCTGCCCTGGCCGTACTGGCTGGTGGGGGTCATCGGGTTGGCGCTGAGGGGGTCACCGCCCTGCACCACGAAGGGCGAGGGCTGGCGCACCACCCGGTGAAACGCCGTGCCGTTGTAGGCCCCCTTCTGCACCAGATCCACGAAGTTGCCGGCGGTGAGGGGGGCTGCAGCGCCGTCGAGCTGAAAGCGCACCTCCCCCTTGCTGGTCTGCATCGCCACGGTGGCGCTGCCGCTGAGACAGGGGGTACTGGCGGTGGCGCAGCCCACCGGACGCGAGGCGTTGCCCTCGGCGGCGCAGCCGCTGATCACACCGCTGGCCACCAGGCAGAGGCCGCCCAGTAGGAGGGATCGCAGCCAGAGAGGTCGGCTCATACGCCCTCCAGGGGCACGCCCAGGAAGCGCGCCAGCTGGGCACCGGAGAGCTCCAGATCGGCCAGGGGCATGGGCTCGCCCACCCGGGTGAGCGGCAGGTCGCGCCGGCCCTGCACCTTCAGAGCCAGCCTGCGGCGCGGGTTGAGACCGTCGCGCACCTCCACCTTCACCGCCTGGATGTCCCGCAGGGGGATCGCCACGTCGATGCGCTGGCGGAAGCCGCGCCGGGAGATGGTGGCCTGCCCGGCGGCCCGGTCGAAGCGGTTGCTGCCGCTGCCCACGTCGATGCCGATCACCGCCCACAGGTAGGCGGAGAGCAAAAGGGCAGCGACGCCATAGAGACCCATCACCAGGCCCTGGGGCACCCAGTCGAGCTCGGCGGGATGGCCCACGGGCAGCAGGTCGCGCTGCAGATAGCTGGACAGGCTGGTGAGCAGAAAACCCACCCCCCCCAGGCTCACCACCATTGCTACGAGCAGGTTGGAGGGGCGGCGCGAGCCGAGCACCGGCTGCTCCAGCAGGTCGTCGGTGGGGGGCATCGAGCTCCAGAAAACGGGGAAGGGCCATCTTGGCGCCCAGCGCTCGCGCTGCGGGTGGCGGCGGCGGAGCACAAGGCGCCGAGGGGCTGCGAAAACCAAGATCAGGCAAGCGATTTCAGCCCGTTGCAAAGCGCCTCGCGCTGTCTGGAAACGTTGTTACCATCGCCCAGTGTTCCGCTCTTTCCATGACGATCGCTGCAGGGCGCTTGCCGCAGCGGGGATGGTTCGACGTCCTCGATGACTGGCTCAAGCGCGACC
>JBBASN010000081.1:0-12226 GCA_040399225.1 Prochlorococcaceae cyanobacterium | reverse complement strand
AACCGCTGACCCCCTGCATGCCATGCAGGTGCTCTACCAGCTGAGCTATGGCCCCTTTGAGTACGCGCAATGAAACTGGAACGCTGGTCGTTCAGCCCTGGCCCGGAGGCCTTGCCTGGCGTGAGTGAATATTACATGGCGGCAGGGCTCATATCTGACGCCACACTGCCACCAGCTTGCCTTGCACCGTGACCTGATCGGCGGGCAGCTCGATTGGAGCATAGGCCGGGTTGGCCGCCTCCAGGATCACCGTGCCGCCCTGGCGCTGGAAATGCTTGAGGGTGGTGCCGCTGCCTGCCACCAGGGCGCTCACAATCGTGCCGTTGCGCAGCCGCGCCGGATCACACACCGGCTCCATCAGCACCACGTCGCCGTCGGCGATGTGGGCGTCCACCATCGAGTCGCCGTTCACCGTGAGGGCGAACAGGCCGCGGGTGGCCAGCAGCGGCGCCAGGTTGAGGCTTTCCTGCACGTCGTCGAAGGTTTCCACCAGGCCGCCGGCCGCCACCGCCCCCAGCACCGGGATGGCCGGGCCGACCCCCCCGCCGAAGGCGGCCGCCGCCTCGCCCAGCAGCTGCAGGGTGCGGGCCTGGCCCTCCTTCCAGGTGAGCCAGCCCTTCTGCTGCAGGTGGCGCAGGCGGCTCTGGATCGGCGCCGGCGAGCGCAGCCCCATCGCCTCCATCATCTGGCGGATCGAGGGGCTGTGGCGGTGCTCGCCGATGTAGCCCGCCAGCCAGTCGTACAGCTCCTGCTGGGCTGGGGTGAGCGGCTGCTGGGGCTGGCTGGTGGGCATGGCAGACAACGGTGCCGGAGCGACTGATACAGATGTATCGCCTGGTGGCCGTTTTGTAAAGGCCGGTTTTGGTCGGGCCGGATTGGGAGGGGGTGTTGTGACTTGGCCTGGTCTGGTCTGGTTCGTTGGTTGCGGTGAGGTTGGGATTGCGGGGGGGGGCAGGTGCTTCAGGTGTCGGCGAGCAGGGCCGCCAGCAGGGCCTGCTGGGCGTGCAGGCGGTTCTCGGCCTGGTCGAACACCCGGCTGCTGGCACCCTCGATCGCCCCGGCGCTGATCTCCAGACCGCGGTAGGCCGGTAGGCAGTGCAGCACGATCGCCCGGCTGTCGGCCTCGGCGATCAGCGCCTCATCCAGGCACCAGCCGGAGAAGGCCCGCTCGCGCTCGGCCTTCTCCTCCTCCTGGCCCATCGAGGCCCACACGTCGGTGTAGAGGGCGTGGGCGCCGCGCACCGATGCCACTGGCTCGTGCAGCACCTCCACCGTGGCTCCACTGGCAGCGGCCAGAGCCTGCGCGAGCTTCAGCACGCCGCCATCCGGCTCGAAGCCCACGGGGCAACCGATGCGCACGTTCACCCCCAGCAGGGCGCCGCAGAGCAGCAGCGAGTGGGCCACGTTGTTGCCGTCACCCACATAGCTGAGCGTGAGGCCCTGCAGCCCGCCGAAGCACTCCGCCAGGGTGAGGTAGTCGGCCAGGGCCTGGCAGGGGTGCTCCAGGTCGGTGAGGGCGTTGATCACCGGGATCGAGGCCCAGTGGGCGTACTCCTCGAGTTCACTCTGGGCGAAGGTGCGGATCGCCAGGGCGTCCACATAGCGGCTCAGCACCCGGGCGGTGTCGGCCACCGGCTCGCCCCGGCCCACCTGGCTCACCTGGGGGTTCAGATCGATGGTCTGGCCGCCCAGCCGCGCCATTGCCACGGTGAAGCTCACCCGCGTGCGGGTGGACGACTTGGTGAAGATCAGGCCCAGGGTTCGGCCGCCCAGGTCGACGCTGCTGCGGCCCGCCTTGAGATCGCCCGCCAGCTGCAGCAGCGCCCGGATCTGGTCAGCCGTGAGGTCGGCCGAGGAGAGCAGATCCCGGCCGCGCAGCTCGGCCAGAGCAGGGGGCAGGGGGGTGGAGGCGGCGCCGTTCATCGGCCGGTCTCAAACAACCCTTATCGGCCATCGGCGGACCCGCCGTCAAGGGGGACCGCTCAGGCCGCCAGCTGGGCTTCGGCGGGCAGCACGCTCTCGGCCAGCAGACCCTTGAGTTCGTCGCCCTCGATCACCTCCTTGTCGAGGATCTCCTGGGAGATGCGCTCCAGCAGGTCGCGGTTGTGGTTCAGGATCGAGAGAGCCCGGTCGTGGGCGCGATCCACCAGGCCACGCACCTCCCGGTCGATTGCCTGGGCGGTGGCGTCGCTCACCACCCGCCGTGGGTTGCTGGGCCCGCCGAGGAAGCGGCTGCCGCCCTGCTTGTCGTAGGCCAGCGGGCCGAGGGTTTCACTCATGCCGTAGGTGCCCACCATCTGCTCGGCGATGTCGGTGGCGCGTTGCAGGTCGTTGGCGGCGCCGGTGGTCACCGCCCCGAACACCACCTCCTCGGCGCTGCGGCCGCCCAGCAAGGTGGCGATCTGGCCCTCGAGGTCTTCCTTGGAGTTGAGGAAGCGCTCCTCGGTGGGCAGCTGCAGGGTGTAGCCCAGGGCGCTCATGCCCCGGGGCACGATCGAGATCTTGGCTACCTTGCTGCCGCCGGGCATCAGGTGCCCCACAATAGCGTGGCCCACCTCGTGGTACGCCACCACTTTCTTCTCGTCGGCCTGGAGCACCCGGCTCTTCTTCTCCAGGCCGGCCACCACCCGCTCGATCGCCTCGTTGAGGTCGCCCTGCTCCACGGTGGTGCGGTTCACCCGGGCGGCCAGCAGGGCCGCCTCGTTCACCAGGTTGGCCAGATCCGCTCCGGCAAACCCTGCTGTGGCCTGGGCGATGCGGTCGAGATCCACGCCCTCGGCCAGCTTCACCTTGTTCGCATAGATCCCGAGAATCATGCGACGGCCAGAGAGGTCGGGCCGGTCCACCAGCACCTGACGGTCGAAGCGGCCGGGCCGCAACAGCGCGGCGTCGAGGGTTTCAGGCTGGTTGGTGGCAGCCAGCACGATCACCGGCTTGTCCTTGCCGGCGAAGCCGTCCATCTCCGTGAGCAGCTGGTTGAGCGTTTGCTCGCGCTCGTCGTTGCCGCCCACCACGCCCATCGAGCCGGAGCGGCTCTTGCCGATGGCATCGAGTTCGTCGATGAAGATGATGCAGGGCGCCTTCTTCTTGGCTTCTTCGAACAGGTCACGCACGCGGGCGGCGCCGGCACCCACGAACAGCTCCACGAACTCCGAGCCGCTGATGATGAAGAAGGGCACGCCCGCTTCACCTGCCACGGCCTTGGAGAGCAGAGTTTTTCCCGTGCCTGGTGGGCCCACTAGCAACACGCCCTTGGGGATGCGGGCGCCGATGGCGGCGTAGCGCTCAGGCTTCTTGAGGAAATCCACGATCTCGGCCAGCTCAGCTTTGGCCTCATCCACCCCGGCCACATCGGCAAACGTCACCCGCGATTCCTCGTCGGGCACGTACACCTTGGCCTTGCTCTTGGTGAAGCTCAATGCCCCCTGGGCGCCGCCCATGCCGCTGCGGCGGGCAAAGAACTGCAGCACCAGGATGAAGATCAGCGGCGGCACCACCCAGCTGAGGATGGTGGTGAAGATATTGGGCTTCTGGGGCGGGGCCGCGGCGAATTCCACCCCGTGCTGCTCGAGCCGCTGGGGCAGCTCCATGTCGAAGATCGGTGTGGTGGCCAGCACCGAAGGCGCGCCTTCCTCCGGCGCTTCCTTGAGTTCGTAGCGGATCTGGTCGGAGGTGATGTAGGCCCGGCGCACGTTGTCATCGTTCACCTGATCGATGAACAGCGAGTAGGGCACCCGCGGCACCTGGTTGCCCTGATTGGGCAGGAAGTTGCTGAACAGCAGCAGCACGCCGAAGCCGATCAGCACCAGGTTGATCAGCCCGAAGCGCCGGCTGGGGCGGTTGTCGTCCTGGCGGATGGGCATGGCGCACGGCCGTTGCAGCTCGGCCCAGGCTAGGGGTGGCATCCCACCCCTCGCCTCCCTGGCGGGGCGGCATGCGGGGTGGGAAACCGAATGGGCGCCACACTGGAACCATGTGTGGCCGCTTCTCGCTCACCACCGCCATCGACCGGCTGCTGCCGCGGCTGCAGGGGCAGCAGCCGCCCCAGCTGGCCGAGCACTACGCCCCCCGGCCCCTGATCCGGCCGGGCGAGCCGCTGCTGATCCAGCGTCAGCAGCAGGGCCGACTGGAGGTGAGCTTCGCGGTGTGGGGCCTGCTGCCGGCCTGGGTGAAGGATCCGGCTGGCGCGCCTCGTCCGATCAATGCCCGCAGCGAAACCGTGGCCGAGAAGGCCAGCTTCCGCGGTCCCTGGCGCCACCACCGCTGCCTGATCCCGGCCGACGCCTTCTTCGAGAAGGGCCAGCGCATCGCCCGCCGCGATCGGGCGCCGTTCTGGCTGGCGGGGCTGTGGGAGCGCTGGCTGGGGGCCGACGGCAGCCAGCTCGACAGCTGCTGCATCCTCACCACCCGGCCCAATGCCCTGATCGCGCCGATCCACGAGCGCATGCCGGTGCTGATCCCCGACGGCCTGGAGGAGGCCTGGCTGGCGCCGGTGCATGGCGCCGAGCTGCGCGCCCTCGAGCCCTTGCTTGAGCCCTGGGATCCGGCCGGCTGGTTGCTGGAGCCGATCACCTCGCCGATCACCCCCCAGTCGCCACCCGATACGGCTGGGGCCGCCAAAGCCCCAGCCGCCGGCCCAGCTGCGGTAGACCGCCAGCAACTCAGCCTCAGCCTGGAGTCGCCATGACCGCCCAACCCCAGGCCCCCGAGCCGGTGGCCGCCTACCCGCGGCCGCCGGCCCTGGTGGCCAGCAGGGAGCACGTGCGGGTGGAGGCCCTGGGCCAGCTGCTGGTCGACACCCGCAGCAGCTTGCGGGTACTGGAGACCTTTCATCCGCCCACCTACTACCTGCCGCCCGAGGCCCTGCGGCTGGAGCTGCTGCAGCCCGCCCCCGGCCGCAGCTTCTGCGAGTGGAAGGGGTTGGCCCGCTACTTCGACGTTGTGCTTGATCCCGGCGGTGCCGGCGAGCGCCGCCTCAGCCGGGCGGTGTGGAGCTACCCCGACCCCACGCCGGCCTTCGCCCCCCTGGCCGGCTGGTATGCCCTCTATCCGGCCCTGATGGACGGCTGCTGGATCGACGATGAGCGGGTGGTCCCCCAGCCCGGCGGCTTCTACGGCGGCTGGATCACCTCCCGGGTCCAGGGCCCGTTCAAGGGCGATCCGCTTCACCCGGAGCTGGTGTGAGCGGGCTGGCTGTGAACAGGGTTCGGGTGGGGAAGGGCATCGCGGCGCCGTGGCGCTCCACCACCGCGCCGATGGCGAGCAGCAGCTCCTGCTGCAGGGCCCAGCCCTCTTCCATGCTGTGGCCCGTGCTGTGGCAGAGCAGGCGCAGGTTGAGGCCGCTCTCGCCGTAGCCGGTGAAGTGCACGGCCCGGGTCTTCTGCTGGGCCACGCCCGGGTGGCTGGCCAGCAGCTGCTCCAGCTCGGCCACGATCGTCGGGACGCGCGGCCGGTCGGCGAAGCTGACGCTGAATTCGATCCACACGCGCCGGTTGTCGACCGCCGTGTTGTTGATCACCGGTGATTTGGTGAAGATCGTGTTCGGCACGTACACCGGCTGGCGGTCGCGGCTGCGCAGGCGGGTGTAGAACCAGCCGATCTCCTCCACCGTGCCCGAGAGCTGCTCGGAGGGGATCTCGATGAAGTCGTCCACGATGAACGGTCGGTTCACATACAGGCTCAGGCCGCTGAGGGAATTGGACACGATCCCCTGCGCCCCGAAGCCCACCGCCGCCGCGCCGAAGCCGCCGGCGGTCACCAGCACCGCCGCCGACACGCCCACCAGCTGCATCAGCTCTGCGATCACGATCGCCCAGATGGCGATGCTGATCAGCTTCTGGATCACATCAAACAGGAAGTGGCGGTCCTGCTCGTTGAGGCGGGGCAGGATCTCCGCGGCGTAGCGGTCGCGGTTGCGGCGCAACTCCGTGTGCCAGCGCAGCAACGTCCAGGCCACGCCCAGGGCCACCAGCAGTTCGCGCACCTCGTGGCCGTCGCGCTCCAGATTGATCACCAGCGGGTCGAGCAGCAGGCCCAGCCACCAGCCCAGCCCTGCCAGCAGGAAGGTGCTGGCCACGCTCAGGCGGCTGGTGAGCAGCAGGCCGCGCAGCAGCGAGCGGGGGCGGCAGCGGCGCCCCACCACCTCTAGCCCCAGCCAGCTGAGCAGGGCCAGCAGCAGGCCCCCCAGCGGGATCTGCAGGTCGAGCGGCAGCACCAGCTCGGGGGGAAGGGTGAGGGTGCTGGGCAGGGTGGTGGGCATCGGCACGCGGGAGACAGTGACCTTCTGCAAGACAACGCCCTTGCGGACCTCTCAGCAGCCCGGTTGCCGCAGGCGCCAGAGCAGGTCGGAGCCCAGGACGCTGCGTTGGTCACTGTGCCAGGGGTGCACCTGAGCCATGGTCTCCAGGCCCAGATCGGCCAGGGGGGTGCGGGCCGGCGTGCCGCCCAGCAGCTTCGGGGCGATCACCGCGGCCACCTCCTGCACGCAGCCCTGGCGCAGGGCTGCCGCCGCCAGCTCCGGCCCGCATTCCCACAGCACCTGGTTGCAGCCCCGCCGGGCCAGCTCCTCCAGCAGGGCCTTGGGGCCACAGTCGGCCAGTACCAGCCGCTCCACGCCGAGGCGGTCGAGCTGGAAGCGGGCCTGGCTGGGGGCGCCATAGCTGTGGGCCACCAGGGTGGGGGCCTGCTCCTGCCGCCATAACTGGGCCTCGGCCGGCAGATCGAGGCCGCGGCTGAGCACCACCCGCAGGGGTTCCGGATCGCGGCGGCCGCGGCTGGTGAGCAGGGGATCGTCGGCCCGTACGGTGCCGCCGCCCACGATCACCGCGTCGCACTGGGCGCGCAGCTGGTGCACCCAGGAGCGGGCCTCGGGGCCGCTGATCCACTGGCTGGCGCCGTTGGTCAGGGCGGTGCGGCCATCGAGGCTCATCGCCCACTTGAGCAGGCCCAGGGGCCGGCCCGTGGCGAGGCGGTGGCAGAACGGGCGGTTGAGGGCCCGGGCCTCGGCCTCGGCCACCCCCGTGAGCACCTCAATCCCCGCCGCCCGTAGCTCCGCCAGGCCGCCGCCGCCCACCTGGGGGTTGGGGTCGGCCATCGCCACCACCACCCGGGCGATGCCGGCGGCGATCACCGCCTGGCTGCAGGGGGGCGTGCGGCCGTGGTGGCAGCAGGGCTCCAGGGTCACCACCAACGTGCCGCCCCGGGCCCGCTCCCCCGCCTGGGCCAGGGCGCCCACCTCGGCATGGGGCTCGCCGGCCCGGGCGTGGTATCCCTCCCCCACCAGCTGGCCTGCGCCATCGAGCACCAGCGCCCCCACCAGCGGGTTGGGGCTGGTGCGCCCCCGCCCCAGCTCCGCCAGCTGCAGGGCCCGGCGCATCCAGGGCAGCCAGGGCCTGGCATCCGCTGCGGGGGAGGGGGGGGCGGCCGTCATGGTGACCAGCCTGACGCAAGGGCGCCGTCCGTCTCGGTCAAGGTGGGTTGCGTCCGCACCCCACCCCATGGCCAGGCAGGAGTGGCGTCTCCCCTCCAACCCCCAGCTGCTGCGTTTTCTGCTGCTGGTGGCCAGTGGCTGGGCCGCCATGCAGGTGTTCGCCACCTTCCAGGTGGTGCTGGTGCTGTTCAGTGCGGCGGCGGCGCTGGCGGTGCTGCTCAACCTGCCGGTGTGCTGGTTGAGCCGGCGGCTGCCGCGGCCGGCGGCCATCGCCCTCACCGTGGTGGGAGCCCTGGCCGCGGGGCTGGCCCTGGCCTGGGTGCTGGGGGTGCAGCTGGTGAGTCAGGCCAGCCAGCTGTTGGCCCAGCTGGAGGACGTGGTCGCCGATCCCCAGCTCCCCTTCCGCGGCCAGCTGGGTGCCTACCTCGATCAGCTGGATCTCGAAGGGATCGTCGGGCTGGTGCGCTCCAACTTCGACACCGGCATCGGTCTGCTCGGGGGCGCCGTGGGCAACGTGCTCGGCGTGGTGATCCTGCTGGTGCTCGTGATCTACATGCTCGTGGACAACGGCCGGCTGTGGCGGTCGCTGCTCCAACTAGTGCCGCCGCAACTACGCGGCCCCTTGCACCGCAGCGTGCGCCGCAACGTGCTCGGCTTTCTGAGCGGCCAGATCACCCTGATGCTGTTTCTCGCAGGCTCCAGCCTGCTGGCCTTCAGCCTGCTGGGTGTGAAGTTCGCCCTGATCCTGGCCCTGGTGGTGGGCCTGCTCGATGCGATTCCCGGGATCGGCGCCACGATCGGCGTGATCACCATCAGCCTGGTGGTGCTGGCCACCCAGGGCTATGGGGTGGCCTTGGCCGTGCTGGCGGTATCGGTGCTGTTGCAACAGGTTCAGGACAACCTGATCCAGCCCCGGGTGATGGGCCACGCGCTCTCTATTCCGCCCCTGGTGGTGTTCCTGGCCCTGTTCCTCGGTGAACGCATCGCCGGCCTGCTGGGGATTTTTCTGGCGATGCCGCTGGCAGGGATGGTGATCAACTGGGAGCGGGATCGCGGCAGCGCTGGCATCGGCGATTCGGGCAGCAGCAAGAGCCCCTGAGCTGAGGCAGGGTCAGGGCCTTCAGCTCCGGATGCATGTGAGGGTGTCCTTACATGGCATTCGCGGCGTCAGCGATGCCGAGGTGGCCGGCCTCGATCAATGCCTCAATCAGGCCGCCGCCTAGATGGAGTTAGACGAAGAGGCTGTCTGCCCAAACGAGATCACACAATTAATCAAGCGCCTTTGAATTGTTTCTCACATACATAAGCCAGTGGGGCAATCGTGCGGTAAGCGTTATAAGGTCAGCCACACACCGGCTCGTGGAGTGCGGAATTATGGCTGCTGGCCGCCCAGGTCTGCCTCCGCTGTTGGCCGCCTGCCGCCCGAGGCAGTGGACCAAGAATCTGCTGGCGTTTGCGGCGCCGCTGTTCGCCTTCCGTTTTGAGGCAGACGTGTGGCTGCCGGCCGCAGGGGCGCTGGTGGCGTTCTGCCTGATCTCCAGCGCCATCTACCTGCTCAACGACTGCCTGGATGTGGCGGCCGATCGCGCCCATCCCAGCAAGCGCAATCGACCGATCGCAGCTGGGCTGGTGAGCGTGCCGGTGGCGCTCACCACAGCTGCGGTGTTGGCGGTGGTAAGCCTGAGCTTTGCTGCCTGGGTAGCGCCACCCCTGGCGGGGGTGGTGCTGCTCTACGGGCTGATCCAGGTGGGCTATTGCCTGCAGCTCAAGCGGATGCCGCTGCTGGATCTGTTTTGCATCGCCTCGGGTTTTCTGCTGCGGGCGATTGCCGGTGCGGTAGCAGCACTGCTGCCGCCGTCGCCCTGGTTCCTGCTCACGGTGGGGCTGCTGGCGCTGTTCTTGGCGATCGAGAAGCGCAAGGCTGAGTTGCGGGTGGCGCAGGACCGGGGCGTGATCACCCGCAAGGTGCTCGAGCGCTATTCGCTGCCGCTGCTTCTGCGGCTGGAGAGCACGGTGGCTACCAGCGCCTTTATCAGCTACGCCCTCTGGGCAGCAGGCCCAGCGTTGCGCGGGGCACCCACCAGCTGGATGCTGCTCACGGTGCCGTTCGTTCTGGTGGGGATTTTTCGCTACCAGCTGCTTAGTGATCCGGAGGAAGCGGAGCGTCGGCAGCAATGGGCGCCGGAGCGTAGCAGCGATAAGCCGGAGGAGATCCTGCTGGGGGATCGAGGCATCAAACTCACCCTGGTGGGGTGGTTGATGACGACAGCGGTGATCGGCCTGCTCAGCCGCGCCAGCTGATGGAGCAGGCGGTGGGCAGGAGGGTCGCGGTCTTTGATGTCGATGGCACGTTGCTGCGGGGCGACTGCCTATGGCTCGCTGCTCGCCGCTCGCGTGGTGCGCTGGGTCAGCTGCTGGCGGTGCTCGCCTGCCCGCCCTGGCTGATCGCCTGGCAGCTGCGGCTGGTGAGCACGGGACGGTTCAAGCAGCAGACCATCGCCGCGTTTGGCGTGTGTGAGGCTGTGAACCGGGCCAATGCAGCTGGCCGAGGGGACTGGCTGCTGAATGAACTGCGGGACCAGCTTCGCCCTGAAGCTTTGGTGCGGTTGCGCTGGCACCAGCAGCGTGGCGATCGGGTGCTGCTGTGTTCGGCCTCGCCCCGGCTGCTGCTGCAGCCGTTGGCCGATTGGTTGGGGGTGGAGCTGCTCTGCACCGAGCTGCAGCACCAGCACGGCCAATGGCTCCCCAAGCTGGCCAGCCCCAACTGCAAGGGCCCCGAGAAGGTGCGACGCCTCGAGCAGCACCTGGGCCCACTGGATGGGCTCACGATCGAGGCCTACGGCGACAGCAAGGGCGACCGCGAACTGTTGCAGGCGGCTGCCCTGCCCCACTACCGCAGCTTCCTATCCGAACCCCAGCCCTATCCCCCTTTCTCACTGGGGCCGTTGCTGCCGGTGGTGGCCCTGGCGCTGCTGGGCTACGGACTGCTGGGGATCTGGAGCCAAGGGGATCAGTTGGTGCCGTTGCTGCGCAGCCTTTGGCCACAGATCGGCCTAGGCCTGCTGCTGGTGTTGCTGGGCTACGGCATCCGCTACGGCCGCTGGCGGCTGTTGTTGAAAGCTGTCGATCAACGGCCGCCCATCCAGGCCGATGCCCGCATCTGGATGGGCTCCTATGCGTTCACCGCCACCCCAGGCAAATCGGGGGAAGCGGTGCGCTCACTGCTGCTCAAGCAGGAGTGCGGCGTGCCGGTGCCGCCCACATTGATGGCGCTGGTGGTGGAGCGGCTCACCGATGGCACGGCGATGCTGCTGCTGCTGCTGATCAACCTGCCGCTGCTGCTGCGCTGGCAGGTGCCCCTGGCCGCAGTGATCGGCATCGGGCTGTTGGCTGTGCTCATTGGTTGGCTGGTGCTGCGCAGCCCCTGGGCCAAGGCCCAGCTCAAGGCGAGCGTGAAACGCTTGCTGCCCCCCAAGCTGGCCAGTGCCGGCGGCGATGGCCTGGCGGCATTGCGGCAGTTGCTGCGGCCAGGGTTGTTGTTGCAGGCCACCGTGATCGGCGCGCTGGCCTGGAGCCTGGAGGGGGTGAGCCTCTGGCTGCTGCTGCGCGGCATGGAAATCGAGGCCGTGGGGATCGGCGGCGCCACCATTGCCCACACCGCCGCCGGCCTGCTGGGTGCACTGACGCTGCTGCCGGGCGGGCTCGGCAGCACCGAGGCCGGCACGGTGGGACTGCTGGCCCTGCAGGGGGTAGGCGTGGCGGCGGCCACCCCAGCCACGCTGCTGATCCGGCTGATGACGCTCTGGTTCGCCACGGCCCTGGGGGTGTTGTGCATGCTGCTGCCGTCTCGGCGGAAGCCATGAGCAGTCCGCGTATCCCCTGGCTGGGGTTGATCGCGGCGGCTGTGCTGGCTATTGCAGTAGCGGGGGTGCTGCGCCTGCCTGCCGGTGAACAACGAGCTTTGCTCACGGCCTCGTTGGCGTTGCTGGCCTGGCTACCGGTGCTCTATGGGGTGGTGGCCCTGAGTTACGCGGGCCGCTACTGGCGCTGGCGTCTTTTTCTGAGGCGGTTGGGAATTGGGACCGCGAACTGGCAGGATCTGCTCGGCTGGTTCCGGGGCTTTGCCCTCACCGCCACCCCGGCCAAGGTGGGCGAACTGAGCCGGGTGCAGCTGCTGCATGAGCAGCTCGGCTATCCCCGCCTGCCTCTCGTGCATGTGTTCGTGGCCGAGCGCTTTGCCGATGCAGCAGCCGTCGCCCTGTTGCTGCTGATGCTCACGCCGGCCCAGGTGCTCGGCCGGTTGCCGGCGTTAAGCAGCCCTTGGCTGCTGGGCATCGCCTTGATCGTCGGGTGCGCTGCGCTGTTGGCCAGCAGCCCCAGGCACCGCCGATGGTTGGCAGGTCGCTGGCAGCACTTGCGCCACCACCTCCCCAGTGGCGAACTGGCCAGGGCGATGGTGCCTGCCTCCTTGATCTCGGTGCTGGTGTGGGCCAATGAAGCTCTGGTGCTCTGGCTGCTCGTGCGCCTGCTGGCTCCAGCTGCGATCACCATCCCGGCGGCGATGGCCATCTACCTGCTCTCGGGCACAGCCGGGATGGCCTCCTCGCTGCCGGGCGGGATCGGCGTGAATGAGGCAGCCACGGTGCTGCTGCTGGGCCAGCAGGGGGTGCCGGCGGGAATCGCTCTGCCGATTGCCGTGTTGCGGCGGCTGATCACGCTCTGGTCGATGGTGGCGCTGGCCGCTGCAATCGGTGTCGCTCCGTTATCTGCAGGGCCCAACTCAGGCGAGACTCCTAG
>JBBASN010000080.1:0-12288 GCA_040399225.1 Prochlorococcaceae cyanobacterium | reverse complement strand
GCCAGAGGGTGAGCCCCTCCACCTGCCAGCCGGCCTCCACCAGCAGGGCCGCCGTCAGCGAGCTGTCCACCCCGCCGGAGAGCCCCACCGCCACCCGCCGCTCCCCCGGCCAGGCCCGCAACCGCTCCAGGGCCTGGGCACCGGCCGCCGTGGCCGTTCCCCCGGGCACAAGGCCGGCTGCTGGGTCGGGGGCAAGCGCGGCAGGGGAAGGGGGGATGGCGGACAAGACGGAGAAACGGACGGAACGAGGTGGCTTCGGAAAGCGGAGCGCCAACCGTTCCATCATGAAACTGCGCCTCCATCCGCTGCGGAACCTGCCCGTGCAAGCCATTCCCCCTGCCGCCTGGCCTGCCAGGGATGCCAGCCATCTGCTGGTGAGCGGCGAGCAGATGGCCGCCCTGGAGCAGCAGCTGTTCAGCAGCGGCCTGCCGGTGGAGGCCCTGATGGAAAAGGCGGCCCTGGCGCTGGCCACGCGGCTGCTGGAGCAGCACGGGGCCGAGCTGGAACGGCACGGCGCGGTGGTGCTGGTGGGCCCGGGGCACAACGGCGGCGATGGCCTGGTGGTGGCCCGGGAGCTGGCCCTGCGCGGCCTGGCCGTGGCGATCTGGAGCCCCTTTGAGCGCCACAGGCCACTCACGGCCAGTCACCTGGAGCATGCCGCCTGGCTGGGCATCCCCCGGCTCAGCCAGCCACCGGATCCCGGCGGGCAGGCCCTGTGGATCGATGCCCTGTTCGGCATCGGCCAGACCCGCCCCCCCTCGGCCCAGCTGCAGGAGCTGCTGGCCGCGCGGGAGCAAGCACGGCCGGGTGGGCTGGTGGCGATCGACGTGCCCACCGGCCTGTGCGCCGACCGGGGCCACTGCCTCGGCGAGACCGCCGCCCGCGCCCGCACCACCTATTGCCTGGGCCTGCTCAAGACCGGCCTGATCCAGGACCCGGCCCTGGTCTGGGTGGGCCGGCTGGAGCGGATCGACCTGGGGTTGCCGCCTGCCCTGCTGGCGACCCTGCCGCCCTGCCAGCCCCTGGCCCTGGACGCCGACGATCTGCAACAGGCCCCCTGGCCCCGGCCCGACCCCGCGGCGGCCAAGTACGGCCACGGCCGGCTGCTGGTGGTGGCCGGCAGCCGCCGCTTCCCCGGGGCCGCTTCCCTGGCCCTGGCCGGTGCAGACGCCAGCGGCTGCGGCTCACTCCAGGCCGCCCTGCCCGAACCCCTGGCCGCCGATCTCTGGAGCCGGGCGCCCCAGGTGGTGGTGCGCCGCGCCCTGCCCTGTAATGCGGCGGGCCATCTGCAGCTGGGGGCCCTGGCGGGCGAAGACGGCAGCCGACTGGACGCCCTGGTGCTGGGTCCGGGCCTGGGCCATGGCCCGGACGGCAACCCCAGCGGTGACAGCGAGGCCTGGGAGTGGCTGCAGCAGTTCCCTGGCCTTCTTCTGCTGGATGCGGACGGCCTGAACCGGCTGGCCGGACGGGGGGACGGGGCCCTCCCCTGGCTGCGCCAACGCCAAGGCCCCACCTGGCTCACGCCCCATCCGGGGGAATTCGCCCGACTCTTTCCCCGCTGGGCAGCCCTGCCGCCACTGCAGGCCGCCGCCACCGCGGCCGAGGCCACGGGCGCGGCCGTGCTGCTCAAGGGTGCCCGCACCGTGGTGAGCGGTCCCGGGAACGCCCCCTGGCAGCTGAGCAGCGCCGCCGCCGCCGCCGCCCGAGCCGGCCAGGGAGATGTGCTGGCCGGCTATGCGGGGGGTCTGGCGTCCATGGCCATGGCCGCAGGCAAGCAGGCACCGGCCAGCGTGCTGGCCCTTGCCGCCCTGGCCCATGCCAGCAGCGGCGAACAGCTGGCCCGCCTGGGGCCGGGCTGTGCCAGCCCCATGGCCGTAGCCACGGCCATGGCTGCAATCACATCACATCCGTGATCAATGACGTGTTGTTTTGCAAGCAAAACCTAAAGGGTTACTGAAAACACACCGGTCGCCATTGATTTCGGCGGATAGTTGTCATTCTGTTCAAGACTTGCGATGTCCGCCACCAGTCTCAGGACCAGCGAGGGGCATCGACGCCGCACCTCAGACCCGGTGAGCTGGTATCTGGCCACCATCGGTCGGGAGCCATTGCTCACCGCTGCCGAAGAGATTGAGCTCGGCAACCAGGTGCAGGCCCTGATGCGGCTGTTGGAAGAAGGCCGAGACGACTACAGCACCAAGGAACAGAAAATCATGCGCGTGGGCCAGCGGGCCAAGCAGCGCATGATGAAGGCCAATCTGCGCCTTGTGGTGAGTGTTGCCAAGAAATATCAGGGGAAGGGAATGGAACTGCTCGACCTGATTCAGGAGGGTTCCCTCGGCCTGGAGCGGGCCGTCGAAAAGTTCGACCCGACCCGCGGCTACAAGTTCTCCACCTATGCCTTCTGGTGGATCCGCCAGAGCATGACGAGGGCCATCGCCTGCCAGTCGCGCACCATCCGCCTGCCGGTGCATCTCTCCGAGCGCCTCACCGCCATCCGCAAGGTGAGCCTGGATCTGGCCCACAAGCTCGGCGCCATGCCCAGCAGCCAGGAGATTTCCGAGGCCCTCAGCATGCCCCTCGATGAGCTCGATGGCCTGCTGCGTCAGGCCCTCACCACCTCCAGCCTGGATGCCCCGGTGAATGGCGATGAAGGCCGCAGTTTCCTGGGCGACCTGATCGCCGACGGCGATGACGAGGAACCCCTCGACAAGGTGGAGCGTGGTATCCATCAGGAGCAGCTGGACCGCTGGCTCAGCCACCTCAGTGAGCAGGAACGCCAGGTGCTGCAGCTGCGCTTCGGGCTGGATGGCGAGGAGCGTCAGACCCTGGCGGAGATCGGCCGCCGGCTGGATGTGTCCCGGGAGCGGGTGCGGCAGGTGGAGCTCAAGGCCCTGCGCAAGCTGCGCAATCTCACCCGCCGCCTTCCGAACGAGCTCTGAGGGCTCAGTCCTCGGCCCAGATGTAGCGGGTGAGCTCCTCGGGCCTGGGCTCGGGGGCGGCCAGGGCGAACTCCACGCAGTCGGCCACCTCGGCATCGATCTCCTTCTCGATCGCCTTCAGCTCCTCCGGGCTGGCCAGGTTTTCGGCGCTGAGGTGGGCAGCCAGGCGCTTGATCGGGTCGCGCTGGGCCCAGAACTCCTTCTCAGCCTGGGCGCGCAGTTCATCCGGGTCGGCCAGGGAGTGACCGCGGTAGCGGTAGGTGAGGCACTCCAGCAGGGTGGGACCCTCGCCAGCGCGGGCCCGCTCGATCGCCCGCTGGGCGGCGGCGCGCACTGCCAGCACGTCCATACCGTCCACCTCCTCACCGGCCATGCCGAAGGCGGCTGCCTTGCGCCAGATCTCGGGATCACTGGTAGCCCGGTTGTGGTCCATGCCGATCGCCCACTTGTTGTTCTCCACCACGAACAGGATCGGCAGCTTCCACAGCGACGCCATGTTCAGGCACTCATAGAACTGGCCGATGTTGCAGGTGCCATCGCCGAAGAACGCTGCAGTCACCGCATCGCTGCTGGCATCGCCGAGGGCATCGCGCTTGTAGCGACTGGTGAAGGCGGCCCCGAGGGCCACGGGGATGCCCTCGCCGATGAAGGCGTAGCCACCCAGCAGATGGTGCTCCTTGGAGAAGAGGTGCATCGAGCCGCCGCGGCCCTTGCTGCAGCCCGTTTCCTTGCCGAACAGCTCGCTCATCACCTCGCGGGCCGGCACGCCGCAGCTGAGGGCATGCACGTGGTCGCGGTAGGTGCTGCAGAACCAGTCGTGCTGCATCTTCATCGCCTTGATCACACCCGTGCTCACGGCCTCCTGGCCGTTGTAGAGGTGCACGAAGCCAAACATCTTGCCGCGGTAGTACATCTCCGCGCACTTGTCCTCAAAACGGCGACCCAGCACCATGTCGCGGTAGAGCATCAGCCCTTCCTCGCGGGTCACCGTGGCCGGCGTGGCGGGGTAGAGGTTCTCGAGTCGCTCGGCATGGGGGCCGGCCACGTGGGTGGAATCGGCGGAACAGGCCGGAGCCCCCGAGGCGGAGGCCAGTTCACGACTCATATCGGCCTGGGTCATGGCAAGAAGCGGCGCTACGCAGCGAAGGCTGATCCTGATCGCTGACTGTACGGGGTCTGGCCGATTCCTTCTGCCCATGGCGATATCAGCCACCCTGACTAGAGTCGGCCACCAGCGGAACGTCCGGGTTGGAACTGCCGATCGATCATTTCCGGTTGCTCGGCGTCAGTCCGACCACGGACGTGCAGAACGTGTTCCGCACCCTGCAGCAGCGGCTCGACCGCATCCCGGACCAGGGCTTCACCCTCGAGACACTGGAGGTGCGCAACACCCTGCTGCGCCAGAGCGCCGACCTGCTCAGCGAACCGGAGCGGCGCAGCGCCTACGAATCCCAGCTCACCGCCCTCAGCCAGAGCGGCCAGCCCCTGCAGGCAGGCCTGGAGCTGGGCAGCAACCAGGAACTGGGGGGCCTGCTGCTGCTGCATGAGGCGGGCCAGCACCTGGAGGTATTCGAGCTGGTGCAGCGGGCCCTGCAGCCCCCCCAGGCCCCAGCCCTGGGCAGCGGCCGGGAAGCCGACCTCTGCCTGCTGGCGGCCCTCTCCTGCCTGGCCGGCGCCGAGGATCTGCGCCGCAACCGCCGCTTCGAGAGCGCCGCCTTGCTCCTGGGCCAGGGGCAGCAGCTGCTGCAGCGGATGGGCCAGCAGCCCCAGCAGCGCCAGGCGATCAGCGAGGCCCTCCTGGCCCTCAGGCCCTTCCGGGTGCTGGATTTGCTCAGCCGGGACCTGGGGGCGGTGCAGGCCCGCAGCGAGGGCCTGCGACTACTGGAAGAGCTGGTGGACGAACGGGGCGGGCTGGAGGGGCAGCGGGATCCCCGCATGGACGCCGAGGAGTTTCAGGCCTTTTTCCGTCAGATCCGGGCCTACCTCACCGTGCAGGAACAGATCGACCTGTTCAGCCGCTGGTCCAGTGCTCCGGGCCAGCAGGGCGGCAGCGCCGATTTTCTGGCCACCACCGCCCTCACCGCCTCGGGCTTCGCCCAGCGCAAGCCGGAGCGGATCGCCACGGCCCGCAGCCGCCTCCTGGCCAGCGGCCAGGCCAACATCCAACCACTGCTGGCCTGCCTGCATCTGCTCCTGGGGCAGGTGGATGAAGCGGAGACCGCCTTTGCCCAGGGCTCCAGTCCGGAGATCCGCAGCTGGGCCCAGCGGGCCGGCGAGGACCCCCTGGCCCAGTTGTGTGCCTACTGCCGCGACTGGCTGGCCCGGGATGTGCTGCCCGGCTACCGCGACCTGGATGCCGACGCCGACCTGGAGGCCTACTTCGCCGACCGGGACGTGCAGGCCTACCTCGATCAACTGGAGGAGACTCCCGCACCCCCGCCCGCCCCTGGCTTCGGATTTCCAGGCTCAGCCTTGCCAGCAGCCCAGGCCCTGCTTGGACTCGGCGGTTTCGGCTACACCACCGAGGACGGCGATGATCCCCAGCCCCTCGCGAACGATCAGGACGACGGGGAGCTGGAAGCGGCGGGCCTGACCCTGCCGGACTGGTTACAGGGAAGCAATGGACCCCGCGTGGCCCGGATCGCGGCCAGCGCAGCGGCCCTGATCCTGGTGCTGGCGGGGGGATTTGCCCTGCTGCGCCCCCGGCCCACGCCGATCCCTGTGGAGCCCAAGCGGGACGCCAAGCCCGCAAGCCAGACGCCTGATAAACCCGCCGTCTCTCCGGCTGTGCCTGCCCAACCCCAGCTGCCCCTGCGCACGGATACACCCTCACCGGAGCAGGTGCGGGGCTTGCTCGAGGTCTGGCTGAGCGCCAAGGCGGCCGTCCTGGCAGGCCAGCAGCCGGCCATTCCCCTCGATCGGCTCGCCCGCGACACCCAGCTGCAGCGACTGGCCGCCGAACAGCGGGAGGACAAAGCGCTCAACCAGACCCAGCGAATCACGGCCAAGGTGGTGGACTTCAAGCTGGAAGAGAGCAGTCCCAAACGGATCGCGGCCGTGGCCACCATCGACTACTCCGACCAGCGCCTCGATGCCGCCGGCCAGCCGGATGGCCGGCCCACCCGACTGCCAGCCCTGCGCAACCGCTATGTATTCGGACGCGACGATGGCATCTGGCGACTGGTGAGCTTCCAGCGGGCCGAGTGAGCTGGGAAGGAGGGCCTGGATCGCTGGGCCCTCCTCCACTTTTTACGATCCCGTCATCCCGGACCAGGCCAACCCGGCACTGGCCCGCTCCCCATTCCCCCACGCCGCCCTGCAGCGCCCCCTCCAGAGATTCCCCGATGTTCGACGAGCTCTCCCAGCGGTTTGAAGACGCCGTCAAGAACCTGCGCGGCCAGGGGGCGATCAGCGAGAGCAATATTGATGGCGCCCTGAAAGACGTGCGCCGCGCCCTGCTGGAGGCCGACGTGAGCCTGCCGGTGGTGAAGGACTTCGTGGACGAAGTCCGCAGAAAGGCCCTCGGCGCCGAGGTGGTGCGGGGCATCAGCCCGGACCAGAAGTTCATCCAGGTGGTGCACGAGCAGCTGGTGGACACCATGGGCGGCGAGAACGCGCCGCTGGCCGCTGGCGGCAAAGCTGGCGAGCCCGCGGTGGTGCTGATGGCCGGCCTGCAGGGCGCCGGCAAGACCACCGCCACCGCCAAGCTCGGGCTGCACCTCAAGGAGCAGGGCCGCAAGGCGCTGATGGTGGGGGCGGACGTGTACCGCCCGGCGGCCATCGAGCAGCTGAAGACGCTCGGCGGCCAGATCGGCGTGGAGGTGTTCAGCCTCGGCACCGAGGCCAAGCCGGAAGAGATCGCCGCGGCCGGCATCGAGAAGGCGAGGGCCGAGGGCTTCGACACGGTGCTGGTGGACACCGCCGGCCGCCTCCAGATCGACCAATCGATGATGGAGGAGATGGTGCGGATCCGCGAGGCCTGCAGCCCCGACGAGGTGCTGCTGGTGGTGGATTCGATGATCGGCCAGGAAGCGGCCGAGCTCACCCGCGCCTTCCACGAGCAGGTGGGCATCACCGGCGCCGTGCTCACCAAGCTCGACGGCGACTCCCGCGGCGGCGCCGCCCTCTCGATCCGCAAGGTGAGCGGCGCGCCGATCAAGTTCATCGGCACCGGCGAGAAGGTGGAGGCGCTGCAGCCCTTCCACCCCGAGCGGATGGCCAGCCGCATCCTGGGCATGGGCGATGTGCTCACCCTGGTGGAGAAGGCCCAGAAGGAGGTGGAGCTGGCCGATGTGGCCAAGATGCAGCAGAAGCTCCAGGAAGCGACGTTTGACTTCTCGGACTTCGTGCAGCAGATGCGCCTGATCAAGCGCATGGGCTCCCTGGGCGGCCTGATGAAGCTGATCCCCGGCATGAACAAGATCGATTCCGGCATGCTCAAGCAGGGCGAGGAGCAGCTCAAGAAGATCGAGGCGATGATCGGCTCGATGACCGAAGCCGAGCGCCGCGACCCGGATCTGCTGGCCGCCCATCCCTCGCGCCGGCGCCGCATCGCCTCCGGCAGTGGCCACACCCCGGCGGATGTGGACAAGGTGCTGCAGAACTTTCAGCAGATGCGGGGCTTCATGCAACAGATGACCCGCGGCGGCGGCATGCCCGGGATGCCAGGCATGGGGGGAGGCTTCCCGGGCATGGGCGGCGGGATGCCTGGGGTGGCCGGGATGCCAGGGATGGCCGGAATGCCCGGTGGAGGGCGCGGCGGTCGTGGCGGCGGCCAGCCCAAAGCCCCCAGGCCTGCCAAGAAGCGCAAGGGGTTTGGGGAGCTCTGAAGGGGAGCACACCCCCACGGGCTACACTGGTTGTTTGCACACCTAGCGGCTAGGCCACGATGATCAAGCTCCGCCTGAAGCGGTTTGGCAAGAAGCGGGAAGCGAGTTTCCGCCTTGTGGCCTGCAACAGCACCTCCCGCCGCGACGGTCGTCCGCTTGAGGAGCTGGGCTTCTACAACCCCCGCACCAAGGAAACCCGGCTCGACACCGAGGCCATCCGGGCCCGCCTCGAGCAGGGTGCCCAGCCCACCGACACGGTGGCAAGCCTGCTGGAGCGCGGCGGCCTGCTGGAGAAGAGCGTGCGCCCCTCGGTGGTGATCGGCCAGAAGAAACAGGCCGCCGCCCGCGAGGCTTCTGCCAAACAGGCCGCCAAGGAAGCTGCTGAAGCCAAGGCCGCCGCTGAAGCCAAGGCCGCCGAGGAGGCCGCTGCCGCTGAAGCTGCTGCTGCCGAAGAGCCCGCCGCCGAGAGCGCCGAGGCTTGAGCAAGGGCACCGCGGCCGAACCCGACGGGCTCGCCACTGCCACCCTCGCCCTGCCCACTCCAGCCGCGGCCTTAGCCCTGGCTGGAGAGGCCGAATCGACCCTGCGCCGCCTGGAGGCCCTCACCGGTTCTTCGATCGTGTTGCGGGGTCTGGATCTCTCGGTGCGGGCCAGACCCAGCCAGCTGGAGCGCACCACCGCCCTGATCGAGTTGCTGCGGCCCCTCTGGCAGGAGGGCCAGCAGCTCAGCCAGGTGGATCTCAACACCGCCCTGCAGGCCCTCGACAGCGGCCGGGGCGAAGACCACCGTGCTCTGGCCGAGCAGGTGCTGGCCCGCAGCCAGAGCGGCAAGCTGCTGCGCCCCCGCACCCTGCGCCAGAAGGCCTACGTGCAGGCGATGGAATGCCATGACCTCACCCTGGCCCTGGGGCCGGCCGGCACCGGCAAGACCTTCCTGGCCACGGTGCTGGCCGTGCGCATGCTCCAGGAGCGCAAGGTGGAACGGCTGATCCTCACCCGCCCGGCCGTGGAGGCCGGCGAGCGCCTCGGCTTCCTGCCCGGCGACCTGCAGCAGAAGGTAGACCCCTACCTCCGCCCCCTCTACGACGCCCTGCACGCCCTGCTGGGCAGCGAGCGCACCACCGCCCTGCTGGAAAAGGGGGTGATCGAGGTGGCCCCGCTGGCCTACATGCGCGGACGCACCCTGGCCGATGCCTTCGTGATCCTCGACGAGGCCCAGAACACCACTACCGCCCAGATGCGCATGGTGCTCACCCGCCTGGGGGAGAACTCCCGCATGGTGGTGACCGGCGATCCCACCCAGGTGGATCTGCCGCCAGGGGTGCTGAGCGGCCTGGCCGAGGCGGCCCAGGTGCTGGATGGGGTGGAAGGAGTGGCGATCTGCCACTTCTCGGCCGCCGATGTGGTGCGCCACCCCCTGGTACAGCGCCTGGTGACGGCCTACGCCGAACGCGACGCCAGGAAGCTGGAAGCCGGAAGCCAAAGACGGTTCGATGGCTCACACCGCCGCAGAACACCATGACCAGCCGTGCTGATCGACTGCGCATTCCCGCCGAAATCGCGCTGGCCGCCCTGGTGGCCTACCTACTGGGCTTCTGGTTCACCAGCCTGTTTCCGGGCTACCTGCCCAAGATCGGCGGACTGTGGTCAGCGATCTCGGCAATCGTGGTGACCCAGTCCAGCAGGCAGGAAACGACCGCTTCGGCCTCGCTGCGCATCCTTGGTTCCGCAATCGGCGCCCTCACCAGTGCCATCTACCTCACACTGCTGCCCTTTCAGCCGCTGGGTATGGCCCTGGCGATCTTCGCCACGGTGGCGCTCTGCGCCGCCGTGAACATCCCGAGCCACGGCCGGCTGGCAGCGATCACGGTGATCGTGGTGATGGTGACCAGCAGCCTCGACCCCAAGCTCAGCCCTGGGCTGAACGCCTTGCTGCGCTTCGCTGAATCCTGCATCGGCACAGGCATTGCCGTGCTGGGCGTGCGCCTCTGGCCGGAATCAGCCAATCCCCGCCAGCACGACCAACTCCCATAGGGAGATCCGCACCCCTGGCTGGCCGCTACGACTCCCGCTGACTGGCAACCGCTGGCAGGATGGATGAAGTTTCCTCTCCCGGTGCGCCATGCCGGCCAGCAGCAATTTTCAGGAGGCCATCCGCGAGGCGCAATCCAGCGCCTTGGTGGGGCCCAATGTGGTGAACAAGGCCCTGCCCTTCGTGGGTGGTGGGATGGTGCTCACCGCCGGTGGGGTGATGGGCGGTCTAGCCCTGATGGCCAGCAACCCCACAGGCTTCATGCCCCTGTTCTGGGTGGCCCTGATCGGCAACTTCATTCTCTTCTTCGTGGCCCAGAACGTGGCCATGAAGGGCAATAACAGCACGGCTCTGCCGATGCTGGCCGCCTACAGCCTGATCACCGGCTTCACCCTCAGCGGCCTGGTGGCCATGGCGATCGGCACCGCAGGCATCGGTGCCATCGGCACAGCCGCCCTGGCCACCGGCGTCACCTTCGTGGTGGCCTCGGTGATGGGTCGCCGTATGAGCGACAGCGTCGGTCAGGCCCTGAGCGGCGCGGTGGGGCTGGGCATCCTTGGCCTCTTGATCGCCATGGTGGTCCAGGTCGTGGGCGGCATCTTCGTGCCGGGCTTCGGGGGCAACGGCTTCGAGCTGCTGATCGCGGGGTTCGGCACCGTGCTGTTCGTGGGAGCGGCCTTCGTTGACTTCTACACGATGCCCCGCACCTACCGGGACGACCAGTACTTGGCCGGTGCCCTCGGCATGTACCTCACCTACATCAACCTGTTCATCTTCATCCTGCGTCTGATCATCGCCCTGCAGGGTGGCGGACGCCGCGACTGACCTGACAGGCCCATGAACCTCCGGCTCACCGCATCGGTGGGCTTTTTTGATGGCCCGGAAGGGGGCGGGCGGGCTGGCCAAATCAGCCGGCCACGGCCTCCACGGCAGCGGCGATGGCCCGGCGCTGCTCGGCGTCGTAGCCCCAGCGGTCCAGGAAGGCCACATCCTCGCCGGCACCCTGATCGGCGGCCTGCAGCAGGGTCTCCAGGCGCTGCTTCACGGCGCCGGGTTCCAGCAGGCGCAGCAGCTCGGTGCAGCGGGCCTGCACCCGCTCGGAGCCGACCTGCTGGCCGCTGTCGCCGTTGCGGCCGTGCTGCACGGCCATCGCCGTGCTCATGGCCAGGTTGCGCGCGCTCAGATCCACCACACCATCGCCTGCAGCCCGCAGCTGCAGCACCAGGGGCTCGGGCAGACGGTCCATCAAGGGGCAGTCTCCGGCCAGGCTCACCACGAAGAAGCCCCGGGCCCCGTCGCGGCTGGCCACCAGCTCGCCCACCCGATCGGCAAGCACCTCATCGCTGAGTTCGCCGTTCTCCCACAGCCCCAGCCACTGGGCCGTGATCTCCATCGCCTGCTGAAAGGAGGGCGCCTGCTGAAAGGAGGGCTCACGCTGGGGTTCGCTCATGCTCCGGGCGACGCGGCTCACTGGCATGAGCCTAGAAGTCAGCGAAGAGGCCGAGGCGGCCGTGGGGAGTCCCAGTCGCCCTCTTCGCTGGATCCAGCACACCCGATGGACTCCTCGGCCAGCATCGCCCGATTGCGGCCTTCGCGCTTGGCCCGGTAGAGCGCCGCATCAGCACGGGCGAGCAGATCCGTCGCCCCATCGTCCTCACCATCCAACCGCGAGGCAGCCACGCCAACGCTGATCGTCACCACACCGAGGGGATGGGGCATGGCCTGGTCCTCCAGCTGCCGGCGAAGCAGTTCACAGCAGTGCAGAGCCTGGTCGGCAGCGGTGTCGGGCAGGAGCAGCACGAACTCCTCGCCACCGAATCGAAACACGCTGTCCCCCTGGCGCCGCAGCCCATCCCGGAGTTGCTGGGCCACGGCCCGCAGGCAGCCATCCCCGGCCGGGTGACCGAACCCATCGTTATAGGCCTTGAAGTGATCCACATCCACCATCGCCAGGGCGAGGGATTGGCGCTGGCGGCGGGCCAGGCCCCAGGCGCGATCGAGTGCCTCCTCGAAGCTGCGCCGATTGCCCAGACCCGTGAGCGGATCCTCACCGGCAAGCTGGGTGAGCTGGCGGTTGGCCAGCTCCAGCGCCTCCGTGCGCTGCAGCACCAGCAGCTCCAGATCACGGTTGCGATCCTCGAGAAGCCGCTGCTCGCGCCGACGGAACGTCACCTCCCGGCTCAGCAGCAGCAGCGCGACACCGAGCAGCAGGCCCATGAACACCGCCAGACCCAGTTGCTGGGGGAGCAACTCCTGCGCCACCAGACGATCGATGGCCGTTCCATCGACCTCGAAGACCGCCCTCGCCTGCAGCCTGGGGAGCGGGGCCACCAGCAGGTGGTCCCCATCGAGATCCAGGCTGTACACCTCGCCGTCGGCCGGAGCTGCCGCCAGCACCCGGGAGTGGCCCGAGGGCAGGCGCGCCCCTGGCGCAATCGCGGCACCTGCCCGCACCAGCAGGCTGCCATCGAGAGCCACCACATAG
>JBBASN010000079.1:0-12486 GCA_040399225.1 Prochlorococcaceae cyanobacterium | reverse complement strand
CTTAAGCTTGGATTAATCGGGCGCGTCTTTCTCGCATTGGGATCTGAAAAGCTAACGGGCAGGTCGAATCTCTATCGTGTTCGCCAAGGGAGCCATCGAGTAATCTACAGCGTCGATGACAAGGCCCTTGTGGTTGATGTTGTTAAGGTTGGTCATCGAAGAGATGTCTACCGTTGAGCAGACCTTTTACCATCCAGATACAGAAGAAGGGAACTGGTGTTGGTTTCCATGCTGAGATCCCTGCCAGCTGTGATCTGGAGCGTTCGCTCATTGAAAGCTCGATTTAGCGATCCGAGTTCTTGAAAGCATCTTCGGTGCCCATTGCCCCCCCCCTGAGGCCTTCCGGCAACTCTCGTTCCGCCGCCAGGTCACCAATCAACCCAAGCCGGAGGCGATCGGCCCCATCACGAGTGGAAAGGGGTTGCAAGGCAGCACATGTTCCGTCCCCCTCCAGCACCCTTCAAGCCCTTAACTCGAAACGATCGCCCAGCAATACCTCGCTCGGCTGAGCGGATGTGCCTTTTGTTACGCCCAGGCGTATCACCTGGTCGGTGAGCGCCTGGGCTGGTGGATAGAACGGATCTCATCCCGCTGTTCAGCCGTGAGGCGCAGCCCTTCTGCCGCCATTTCTGCTCCTCCGGCCTGCACTCCAGTCCTCGATTCGGCGTGCCTCACCACCGCTATCCGCCCCCCAGTTCCCTTGATGAGCCAGCCTCCCCTCCTCCAGATCGAGCACCTCAGCCGCTGGTACGGCGGCGAAGCGGCGGCGGTGGACGGGGTGAGCTTCGAGCTGGCCCGGGGCGAACTGCTGGCCTTGCTCGGCCCCTCCGGCTGCGGCAAGACCACCACCCTGCGCCTGATCGCCGGCTTCGAGCGGGCCGACGGAGGCGTGGTGCGGCTCAACGGCCAGGAGATCACCCACCGGCCGCCGGAGCAGCGCGGGTTCGGCCTGGTGTTCCAGGACTACGCCCTCTTCCCCCACCTCACCGTGGCGGCCAATGTGGGCTTCGGGCTCCATCGCCTGCCGCGGGGCCAGGCCCGAGCCAGGGTGGAGGAGATGCTCGAGCTGGTGGGGCTGGCCCACCTGGGCAAGCGCTTCCCCCACGAGCTCTCCGGCGGCCAGCAGCAGCGGGTGGCCCTGGCCCGCACCCTGGCGCCGGCGCCGGCGCTGGTGCTGCTGGATGAGCCCTTCTCCAACCTGGATGCCGCCATGCGGGTGCAGATGCGCCAGGAGGTGCGCCAGCTGTTCCACAAGACCAACATCGCCGCCATCCTGGTGACCCACGACCAGGAGGAGGCGATGGTGATGGCCGATCGCCTGGCCCTGATGGAGCGAGGGCGGCTGGTGCAGATCGGCCAGGCCGATGCCATCTACCGCCAGCCGGCCACCGCCTTTGTGGCCAACTTTCTGGGCCGCGCCAATGTGCTCGAGGGCCAGGCCCACGGCGAGCGGGTGGACACGATCCTGGGGGAGCTGCCGCTGCTCAAACCTGCCGAGGGCTACACCCAGGTGGCGGTGCGGCCCGAGCAGATCCGCCTGGTGGCCGATCCCGCCGCCGCGGCCACCGTGGAAGTGCGCGAATTCCGCGGCCACGACCAGCTCTACCGCGTGCGCCTGGGCGACGAGGCCCTCACCGTGATCACCCCAGCCCAGCCCTGCCTGGCGGAAGGCTGCCGGGTGCAGCTGCAGGTGCAAGACCGGGTGGTGGCCCTGGCCGCCTGAGGCTCACCAGCAGCGCCAGCACAAACCCCGTGAACTGCACGATCACCACACAGGGGCCGGAGGGCAGGTTGGTGAGGCCGGAAGCGAGCAGGCCCACCAGGGCGCACAGGCCGCCGAGCAGCGATGCGCCCAGCACATAGAGGGGCAGGCGCCGGCTCACCAGCCGGCTCGCACAGGCCGGAATCACCACAAAAGCGCTGATCAGCAGCACCCCCACCGCCTTCACCGACACCGCCACCACCACCCCCAGCAGGATGATGAAGGCCAGCCGGTGGGCGTTCACCCGCACCCCGAAGGCGCCGGCCAGGTCGTCGTCGAGGGTGAGCAGCACCTGGGCCCGCAGGCTCACGGTCACGTAGCCCACGGCCAGCACCAGCAGGCCGCCGATCACCCAGAGATCGCCCCAGCTGATGCCAAGGATGTCGCCGAACAGCAGCTGCTGGATGCCGCCCCGGTAGCTCTCCACCAGGCTCAGCACCACCACGGCGAAGGCCAGGGAGCTGGAGTACACGATGTTCAGCAGGGCATCGGTGGGCAGGCGGCTGCGCTGCACCAGCTGATTCACCAGCAGGGCAAACAGCACCGCGAAGGGAATCAGCACCAGGGTGGGGTTGAGGTTGAGCAGCACGGCGATGCTCACCCCGAGCAGGGCCGAGTGGCCGAGGGCGTCACTGAAGAACGACAGCTGGCGCAGCACCGCGAAGCTGCCCAGCAGTCCGCCCAGGCAACCGGTGAGCAGGCCGCCAATCAGGGCCCGCTGCATGAAGGGTTGCTGCAGTGCCGCCTGCAGAGCATCCACGGCGCTCATGGCACCAGCGGGGCATGGCGATGGTGGTGGTGGCGGTAGGCCACATAGCCGGGGCCGTAGAGCTCCGCCAGCCGTTGGGGGCTGAGGGCGTGCTCGGGGCTGCCGCTGCAGCGCAGCTGGCGGTTGAGGCAGAGCACCTGGTCGCAGCTGCGCCGCACCATCTCCAGGTCGTGGGACACCTGCAGCACGGTCCAGCCCTCCTGGCGGCGCAGCTCGAGCAGCAACTGCTGGAAGCGCTCGCTGGATGGGGCATCGAGGCCTCCCTGGGCTTCATCGAGCACCAGCAGCCGCCGGGGCCGCACCACGCAGAAGGCCAACTGCACCCGCTTCCACTGGCCACCGGAGAGTTCACTGAGCAGGCGATGGGCGAGCTCGGCGCAGTGGGTGCGCTCCAGGGCCCGGGCCACCGCTTCACGGCGGCAACGGCCATGCGCCCGGCCCTGCCAGGGCCAGCGCGGGCCGGCCGGATCGAAGCCGAAGCCCACGAAGTCGGCCACGGTGAGCGGGAAGCGGCCGCGCACCGCCAGGCTCTGGGGCAGGTAGGCCAGCTGGCTGCGAATGGCGCGGGGCCACTGGCCCTGGGGGCCCAGCGGCTGGCCCAGCAGACGCACCTCTCCACTCTGGCGCGGCAGCAAGCCCAACAGGGCCGCCACCAGGGTGCTCTTGCCGGCGCCATTGGGGCCCACCAGGGCCGTGTCGCTCTCAGCCGGCAGCAGGAAGCTCACCCCTTCCACCACGGGAACGCCGTCACGGCTCACCCGCAGGTTCTCCACCTCCAGCACCAGCTCAGCCATGGGCACCCCGCTCAACCACCGAACACCCCCAGCAATGTGTCCACATTGCGGCGCATCACCTCGAAGTAGGTGGCGGGATTGCGGGCCTGGTCCTCGCTGCCCGTTTCCAGGGGATCGAACACGCTGATGCGGATGCCCAGGTCTGTGGCCAGCGTATTGAATGATCGGGCTCCCGCCTGGGGCTCGCTGAGCAGGGCCTGCAGCTGGCTGGCCTGCACCCGCTCGGCCACCCGGCGCAGGTCGGCCGGGGAGGGATTCATCTCCGGCACATCCACCAAAAACTCGGCCTTCAGGCCGTAGCGCTCGGCGAAGTAGGGCGCCACGTCATGGAAGGCCACGAAGGTCTTGCCGGCGTACGGCCTGAGGCGCTCAGCGATGGCGTCGTTGAGCTGGCGCAGCTCGGCGATGGTGGCCTCGGCGTTGCGGCGGTAGCCATCGGCGCAGCTGGGGTCGGCCGCCACCAGGCCATCGCGGATGCTCTCCACCTGCTGCACGGCCCGGAGGGGATCGAGCCAGATGTGGGGATTCACCGGGCCATGGCTGTGGCTATGGCTGTGGCCGTGGCTGTGGCCCTGCTCGCCATGGGCGGGCGACTCCAGGGTGGCCACGCTGGCACTGGAGTCGATCACCACTAGATCGGGGTTCTCCGCCGCGCGCACCAGCTTGTCGAGGAAGCCCTCCATGCCCAGGCCGTTCTTCACCAGCACGTCGGCCCGACCCAGGGCCGTTACGGCGTCAGGACTCGACTGGAAGTCGTGGGGGCCGATCGAGGGCGGGATCAGGGCCGTGACCGTGGCGCAGTCGCCGGCCACGGCCCGGGTGAACAGGGTGATGGGCAGGAAGGTGCTCACCACCTGCAGGCCACCCCCGGCCTGGGCGGCGTTCTCGTTCTGGCGCGGGGCGGCGCAGGCGGAGAGCAGGACGGCGAGCCCGAGCACAGCGGCACGGCGCAGGGGGGCCAAGGCCAGGCAAGACACAACGACAGCCAGGACGGACAAAAACGAGAATGGTTCTCATGTCACTGTAGTGGGGTCCGGGCGGACCGGCCACCAGCGCCTGCAACCTGGAAACCCTCGTACCGTGAGCGCCATCTGCCGGTGAACCTCTTGCAGCTCCTCCACCTGCCGCTCAGCGCAGCCGCCCTGGCGCTGTTGCCGCTAGCGGCCCTGGCCAATCCCCCGGCCGGTGGCGGGGCCGTGCCCGCGCTCTTCGCCACCAGGGCGGAAGCGGAAAAGGCCGCCCGGCTGCACTTCAACTGCACCGGGGCCCACCGGATGGGAGACCAGTGGATGCCCTGTGCCGGCCATAGCTCCGGCCAGGGATCGGCACACAGCCACTGATCCACGAGCAGCGAGGCACGCGGTGATGCGAGGAGCAGCTGGCGATGGAGCACTGAGTGGCTAACTGCGGCGACAAACCCAAACTCCTGGCCGTGGGGATCGCTCCGCTGGGGATCATCTCGATCGGCATCGTGCCGATGGGGGTGGTGAGCATCGGCGTGGTGCCGATGGGCGTGTTCAGCCTTGGCGCCGTGGCCATGGGGGTGGTGAACCTGGCGGTGGTGGGCATGGGCGTGCTGGTGGCCGGGGTGAACGTGATGGGGGTGTGGTGGACCGGTGTGGAGGGCATGGGCCCCTACCGGCTGGGCAGCGCGGGGGCCGGCGGCCATCACCACCACCACCCCGCCGCCGGCCCACCCCCGGATCCGGCCGCCAACCGCTTCGCCTACCCCACCCGGGAGCAGGCCCTGCAGGCAGCCCGCAAGCTGGGCTGCCAGGGCGCCCACCGCATGGGCAGCCTGTGGATGCCCTGCGAGCATCACCCCGAACCCTGAGGTTCAGCTGGTTTCGATGTGCTTGTGCCTGTCCGACTGAACACCGCCTGGGCCCTGTTCCAGGGACTGCTGCTGGAGGCGGTGCCGTTCCTGCTGATCGGCGTGCTGATCGCCTCCCTGGCCCGCTGGTTCAGTCCCGGCGGGGCCTGGCTGCGGCGGCTGCCATCCCACCCGGTGGCCGGCCCCCTCAGCGGCGCCGCCCTGGGATTCGCGCTGCCGGCCTGTGAGTGCGGCAACGTGCCGGTGGCGCGACGACTGCTGGTGGGCGGGGCGCCGGTGGGCACCGCCCTGGGCTTCCTGTTCGCCGCGCCGGTACTGAACCCGATCGTGATCGCCAGCACCTGGGCCGCCTTCCCCAACCAGCCCTGGCTGCTGCTGGCCAGGCCCCTGGGGGCAGTGCTGGTGGCCCTGGCCCTGGCCCTGCTGCTGCGGCTGCTGCCGGAGAACGAGCTGTTGCGGGCCGACCTGCTCGAGGAACGGCGGCTCAACCAACCCCTGGCGGCGGTGAGCCTGTTGGAGCGCCGCAGCGGCGTGATCGGTCTGCCGCAGAATCAGCCTCCGGTACTGCCCAACCCGCTTCGACCAGGCTGGCGGGAGGTGCTGCAGCACGGCAGCCGCGAGTTCCTCAACCTGGCCCTGTTGCTGGTGGCCGGCTGCGCCGTGGCGGCCCTGGTGCAGGCCCTGCTGCCGCGCCAGTGGCTGCTGGCGGTGGGCGGCGCCCCCACCCTCTCGATCCTGGCGCTGATGGCCCTCAGCCTGGTGCTGTCGGTGTGCTCCAGCGTGGACGCCTTTCTGGCCCTGGGCTTCGCCGCCCAGATCACCCCCGGGGCCCTGCTGGCCTTCCTGCTGCTGGGCCCGGTGATCGACATCAAGCTGGTGGGGCTGCTGGGGCTGCTGTTCAAACCCCGCGGCTTGCTGCTCACCGCCGCCGGCTCGATGCTGGTGGTGCTGCTGATCGGCCAGTGGGTGAATCTCTGGAGGCTGTGATGGCGAATCCCCTGCTGCGGGGCCTGGCCCTGGCCCTCTGGGCGGTGGTGCTGCTGCAGAGCAGCGTGGATGGCCGCCTTGACCTGCTGCTGCGGGCCGCCTTCCATCCGCTGGTGAGCGCCGCCGGTGGCGTGCTGCTGGTGCTGGCCCTGCTCCAGGTGCTGGCCGCGGTGCGAGTCGGCGAGAGCGGCGGCCAGCGGGATGGCCGCCTCAGCCTGGCAACGGCCGCGATTGCCCTGCTGCTGATCCTGTGGCCGCCCAATCCCTCCTTCGCCGATCTGGCCAGCCAGCGGCCCGGGGATGACACCGCCAGCGAGAGCCTCAGCTTCGTGCTGCCGCCGGCCCAGCGCAGCCTCACCGACTGGGTGCGGCTCTTGCGCAGCCAGCCCGACCCCCAGCTGTTCGACGGGGATCCCGTGCGCATCAGCGGCTTCCTGCTGCCGGTGCCGGGCCAGCCACCCCAGATCGCCCGGCTGCTGGTGCGCTGCTGCCTGGCCGACGCCACGCCGGTGGGGCTGCCGGTGCGCTGGCCCAGCGACCAGCCCCTGCCCCAGGCCGACCAGTGGCTGGCCATCGAGGGCACCATGGCCGCCGATGGCGACCAACTGGTGGTGGTGCCGGCCGTGATCCGCCCCATCCCCCGGCCGGCCCGGCCCCTGGAACCATGAGCGGTCTCCCCGCAGCCCCCGGCAACCGCCCCCTGCTGCTGGCGCTGGCCCTGCCGGCCCTGCTGGCCCTGGGCCAGCAACAGCTGCTGCAGCGCCAGCCTCCAAGGCTGCAGCAGCTGCGCGCCGCCGCCGCCAGCGCCGGTCCTGCAGCCCTGCAGGCCCGCTTCAGCCGGCCGATGAACCCCACCAGCCTGGAGCGGCAGAGCCAGCTGCAGCCTTCCCTGGCCCACCGCTGGTTCGGCCGGGGCGACAGCCTGTTGCTCGGCCTCAACGAGGGCCAGCGCATCGATGCCCCCCTGCGGCTTGGGATCGGCGGCCAGGACAGCCGGGGCCTGGCCCTGGCGGCGAGCGAGTGGCACTGGGACCCCCGACCCCGGATCCTGGCTGTGGTGAGCGTGCCAGGTGGGGAGCAGGTGCAGCTGCGCGACCACGACGGCCGCTGGCGGCCGCTGAGCCCGGTGTGGGCGGAGATCCCCCTGCTGCTGCCCCTCGGCGACGGCTCGGCGCTGGCCACCGCCAGCCGCCAGGGCGATGGCCAGCTGCGGCTCTGGCGGATTCCCCTGCGCCAGCACAATCTCGTGCCCCTCCAGGCCAGCGACCCCCAGCCGCCCCCACCCCCCACGGCCGGGGAACCAGAACCGCTAGGGGGCTCGCCCGTGCTGTTCGCCCACTACAGCAGCAACCGTCGCGGCGACCTGCTGATCCAGAGCGGCCAGCTGGATCCGGGCAGCGGCGACAGTGAACTACGCCGCAACGGCGGCGGACGCCAGCGCCTGCTCTGGCCGGTGAGCGGCCCGATGCAGCTGCTGCCGGAGGGGGGAGCGGTGGTGGTACCGGACACCGAGGGGCTGCATCTGGAGGCCCTGCCGCCCCAGCCCCCCCGGCGCCAGACCCTACCCGGCAGCCGCGACCTGAGCAGCTTCTGCCCCCAGGCCGGCCGGGCGTTGCTGCTGCGCCACTGGCCCGACTTCCGGCGCTCCCTGGAGCTGGTGGAGCCGGGCCAGCCACCCCGGCAACTGTGGCTGGGTTCCCAGGCCCTGGTGGCCAGCGCCTGTGACCGCAGCGGCGAGCGGGTCTGGGCGCTGCTGCTGGAGGGCCAGGAGCGTCCCCTGCTGAGCCTGGTCACCTTCAGTCGCGGCGGCCAGCTGCTGGCGCGGCGGGATCTGCGGGGCTGGGAACTGGAACCGGGCACGGGCCTGCACTGGGATCCGGCCAGCGGCCAGCTGCTGGCCGCCCTGCGGCCCCAGCCGGCGCAGTCCAGCCCGGTAGCCCCAGGCGGCCGCCCCCCCCTGCTGCCCGCCCAACCCGTGCTGATCGACGGCCAGAGCCTGGAGCTGCGCCCGTTGAACCAGCCGGTGCGCCAGGTGCACTGGCTGCCTGCGGGCTAGAACAACTCACCGTGAACACCCCTGCAACGGAGGCCCACGTGGATCCCAGGCTCACGGCACGGCAGGACCAACTGCTGCAGGCCCTGCAGGCCGCCACCACGGAGCTGTCCGGCCAGGACCTGCACGCCCTGCTGCGCCGCAGCAGCACGCCGATGGGGCTGGCCACGGTGTACCGCCACCTGCGCCAGCTGCAGCAATGGGGGCTGGTGCGCTGCCGCCATCTGCCCAGCGGCGAAGCCCTGTTCGCCCCCACCGAGCGGGACGACCACCACCTCACCTGCGTGGACTGCGGCAGCACCCGGCGTCTTCCCCACTGCCCGGTGCACGACCTCGAGCTGCCCAGGGGCGAGCTGGACGGCTTCCTGCCCCTGTTCCACACCCTGGAGTTCTACGGCCTCTGCCCTGCCTGCCAGCAGCGCCAGGCCGCTCACTGAACCCCGCTCACCTAAGGCCGTGGCCGAAACCCTAGGGTCTGGGAACGATTCCCGGCACCCCATGCCCGACGACACCGCAGCCGCCACGGGCCTGCCCGTCACGATCCTCACCGGCTTCCTGGGCGCGGGCAAAACCACCCTGCTCAACCACATCCTCACCAACCAGCAGGGGCTGAAGACTGCCGTTCTGGTGAACGAGTTCGGCGAGATCGGCATCGACAACGACCTGGTGGTCGCCACCGGCGACGACATGGTGGAACTCAGCAACGGCTGCATCTGCTGCTCGATCAACGGTGAGCTCCTGGAGGCCGTGTACCGGATCCTCGACCGCCCCGACCCCGTGGACTACCTGGTGGTGGAGACCACCGGTCTGGCCGACCCCCTGCCCGTGGCGATGACCTTCCTGGGCAGTGACCTGCGCGAGGCCACCCGGCTCGACTCGATCATCACCCTGGTGGACGCCGAGAACTTCAGCGACGAGATTCTCGACGGCGAGGTGGCCCGGGCCCAGATCGTCTACGGCGACATGCTGCTGCTCAACAAGTGCGACCTGGTGGCCGAGGAGCGGCTCGCCGACCTGGAGGCCCGTCTGCGCGAGATCAAGACCGACGCCCGCATCCTGCGCGCGGTGAAGGGCGAAGTACCCCTGCCCCTGCTGCTCAGCGTGGGCCTGTTCGAGAGCGACAAGGTGGTGGCCGGGCAGATCAGCCCCGATCCAGCCCACGACCACAGCGACTGCGACCACGACCACGGCCACTGCGAGCACGACCATCACGATCACCAGCACCACCATTCCCACGAGCCCGCCAGCCATCCCGACCACGCCGCCATCGAGGGCTTCACCTCCCTCTCCTTCGCCGCTGACGGCCCCTTCGCCCTGCGCAAGTTCCAGAACTTCCTCGACAACCAACTGCCTGAGGAGGTGTTCCGCGCCAAGGGGATCCTCTGGTTCAACGAGAGCGAGCGCCGCCATGTGTTCCACCTCGCCGGCAAGCGCTTCTCGATCGACGACTCCGACTGGCCCGACGGCCAGCGCAAGAACCAGATCGTGCTGATCGGCCGGAACCTCGACCACGACCGCCTGCGCCAGCAGCTGCAGGCCTGTGTGGCCCGAAACGCTGGCAAGGGTTTCGCCTGAACCATGCGCCGCGGCGGATCGCGGTGATACTGGGGTGGGTTCCCCGGATTCAGCCCGGAGAGGTAACGAGGAAAGTCCGGTGCAGAAGCCACCCTTGATTGGGCCCCGCTTCCCAGTCCGGCACTGTCCCGCAGCTGTGATGGCCAGCATCTCCTTCCCCCGTTCCCGGACCAGGGAAGGGAGGCTGGCCTCAGTCAGAACGCTCGCCCGATCCCGTCCACCTTCAACGCCGGCGCGGACCGGCCAGCCCATGTCTCTTCTCTTCCCCCCCAGCTCTGCCCGCCCCCTGGGCCTGGCCGCCGCCGCCGGTTTCGGCCTGAGCCTGCTCTCCGCGCTGCCGGTGCAGGCCCATGGCGCGGCCGATGCGGGCCTGCTGGCCGGCGCCAGCCACCCCCTACTGGGCCTGGATCACCTGCTGCTGCTGCTCGGCGTGGGCGGCGTGGCCGCCTACGTGAGCGGCGGTGTGCTGCTGTTCGCCCTCGGCGGCGCCCTGGTGGGGGCCGTGCTCGGCTCCTTCGGGGGCGACCTGCCCTCCGCGGAGGTGTGGGCGGCACTGGCGGTGTCGGCCCTCGGCGTGCTGCTGCTGTCACTGCAACGCAGCCAGCGCTCACCCCAGCTCAGCCTGGTGGGCAGCGTGGTGGCAGCGGCGGTGGCCGTCCATGCCCTGCTGCATGGCCAGGAAGCCAGCGGCACCCTCTCCTGGTGGCTGGGGGCTGGCCTGGCCTCGGCGGCAGTGGTGGGGGCCACGGGACTGGTGCTGCGTCGGCTGCACAGCCGCTGGACCCTTGCTCTCGCCGCCGCCCTGAGCCTCACGGGCCTGGTGCTGGCCGTGGCGCCCCTGGCCTGAGATGCAACCGCTACACCACAACGGTGGATTGCCGCTACGGTGAGTCGAGTCGAAACCAAGTCATGGCCGAACTGCTGCTGTTCATCGGAGTGCTGGCAGCGTTCGGCCTGGCCTTCTGGCTCACCACCGACTCCGACGACGACAACAGTGGTGGCGGACTGATGCAACCCGTGCTGGTGCCGGTGAGATCGTCCCAGTTCCGCCGTTGAACTGAATCGAGGCCCCCTCCCCGATAGACAAGCAAGCCCAGACGGTCTTGGTGGAGTTGGCAGGAGCCGACCGAGGTCCTCATAACTCCAATCCATCCCGAGGGTCATTTCCTCGCCAGCTCCTCGGTTATTTCATTACTTTTGGGCTTGGATTCTTCTCCCAGCCTCCGTCCTTGTTGGCAGCGGACAAACCAGTCTGGCCCGATCCCAGCCCCACTGCCTGCCCTAATCGCGCCTCCTGCGAAGGGAAACTGCCTGCGGACAGCAGCTTTTTTTCTCCGATCAGCAGGCTGCACATTGACACCACGACTTTCATCGGCGGCACCCCCAATCTGGATGCCGCCACAGCAGGAGGTGGCCATCGGCAATCGGCCCATCCCAACGAGACCACGTTCACCTTCGACCTGCGACTGACACTCGATTCAAGCTTCACTGGCAAGGATCTCCTGCGCACGCGCCTGCGTGCCGGCAACACCCCTGCCCTGCCCTTCGGCAGCAGCGCCCAGATCTTCCGGCTCGACAGGCCCAGCGACACGAATGGGGATGTGAGCGTTGATCGGCTGTATTACAGCGTGGCGATCGGCAATGCGATGCATGTCACCGCGGGGCCCCTTGTGCGCAATACCGGCATGCTGGCGTTCATTCCCAGCGCCTACAGCTCCGGGGTGCTCGATTTCTTTCAACTGGCAGGTGCCTCAGGCACTTACAACCGGGCGGTGGGCAGTGGGCTGGGAGTGCAGTTCAGCCATCGGCTCAACAACAGCACTCCATTGATCACCGTTGATCTCAACACCGTTGCACAGAACGGCTTCAGCGATTCCCAAACCGGCCTTCTTTCCAGAGCCAGCGGCATCAACACCCTGGGTCAGCTGGGGGTGCAAGGTCTCAACTGGGGGGCTGCGATGGCCTACCGCTTCGGTTCCGAGGCTGCATTGATCAGGGACCCGAACTTCAGTCCCCGTGCGGTTGGACGTGGACAGCAAAGCAACAGCGTGGCCTTAGCTGCTTACTGGCAACCGATCGAGAACAGCTGGCAGCCCTCCATTACCTTGGGCTACGGCGTCAACACCACCAGCAACGGATCGATGCCCGAGTCCCAGTCCTGGATGCTGGGCCTGCAGTGGGACCAACCACTGAGCAGGGGACATACGGCCGGCATCGCCATCGGCCAGGCCCCTTTCACACGGCACCGCGATACGCAGAGTTGGCTGGCGGAGACATTTTACCGCGCTCAGATCAGTGATTCAATCTCAGTGACCACGGCTCTGTTCTATACCAGTTCCTACAGAGAAAACCAATTCAACCCAACTTGGGGAGGGCTGATTCAGACCAATCTGAGATTTTGACTGCGGGGGTATTGGCATGGCCAGGTTCACTGACGGCCCAAGCCATCTGCCATCTGCGATCTGCCCTCTGCCGAAAGGTCACAACCAATCCTCTCGGACAGGGAACACTTCGATGTGACTTTGATCACGGACAGTCGTGACCAGTGATCGGCGCCCGTTCTTGGCCAACCGATAGAACCCTCCTGCCCGGCTGCTGTGCTGCCGTTCGCTGCCACTGAACCCCTGTTGTGAGGAGTTTGATGTCCACCTTGTCCAAGCTGCTGCTGGCCCTGGCCGGCACCGGCCTGCTGGCTCCCCTGGCCGCCAACGC
>JBBASN010000078.1:0-12528 GCA_040399225.1 Prochlorococcaceae cyanobacterium | reverse complement strand
ACGCCCCACACGATCAGCTTGCCGATCAGGGAGTCGTAGAAGGGGGGGATCTCGTAGCCCGTGTACACGTGGCTGTCGAAACGAACCCCCGGGCCGCCCGGCGGCAGCCAGCCGGTGATCCGGCCGGGGGCCGGCCGGAAGTTCTGGCGCGGGTCCTCGGCGTTGATCCGCACTTCAATGGCGTGGCCGCACAGTTTCACCTGGTCCTGGCGCAGGGAGATCGGCTCGCCGCCGGCGATGCGCAACTGCTCGGCGATCAGGTCCACCCCCGTCACCATCTCCGTCACCGGGTGCTCCACCTGGATGCGGGTGTTCATCTCCATGAAATAGAAGGCGCCGCTGCGGTCCACCAGGAACTCCACCGTGCCGGCGCCCTCGTAGCCGATGGTGCGGGCCGCGGCCACGGCGGCATCGCCCATCTGGCGGCGCAGGTCGGCGTTGATGGCCACGCTGGGGGCCTCCTCTAGCAGTTTCTGGTGGCGGCGCTGGATCGAGCAGTCGCGCTCACCCAGGTGGATCACGTTGCCGTGGCGGTCGGCCAGCACCTGCACCTCCACGTGGCGGGGCCGGTCGATGAATTTCTCCATGTAGAGACCTGGGTTGCCGAACGCCGCCTCCGCCTCGCCCTGGGCCGCCTTGAACAGGCTCTCCAACTGGTCGCCGCCGGGCACCAGGCGCATGCCACGGCCTCCGCCGCCGGCCGTGGCCTTGATCATCACGGGGTAGCCCATGTCATCAGCCAGGCGCCGGGCCTCCTCCACCGTGGCCAGCAGGCCTTCACTGCCCGGGATGGTGGGCACGCCCACCCGCTGCATGGTGGCCTTGGCGGTCGACTTGTCGCCCATCGAGCGGATCGCCTCCGGCGAGGGCCCCACGAAGGTGAGGCCGTGGTCGGCGCAGATCTCGGCGAAGCGGTCGTTCTCGGCCAGGAAGCCGTAGCCGGGATGGATGGCGTCGGCACCGCGGGAGGTGGCGGCCGCCAGGATATTGGGAATGTTCAGGTAGCTCTTGGAGCTGGGCGCCTCGCCCACGCACACGGCCTCATCGGCCAGCTGCACGTGCAGGGCGTTGCGATCCACCGTGCTGTACACGGCCACCGTGGCGATGCCGAGTTCGCGGCAGCTGCGCAGGATTCTCAGGGCGATCTCGCCACGGTTGGCGATCAGCAACTTGCCGATGGGCATCCGCGGCGTCTCGCTTGGCGTTAGGCCAGGCCGGACTGTATCAGCGCTCACTGACGCTTCTGGCAGCAGGGAGGGCGGCAGGGGCTATGGGTATATTGCGGGACGGCCACGCCAATGGCGGGTCGTCCCACCCGGTGCGCCCTGGCGCACTGTGTCATCTTGCGGATGTGGTGGAATTGGTAGACACGCACGTTTGAGGGGCGTGTGGCTTCGGCCTTGCGAGTTCAAGTCTCGCCATCCGCACTTTTTTCTTTCTCTCCTCCCTGCGCCAGCGTCACCCCGCGCCCGACACTTCCGAGGGAGCACTGTTCACCGCGGCTGACAGCAACGCGGCTGACAACAGCTCTGCTGCGGAGCCCTACGCGGTGGTGCTGGTGAGCAATGGCCCCGGCGAACTCACCACCTGGGTTCGGCCGCTGGCCCTCTGTCTGCACCGCCGCCGGGCCCTGGCGCCGCGGCAGTCCGCTGGCCCCGGCGAGCTGAGGCTGGTGCTGGTGCCCTGCCCCAACGGCACCGGCCAGGAGCACCGGGCCGCTGCCACCTGGGACCTGTTCACACGGATCACGCCGGCCCGCCGATTCTGGGGACTGCTGCTACGGCCGGGGCGCTTCGGCCCCTGGCCCCGTCGCGGCGTGGTGGTGTTCCTGGGCGGCGACCAGTTCTGGACGGTGCTGCTCTCGGCCCGGCTGGGCTATCGCCACCTCACCTATGCCGAGTGGGTGGCCCGCTGGCCCCGCTGGAGCGACCGCATCGCCGCCATGGGCCCCCGGGCCGCCAACGCCCTGCCCCCCCGTTGGCGCGGGCGCTGCAGGGTGGTGGGCGACCTGATGGCTGATCTCTCCGAGCAGGCGCGGCGTGAGGCGCCGCTGCCACCGGGGTCCTGGCTGGCGTTGTTGCCGGGCTCCAAACCCGCCAAGCTGAGGGTGGGCGTGCCCTTCCTGCTGGAGACGGCCGACCGCCTGGCCCGGCGCGAGCCCGGCCTGGGCCTGCTGCTCCCCCTGGCCCCCACCGTGACCCTGGCGGAGCTGCGGGCCTACGCCGGGCCGGCCAACCCGATCGCCAGCTGCTATCGGGCGGGCACGCCGGCCGTGGTGCCCAGTGACCGGCTCCAGCCGGATGGGCTGGCCCTGGTCACCGCCGCCGGCAGCCGCATCGAACTGGTGCAGCACAGCCCAGCCCATGACGTGCTCAGCCAGTGCAGCCTGGCCCTCACCACCGTGGGTGCCAACACGGCCGAACTGGCGGCGCTGGGGGTGCCGATGCTGGTGCTGGTGCCCACCCAGCACCTGCATGTGATGCAGGCCTGGGATGGGCTGGTGGGGCTGGTGGCGCGCCTGCCCCTGCTGCGCCGGCTGTTCAGCGTGGCGCTGGCGCTCTGGCGCCTGCGCCATCGGGGCCTGATGGCGGCCCCGAACATCGCCGCCGGCCGCCAGTTGGTGCCCGAACGGGTGGGGCCGATCACCCCGGAGCAGATCGCGGCGGAGGCTGCCCAGTGGCTGGCCCAGCCCTCCCGCCTGGAGGGGATGGCCCAGGATCTGCTCAGCCTGCGTGGCAGCCCCGGAGCCGTGGCCGCCCTGGCCGATCTGGTGGGCGAGTTGCTGCCCGGGTCCCAGCGCCTGCCCCCGTCGGATTCCTAGGGTTGCGCCATCCTTCCCACCCGGCAATGACCGAGTCCCAGCAGCCCCTGTCCGCCTGTGGCGTGGAGAGTGGTCTGCCCCGCGATCAGCGCGAGGAGATCTGGCGCTCCCGGCTCACGCCGGAGCAGTTCCGCATCGCTCGCCAGGGTGGCACCGAGCGGGCCTTCACCGGCGCCTACTGGAACCACAAGGGCAGCGGCAATTACCACTGCATCTGCTGCGACGCGCCCCTGTACAGCAGCACCACCAAGTTCGACTCCGGCACCGGCTGGCCCAGCTTCTGGGACGGCGTGGATCCGGCGGCGATCAGCACCCACGTGGACCGCAGCCACGGCATGGTGCGCAGCGAGATTCGCTGTGCCAACTGTGACGCCCATCTGGGCCACGTCTTCAACGACGGGCCGGCACCCACCGGCCTGCGCCACTGCGTGAATTCAGCCTCCCTGGCGTTCAGGGAAGGCTGAGCCACTCACCAGGGATCGTCCAGATCCTCGGCGTCCACGTCCAGCGGTTCGCGGCTGGCTGGAGCCGGTGGGCGTCGGCGCAGATTGTCCACCGGCTGGGGGAAGCGCGGTTCAGGGGGTGTCTGTTCGCGCCGAACCGGGCCGCGGTCGGGCTCATCGTCTTCCAGGTAGCGGCGTTGGCGCAGGGGCTCCCGTTGGCGGCGCTCCTCCACCTCCACGTAGTCGTACGACTCCTCCGGCTCGAAGGCCCGGGCCGTGGCGGGCTGGATGCGCCGCTGCTCCTGCACGCTGGGCACGCCGGCGGCCAGCTGGTTCTCCACCGGCACCATGGCGCCGCGGTAGCGCTCCCGCTCCTCCTGTTCCCAACTCGGGCCACCGATGCCCAGCTTCTCCAGCAGGCCGGTGCCCAGTTGCTTGAGTTTGTCCTCGGCGCCTTCGTACACGATGATCCGGTCGGTGCCGCTGCTCACGATCTCCTCCACCGGCAGCTCCCAGGTGCTCAGCACCCCCTCGCCCAGCAGGGGCACCCCCAGGGCCCCCAGCACCAGGGTGGTGAGTTCGCCCGTTTCGATGTCGAAGCTGAAGCCGAGCACCTTGCCCAGCTGCTCGCCCGCCTCGGTGACCACCTGGCAGTTGATCACCTTGCTGTAGCGCTCCGGGTTGAACGTCTCCGCCAGGGAGTCGGCCGAGTCGACCAGGATCACATCGCCCACCTGGCGGATCCGATCCAGGGGCATCCAGCGGGGCAGGCCGGGCAGAAAGCGGGTGAGGGGGTTGTCGCGCAGACCCAAGGCCACCACTTCCCGGCGGTCGATGTCCACCACCACTTCGCCCACCACGCCCAAGCGGCGGCCGGTGTCGCGGGTGATCACCTGGGTGCCCATCAGCTCCGAGCGCAGCCAGAGGCGGTCGCTGGGGGGATCGGCGCCGGGATCGGTCGTGCGCGCGAGGCGGTCGCTGCCGGGCGGGAGGCTGGTCATTAAGGCATTCTCTCCCAGAGCACGGCTTTACGCCGCTGGCGGTAAACCCACCACCTGGGTGTGGGCACCGCGGGCCTGGGTCACGCCGATCGTGCGCTGGGCCGCGGCGATCATCGGCCGGCGGTGGCTCACCACCATGAACTGGGCCGCATCGGCCTGGCGGGCGATCAGGGCCGCCAGCCGCTCCACGTTCACCCCGTCGAGAAAGCTGTCCACCTCGTCGAGGGCGTAGAAGGGCGAGGGGCGGAAGCGCTGCAGGGCGAACAGGAAGCTCAGGGCCGTGAGCGATTTTTCGCCCCCGCTCATGGCGTTGAGGCGGCGCACCGCCTTGCCCTTGGGATGGGCCACCAGGGTGAGGCCCCCCTCCAGTGGCGCTTCCGGGTTCTCCAGCTGCAGGTGCCCCTCGCCGTCGGAGAGCTCGGCGAAGATCGTGCGGAAGTGGCCGTCCACGGCCTGGAAGGCCTCCAGGAAGGCCTCCTGGCGCAGGGTGGCCACGGTTTCGATGCGCAGCAGCAGCTCTTCGCGCTCCTTGGCGAGCACGTCCAGCCGCTCTTCCAGGTCGGCCAGGCGCGTCTCCAGCTGGGCCAGCTCGTCGAGGGCCAGCATGTTCACCGGTTCCAGGGCCTCCATCCGGGCCTGCAGGCTGCGCAGCTCCGCCTGCAGCGCCTCCAGGCCCTGGGCGCGCACCTCCTCGGGAATCTCCGGCAAGGGGTCCGGCAGTTCCCGCTGCAGCTGCTCCAGCCGCTGCTGCTCGCTGCGCCGCTGGCTCGCCAGCGACTCCAGCTCCTCGGCCAGCCGCTGCAGCTCCCACTGCTTCTGCTGCATGGCCTGGCGCTGGGCGGCCAGCTGGGCCTCGGCCGCGTCCCGGGCGCGGCGGCGCTCGCCGAAGCGGGCCTGCAGCTCGCTCTGGCGGGCCTCCAGCTGCTGGCGCTGCAGCTGATCGGCCTGCTGCTGTTGTTTCCAGGTGTCCCGTTCGGCCACCAGGCCCTGCACCGCCTCCACCAGCCGCCGCTCGTCGCCAGCCAGTGCCTCCAGCTGGCTCTGCAGCCGTTCTGCCACCAGAGCCCGCTCCCGGCGGGCCGCCAGCAGCTGGTCGCGCAGCAGGCGTGCTTCCGCCAGGGAGCGGTCGGCGGCCTCCAGGTCGTGCTGCAGCGCCTGCCAGCGGGCGGCGTCGCGGGAGGCCTCCTGGTGGGCTTCAGCCTGTTGCAGGGCCTGCAACTGCTGCTGCAGCGGCCCCAGCTCACCCTCCAGTTGCTGCAGCCGCTGGCGGTCGTCCTGGAGGCCCTGCTCCAGCTGCTGGAGTCGCTGGCGCTGCTGCTGCTGCCGCTGCCGTAGGGGTTCCAGGTTGCGCAGGGCGCCGCTGTGCTCGGCCTCCAGGGCCGCCTGGCGCCGCTGCAGCTGCTCCAGCTGGGGCCGCTGGGCCTCAAGCTGGCCGGCCAGCTCCGCCTCGCGCCGCCTGCAGGCCACCAGGCTCTCGCCCAGTTCCAGCAGCCTGCGGCGCAGGGGCTCGGCCTCATCGCCCTCGCTGCTGCGGCCGAAGCCAAGCTGGCCGCCGCGCTGTTGGAAGCTGCCGCCGGTCATGGCACCGCTCTTCTCCAGCAGCTCGCCGTCGAGGGTCACGGCGCGGTAGCGCCCCAGCTCCCGCCGGGCACTGGCCAGGTCGCTGAACACCAGCGTGTCGCCGAACACGTAGCGAAACACCTCGGCGTAGATCGGTTCGTGGCGGATCAGCTGCACGGCCGGGCCCATCAGCCCGGCCCCCCCCGTACCCGGGCCGCCAACGCCAGGGCCACTGCCCCGCTGCAGGGCGCCGGCGGCCGTTGCCGTGCCGCTGCCGCCCCCGCGGATCTTGTTGAGGGGCAGGAAGGTGAGCCGACCGGCCCGGCGGCTTTTGAGCAGTTCAATCGCCCGGGCGGCGATCCGGTCGTCCTCCACCACCACCTGGCCCAGTCGACCCCCGGCTGCCACCTCCAGGGCCAGCCGGTAGCGCTCCTCCACCTCCCCTAGGTGGGCCACCGGCCCGTGGATCCCCTCCAGCCCCGCCTCCAGCAGCATCCGCAGGGCGCCGGTGCCGCGGCTTTCCTGCAGGGTCTCGCGGCGGCTGTCGATGCGGGCGATCTCCCGCTCCAGCTGGGTCTGCTCCTGCTCCAGGCGGCTGCGGGTGCGCTGCTGCAGGGCCAGCTCCTCCGCCAGCTGCTGCACCTGCCCCTCCCCCTGGCGCAGCTGCTCCACCAGGGCCTGCCGTTCCCGCTCCGCCGCCTCCAGCTGGGCCAGGGCCCGGGCGTCGTCGCTGCCATCGCGCTCCAGTTCGGCGCGCAGCTCGCCGATCCGCTCCTCCCCCTGGCGCAACCTCTCGCCCCGTTGCTGGCGCTCCGCCTCCAGGGGCCCGATGGCCGCGCTGAGCCGATCGCGCTCCTGGCTGCGCCGTTGCTGCTCCTCCAGCCAGCTGCCGGAGCGGCCCGCCACCTCGCCCAGCCGCCGGCGTGACATCTCAACGGCGGCTTCGGCACTGCGGCAGGCCTGCTCGGCTGCCTCCAGCTCGTTCTCGTCGCCGGCGGACTGGCCCTGTTGCTGCTGCTGGCGCAGCTCCCCCTGGCGGCTGGCCAGCTCCTGGCGCTGGCGCTGCAGGTCTTCTGCCCGCTGCTGGTGCTGGTCGGCCTGGCGAGCCAGTTCGCGGGCGCGGGCCTCCAGGCCCGCCAGTTCGGCCTGCACCGCCAGCAGCTGGTCCTCGCCGAGGGCCTTCACCTCCGCCTGCAGCTGCTCCAGCGTGCGGGCGGCTTCCGCCAGGGTGCGTTCCGCCTCGGCCACGGCGGCGCGGTCGGCCTCCTGCTGGCTGGTGAGGGCCCGCTGGCGGCTCTCCAGCTGGGCCAGGCCGGCCTCGGCGGCCTCGTAGGCCAGCACCTGCTCCTGCAGCCGGCCGCTGTGGTGGCGCTGGCGCAGCTCCTGGTAGGTGCGGGCCTTGGCGCAGTCGCGCTCCAGCTTGGCGCGGGCGGCCAGCAGCTCCTGCTGCACGATCGCGCAGCGCTCCTGGCGATCCTGCACCTCGTCGAGCTTGGTGCGGGTCTGCTCGATGCGCGAATCGAACAGGGCCACGCCGGCCAGCTCGTCGATGATGCCGCGCCGGTCGCGGGCACCCATCGACACGATCCGGGTCACGTCGCCCTGCATCACCACGTTGCTGCCCTCGGGATCGACCCGCAGGCGACGCAGTTGCGTCTGCAGCTGCTGCAGGTTGCAGGGGCTGCCGTCGGCGCTGAAGCTGCTGGCGTAGGTGCCCCCGGGGGCCACCCGCAGCCGCCGGGTCACGGTCCACTCCGTCTGGCCGGGCCGGATCCAGGGGCCTTCCTCGGGGGGCTCCAGGCCGGCTTCGGCCTCGTCCGGCTGCCAGTCGCCCAGGTCGAAGCGCACGCTCACCACGGTTTCGGCGGCCTTGCCGGCCCGCAGCATGGCGCTGTTGATCAGGTCGGGCAGCCGCTCGGCGCGCATGCCGCGACTGCTGGCCAGACCCAGGCAGAACAGCACGCCATCGAGGATGTTGCTCTTGCCGGAGCCGTTCGGGCCGGTCACCACCGTGAAGCCCTGTTCGAGCGGGATCGTCATCGATCCGCCGAACGACTTGAACTGGTGCAGTTCGACCTGATTGATGTGAACCAACAGGCCCGACCGCCGAGCCACCGAAATGTAGCGGAGGGTTTCCGAAGCTCAACCCCATTCCTAGGTTGAGGGCACGAGCGTGTTTCCTGCCGGCCCCAGCAGCGCTTGCCTGCCAGGGCCAGCCCACCCGAATCAGCCCATCCCGCCAAGCTGAACCATGACCACTGACACCAGGCCCGCGGATCGCCCCGCAGTCGGCCCCGACGACCACCGCCAGGATGGCCCCGCCACTGGGCATGCTCCTGCCGCCCCTGGCTTTCGCGAGCGCTTCGACAGCCTGCTGCCCGAAATCCAGCGCCACTGGCCCGATGTGGCCCGCCAGACCCTGGAGGCCACCCGCGGCAGCTTTGATGACGTGGCCCATGTGATCGCCGAGCAGAGCGGCCGCACCGTGACCGCCGTGAAGCAGCAGCTGCTGGAGTTGGTGGATGTGGCCGGCGACCAGACCCAGCGCCTCGGCCAGACCCTGCAGCCCCTGGAGCAGCAGCTGGAGAGCCTGCTCGATGAGCTCAACGCCACCCTGCGCCCCCGTATCGAGAAGCCGGTGCGCGAGCGGCCGCTGCTGGCCATCGGCCTGGCCGCCGGCGTGGGCGTGCTGCTGGGCCTGCTGCTGGGATCGGGGCGTCGCTCGGCATGAGTCCGTTCAGCGACGACGACCGCTACCGGGGCCAGCCGGCCGATCGGGCGGGCCCTGGCCGGGTGGCGCTGGGCCGGGTGGGCTCGCTGATGACCTCGGTGATGGACCTGCACGTGCGCATCGCCCTGCAGGAGGCCGACCGGGAGAAGCGGCGGCTGATCAGCGGTGCCCTGCTGCTCAGTGGCGGCCTGGTGATGCTGTTGCTGGCCCTGATCGGCGCCCAGCTGGCCCTGCTGCTCTGGCTGCACCAGGGGCTGGGCTGGAGCTGGATCCACAGCGCCCTGGCCGTCTCGGCCCTCAACGTGGTGCTGGCCGGCGTGTTCCTGCGGGTGGGTGGCCAGCTCACCAAGGGCCCCTACCTGCCCCAGACCGCCGCCGGCCTCAGCAAGACCACCCGGGCGTTGTTCGGGCGCTGATCCTCAGCGGATGTCGTACCGCAGCCAGCGGCAGTCGATGCCGCCGTTGCTCACCGGCACGCGGCGGCTGGCCTTCATGCGCAGGGCGCCGGTGAGCTGGGGGTTGCCGCTCAGCAGCCACAGCGTCCAGCCGGAGCAGCGCTCCTTCACCATGGTGCCCAGATCGGCGTAGAGTCCCTCCAGGGTTTCGGGAGCGCCGATGCGCTCGCCATAGGGCGGGTTGCACACCAGCACGCCGGGGCCGGCTGGCGGCTGGAAGTCGCGGCAGTCGCCCTGGTGCAGGCTGATCCAGGGAGCCACGCCGGCGGCGGCGGCGTTGTGGCGGGCCTGCTCCAGCACCAGGGGGTCCTGCTCCAGTCCCAGCAGCGGCGCCAGGGGGCGGCCGTCGGCCAGCTGCTCGCGCTCCAGACCCCGGGCTGCCGCCACTTCCCGCTGCCAGAGCGCGGTATCGAAGTCGGGCCAGCGCTGCAGGCTGAAGGGCCGCTGCAGCCCCGGCGCCCGGCCCAAGGCCAGGCGGGCCGCCTCGATCAGCAGGCTGCCGGAGCCGCAGAGCGGGTCGGCCAGGGGCACCGACCCATCCCAGCCGCTGAGGGCGATCAGGCCGGCGGCCAGGTTCTCCTTCAGCGGCGCCAGGCCCATGGCGGGCCGGTAACCGCGGCGGTGCAGGCTGCTGCCGCTGCCATCCAGGCTGAGCACTGCCTGGGACGTCTGGCCGGGCCGGCCGGCGCTCAGGTGCAGATGCAGGCAGAGGTCCGGATCCTCCAGATCCACCGCCGAGCGGGCGCCCCAGTGCTGGCGCTGCAGGTCCACCAGGGCGTTCTTCACCTGCAGGGCGGTGTAGTGGCTGTGGTTCAGCCCGGGCAGGCTGCCGCTGGCCTCCACCTTGAGGCTGCGCTCGGGCGGCAGCCAGCGCTCCCAGTCGGCGGCGGCCTGCACGCCGGCGTGCAGATCGTCGCGGCCGCGGCAGGGGAAGGCCGCCAGCTGGCGCAGCAGCCGGAAGGGCAGGCGGGCCCGCAGGTGCAGGCGGTAATAGGTGGCCAGATCGGTGTGGCAGGCCACCGCCCGCCGCAGGGGCCGCACCTCGGCTGCACCGAGGGCCAGCAGCTCGGCGGCGGCGGACTCCTCCAGGCCGGGGGGCACCACGGCGGTGACCCGGAAGTTGGTGGATACCGCTTCGGCTGGCGGGGCGGGGCGGGGGCTCATCGCTCCACTGTGCCCCGCCGCTCAGAGACGGCAGCTGCCTGCACCTGAGATGAGGTGATCCTGGGCTCAGGCGCTGAGCACCCCCACGCCGGCTGCCCACGCCGCCTCGGCCAGAGCATCGTCGCGGGTGGCGATCGGCAACTGGAGCCGCAGGGCGAGGTCCAGGTAGGCCGCGTCGTAGCTGCTGAGCTGGAAACGAAGCGCCAGGCTCAACAGGGTGGCCGGATTGGCTGGTGCGGCGTCGATGCGGATCGGCAGCCGGGCCACCTGATCCACGATCTCGCGGGCCCCGGCAATCGCCAGAGTGCCGCGGCGGCATGCCGTGCGCAGCACATTGGTGAATTCCAGCTGCAGCAGCGGTGGGGCGTGGGCATCCACCACGCCAAGCAGTTCGCCCACAGCGTCGCTGTAAGGGTTGGCCTGGTTGGCCAGGATCCAGCCGCAGAGCACGGAGTTGTCAAGCACGAAAGGGGCGGTGGCCATCGTTGCGTTCAATCCAGGCCCTCACGGGCGATCACCCGCAGGTCCCCCTCGAGCACAACGCCGGCCTGCAGCTGGCGCAGCCGCTCCAGCGCCGCGGCCACCCGCTTCGGACGCTCCGCTCGCCCTTCGTTCCTCCCAGGGTCTGGCACTAACCGCACCACCGGAACCCCTCGACGGGTGATGGCGATCTCCTCCCCCTGCTCCACCCGGGCCACCAGTGCGGAGAGCTGGTTTTTGGCTTCCGCCAGGGGGACAGCATGGCGAAGGTGATCCCGCTCAGTCCTTGTGGATGGGTCAACCATGGACCTTGGCTAGCTTGCTGATGTTTCAGGCTAGCCATGGCGGGGCCTCGGCCAGGCTGAACGGTCATCCTTTCGGGAGCCGGTTCCAGCGCAAGGCCAGGCGCCGATCTGGATCCGGCAACCCCCCAGGCGTGAATCCCGTGGCCCCTGGTTCGGCCATCACCCCTGGCCTGCGTCCATGCGCCCATCCGATGGGAGTGCCATGATTCAAAGGTCCGGTTTTGGCCGGACTAGGTGGCTCACACCAGTGTTTCGGACAGCGGTTCGATTCCGCTCAGCTCCATTCCCCCGCTTCCGGTTCTGCCGGCAGCATCCTGGGGCTGCAATGGTTTCGACGGGGCATAAGGAGGGTGACTGAAGCCTGCTCGGTGAGAGCAAACCCGTAACAGCGAACAACATCGTTCGTTTCTCCCGTCAAGCCGCCCCTGTGGCTGCCTGACACTCTTAAGGGAGATGGGGTGAGGTCAGCCTTATCACCCAAATGACCCATGGGCCCTGGAAGGGGCCTTTTCGCTTGTTGAGGCCTGGAGTCTTGCCTGTCTCGGCGCGTGTCCACCCAGGGGGCGTGTGCAAAACGTGTGCAACCCGTTCCCGGCTGCGCTGGCTGCCTCTGAACTGAGTCTTGCCATGCCGTTACCTGAGGATCATGGCCAGCGCATCCGCCAGGGCTTGCGGCGTGCCGTAAAGAGCGGCCGAGTTCTCGGCGGCCTCCGACCAGCTCGCGATCAAGAAAACAAGCGGAGGCACCGTGAGGCCCTGAGGGAAGCTCTCCTCTACCGCGACGTGATCGAGCGGGGGAGAGAAAAGAGCCTGTCCGCCCTGAGCCGTGATCTGTTTGCCGCAGGGTGCGTCACAAGCAAGGGCAAGCCCTTGACTCCTGGAATGGTCCGGCGGCTACGGGCTCGCCTGGAGGAGGCATTGCTGGCTAACGACAGCCGCGATCTGGAGGACAGCTCCTCTGATTGGAATGCGCGGCTTCTGGATGGATTCAATCAAGCCGTCCAACAGCGCAACAGGGTGTCGTTCATGTGGCACTTGCGGATGATCAGTAAGAAACGAGGCGAGACCTTCGCCTACCGCGAGGTGTGGTCCTTGATGGGTTCGGAGGATGCCGCTTGGGTCCGCGATGTTTTGAGGCAGGGCTGATTTTGCAAGGCTTATCAGGCACAACATTCCCGCTCCTAGCCTGAGAGTGACTTCGGATTCCCACCAGTGGCGCTCAGTTCCGAGCAATGGCTAAGCACCGGCCAGATGGCCTGCCGTGTGCGCATTCATCCCAAGACATTGCTGCGCCTTCGGGCCGCACTCTTCTCGCCTTTTCGTGAAGGCGTGCATTACCGGCGGGGAGGTCTGACAACCAGGGCTCCCTACCAGTGGCATGGCGACCTATGCGAGCAGGCATTCACCGAGTTCGGCCGAGTTGATCCGGCAAGTATTGAGGCGTTCAGTGGTGAACCCCTCTTAGACGATGGTGCATACCGCTCACATAGGGCGCTGCGATGAAAAAGCCGGCAGCGGTAACTGCCGGCAGAGAAGAAAAAATCCGTAAGCATTTTGGCCGATGAGCG
>JBBASN010000077.1:0-12738 GCA_040399225.1 Prochlorococcaceae cyanobacterium | reverse complement strand
GGGCGCCGATGGCCACATCGAAGCGCACCTGGTCGTTGCCCTTGCCGGTGCAGCCGTGGGCCACCGCATCGGCGCCCACCTCGCGGGCGATCTCCACCAGCCGGCGGGCGATCAGGGGCCGGGCCAGGGCGGTGGAGAGGGGATAGCGGCCCTCGTAGAGGGCGTTGGCGCGGATCGCCGGGAAGGCGAACTCGGTGATGAAGGGCTCGATCAGGTCGCCCACGATTGACTGGCTTGCTCCCGAATCCAGCGCCTTCTGGCGGATCGGCTCCAGTTCATCGCCCTGGCCCAGGTCGGCGGCGAAGGTGATCACCTCCTCCACGCCCCACTCCTGCATCAGGTAGGGGATGCAGACGCTGGTGTCCACCCCACCGGAATAGGCGAGAACAGCCTTCTTGGCCCGACCCATCAAGGCACTCCCAGTGCTCAATCGCCTGATTCTCCCCTGTCGGGGTGGTCAGGCTTCGCGGCGAACAGCCAGCGCGCGGCCAGCGCCAGGCCCATCAGCAGCGGCAGCCCCAGCACCAGCAGGCCCACCCAGGGACCCTCAGGTGTGAGCGGCTGGGGCAGACGCCTGCCCGCGGCCACCAGGGCGGTGCTGAGGGCCAGGGCCAGGGCCCAGACGGGCCCCACATCCCGCAGCCAGCGCCAGGCGGAGGGGTTCGACCCGTTGGAGCTAGATTGGTTGATTGGCAAGGTTGATCCCAGCCGCGCTGATCGCTACACCCCTGCAGCCTGACGGACGCCGCTACGCATGAGCAATCTCTCCACCACCAGCCTCGCTCGGCTGGATGGGGTGAATCCTTCCCTCACCCGCTACGACCGCCAGGAACCCGCGCCGGTGCTGCCCCTGCGCGATGAGCCCGACCTGCTCAGCTGGCTGGAGACCAGCGGCCGCCTAGTGGCCGACGAGGAAAACGCCGCCACCGACGTGAGCACCGTGGAGGAGGAGGAGCTGTCCGCGCTGATGGGCGAGAAGGAGGAATACACCCAGGCCGACGAGCCCCAGGAGGAGAACTGGGAGGACTGAGTCCTCAGCCGGGCCCTTCCCCCGCATCGGGGAGACTGGGGGTGCTTCGGACCTCGCCCCCCAGACCCTGCTGGTGACCTCCCCTTCCCTTTCCCCCCGCCTGGCGGCGGTGCTGCTTAGCGGGCTGTTGCTGGCCGCCTGCCTGTTCAGCGATCTGTCCGTGGCCAATTCGATGCTCACGCTGCCACTGCTGGTGGCGGGGCTGGTCAGCTGGGCCGTGACCGCCTGGGGAGTGCCCCGCCTGCGCCAACTCAAGCTGGGCCAGGTGATCCGCGCAGAGGGCCCCCAGGCCCACCACAGCAAAGCTGGCACCCCGACCATGGGCGGCCTGCTGGTGGTGCCGGTGGGGGTGATCGTGGGCGGCCTGATCAGCCCGTCGGATCCCCGCCTCCTGGCGGTGGCGGCCGTAACCCTGGTCTACATGGCCGTGGGAGCGGTGGACGACTGGCGCAGCCTCACCCGCCGCACCAACACCGGCCTCACCCCCCGCGGCAAGCTGCTGCTGCAGGCCGCTGCGGCCCTGCTGTTCCTGATCTGGGCCGCCCTGGGCCAGTGGCTGGGCGGCGGAGCCAATCCCGGCGATGTGGCCCTGCCCCTGGGCTGGATCCTGCCCCTCGGCCTGCTGATCTGGCCCCTGGGGCTATTCGTTTTTCTGGCCGAGAGCAACGCCACCAACCTCACCGATGGCCTCGATGGACTGGCGGCCGGCTGCGGCGCCGTGGTCTTCACCGGCATGGGCCTGCAACTGATGCTGCGCGGCAACGGCGGCGACCCGGCCCTGGCGGCCTTCTGCGCGGCCATGGCCGGCTGCTGGCTGGGATTCCTCGCCCACAACCGCCATCCAGCTCGCCTGTTCATGGGTGACACGGGCTCCCTGGCGATGGGGGCCGCCCTCAGCGCGGTGGCCCTGCTCTCCAACAGCCTCTGGCCCCTGCTGTTGATGGGCGGGGTATTCCTGGCCGAGTCGCTGTCGGTGATCCTGCAGGTGTGGGTGTTCAAGGCCACCAAGAACCCGGCCACCGGCCAGGGCCGCCGCCTGTTCCGCATGGCGCCCCTGCACCACCACTTCGAGCTCGGCGGCCTGCCGGAACAACAGGTGGTGCTGCGCTTCTGGAGCGCGAGCCTGGTGCTGGTGCTGCTTGGCCTGGTGCTGCTGCCCTGAGGCCTGCGAACCTCAGATCACCCCCGTCCGCAACCGGAGCCCCATTGATGGCCTACTTCACCTGGAGGGAAACCGGTCTCACCGCCGACTGCGCCAGCCTGGAGGCCATGGCCGCCCGCTTCGAGGAGGCGGCCGCCCTGATGCGGCGGATGGCGGATGAGGGCTTCCGGCTGGAGCGCGCCAGTGAGGGCCAGCGGATCACCCACCCCGATCCGGCCGTGTTCGAGGCCTACGGCTTCGTGAGCGAGGAGCCCCCCGAGCGCCAGCTCACCCTGCTGCAGGACAGTGAGACCAGCCGCTGAGGCAGGTCCAGCCCCCGATCAGCGGCTGCGCAGGTAGCCCACCAGCCACACCAGCACAAAGGCCAGGGAGGAGAGGCCCAGGTAGATCAGCACGCCGTTCTGCAGGGTGGCGATGTCCAGACCGAACGGCAGTCCGGCGGCGGCGTCGCTGGCCGTGCTCAGGGCCAGAGGTCCATCCAGGCCAAGCTGTGCCAGACCAGACCGGGCCAGACCAAATCCCGCCATGCCAAGAGCTGCCATCGTGTCCAGCCGCTGCTGCCGCCCTCTCTAGCAGCCCCACCGGCCTGGGGCAGGATCAGCAGTGCCCGGCGCCACCACCATGACCTGCCCCTTCCCGCCAACCCTGATGCTGCTGGGCAGCGGCGAGCTGGGCAAGGAGGTGGCCATCGCCGCCCAGCGGCTGGGCTGCCGGGTGATCGCCGTGGATCGCTACCCCGGCGCCCCGGCCATGCAGGTGGCGGATCTGGCTGAGGTTGTGGCGATGGGCGACGCCGGGGCCTTGAAGGCCGTGGTGCGCCAGCACCGGCCAAACCTGGTGATCCCGGAGATCGAGGCCCTGGCGGTGGATGCCCTGGCCGACCTGGAAGCCGAGGGCATCACCGTGATCCCCACCGCCCGGGCCACGGCGGTGACGATGAACCGCGACCGCATCCGCGATCTGGCCGCCGGGGAGCTGGGCCTGCGCACCGCCCGCTTCGCCTACGCCGGGAGCGCCGCTGAGCTGGCCGCCGCCGCAGCGCCCCTGGGCTGGCCCGTGGTGGTGAAGCCGGTGATGAGCTCCTCCGGCAAGGGCCAGAGCGTGGTGCAGGGCCCCGAAGGCATCGCCGCCGCCTGGGAGCGGGCGCTGGCCGGGGCGCGGGGAGCCGGCGCCCGGGTGATCGTGGAGGAGTTCCTGCCGTTCCAGCTGGAGATCACCCTGCTCACGGTGAAGCAATGGCAGGGGCCCACCCTGTTCTGTCCGCCGATCGGTCACCTGCAGGAGCGGGGCGACTACCAGTGCAGCTGGCAGCCCGCGGCGATCAGCTCCACCCAGCTGGCCACCGCCCAGGCCATGGCCCGGGCCGTCACCGACAACCTGGGCGGGGCCGGCCTGTTCGGCGTGGAATTCTTCCTCTGCGGCCCTGCCGGCCAGGAGGAGGTGGTGTTCTCCGAGCTCTCGCCCAGGCCCCACGACACCGGCCTTGTGACCCTGGCCGGCCAGAACCTGAGCGAATTCGAGCTGCACCTGCGGGCGGTGCTGGGGCTGCCGATCCCGGAGATCCGCAGCCTCGGCCACGCCGCCAGCCGGGTGATCCTGGCGGAGAGTGCCGGAGCTCCGGTGCGCTACAGCGGCGTGGCCGAGGCGCTGCTGGAGCCGGACACCCAGGTGTTGCTGTTCGGCAAACCGGAAGCCCTCCCCCAGCGCCGCATGGGCGTGGCCCTGGGCCGCGGCGGCAGCGAAGCGGAGGCCCGCGCCCGGGCCGACCGGGCCGCTGGCCAGGTGCGGGTACTGGCTGACTGACCCCTGGTGCGGCCTGGCCAGGACCCTTATGGTGCCGCCAGCAGGACTCGCCATGAGCCAGGCCCAACAGCAGCCCCGTTTTCCCCTTCGCCGCAGCGGCCGCCCGGCCCGCAGCCGTCCGCGGGTGGTGGGCGGAGCCGCGGCAACCCGGGAGGGTGCCAGCGAGCCAGGCGCGGCCGGCAGGGAGCCCAGGCATGCGGCGAAGGCCCCATCCGCTCAGCGTCGGCGACCCGCTCCCCTGCTCACCTTTGTGCTGGGGCTGGGCGTGGGCTACGGCTTCTCCGGGTCCATGCCCACCCTGCTGAATGGGGCGATGGCCGCCCTGCGCCAGGGCCCCGGGCTGATCGCTGAGCTGACTTCACCGCTGGCGGGCATCGGCAACAAGCCGATCCTGGTGATGGGCGTGGATGAGGTGGGGGACAACACCGATGTGCTGTTCACCGTGGCAATGAAGAACGGTGCCACCACCCTGCTCCAGGTGCCCCGCGACACCTTCATTGAATCGGAGCGCTTCGGGGTGCTCAAGGCCAATGCCCTCTACGCCTTCGGTGGCATGGAAGCCACCAAACGGGAACTGGGTGATCTGCTCCAGACCCCGATCGAACGTCACCTGAAGGTGAACCTGCGGGCCGTGGAGCGGGTGGCCGAGGCCCTCGGCGGCATTGAGGTGGATGTGCCCAAGCGCATGGTCTACGTGGATTCCCGCCAGGATCTCTACATCGATCTCTATCCCGGCCTCCAGCTGCTCAAGGGCCAGGACCTGCTCGGCTATCTGCGCTTCCGCAACGACGAAATGGGGGACATCGGCCGGATGGAACGCCAGCGGGAGGTGTTCCAGAAGGTGTTCAGCAAGCTCATCCAACCCACCACCCTCTCCCGCCTGCCGGAGTTGCTGCAGATCGCCGGCGAGGACATCGACACCGATCTCACACCGGTGGAATTCGGCCAGCTGCTGGCGGCGATGACCCGCACCGATCTCAGCGCCAGCCAGCTGCCCGGCCGGCTCTTCTGGCATGAGGACCTCAGCTACTGGATGCCCGACAGCAACAGCCACTACGGCAACGAACCGGTGGCTGAGAGCACCGACGAGAACGGCGACCAGAGCCGGGCCTACTGAACGGCCTGCTGGGCAGCGGAGGGGCTGGGCCCGATGGGGCGGCGCAGAAAGCGGTGGTGATCGAGACCGTCCAGCAGGCCCCAGGCCTGGGGCCTGCTCGAGAAGAACACCCGCCGGTGATGGCGCAGGCCTTCAAGCACGGGGTCGTGGTCCTGGGGAACGACCCCGAGGGAGAGTCCCCGCAGGAGCTCGCCATCCCCCTGCTGGCTGGCTTCCACCAGAATCGCCTCGATCGGCAGCTGCCAGCGCAGGGCCATGTAGCGCAGCGCCTCGGTCTTGGACGCCGTGAGCGGCAGCACGTCCAGGTAGTGGTGTTGAAAGAGGTGGGGGCGGGCCATCAGACGATGGCTGCGCAGGGTCTGCCGCACCACGGGCAGGATGCCCTGATCCGGCTCGGTGAGCACGTAACTCACCTTGAACGGACCCTGATCGCCCTCTGGCTGGAGCTGGAGCCGCGGCTCCAGCTCGGCCATCGCCGCCTGCACCGCGGCCCGGTCCCAGTGGCTGCCGATCTGGCCCTGCCAATGCGGGTCGGTCAGGCTCCCCTCGGTCGTGCTCGTGTGGATCTCAGTGCCGGACTGGGTGATCCACAGGCAGGGATCGAGAAGATGCAGCTCGCCATAGCGGTGGCGGGCGGCCTTGAAGCCCCGGCCGGTGACCACACCGATCGCCAGATCGGGATCGGCACTGAGCCGGCGACGCAGCTCGGCAAGACTGGGGGGATCGGGGGCCGCCAGGCTGGCATCGAGATCGAGCACAAGCAGGCGCGCGGGTGCCGGCCCCCGCGCGCTGGGGGTGGGAAAGCCCAGGGGATCGCCGCCATTGCGGAACCAGAGGGCCGGGCGCTGGCGAGCGGCCTCAACACAGCCCTGCCGGGCCGCCCCCAGATAGTGGGACACATGGGCGTCCCAGCTGTAGTGACGGCTCACCGCCTCGATGCCGTTGTCGCGCCAGCGGCGCCACTGGGCCGGCTGGGCCAGGGCCTCCTCGATGGCCGTCTGGAGGGCATCCAGATCGGATACGTCCACCAGGGCCCCGTTGTGGCATCGGGCCAGAATGTCCCGCGGCCCGCCGTCGTCGGTGACCACCACCGGCAGCCCGCAGGCGGCGGCCTCCAGCAGGGTGAGCCCGAACGGTTCGGTGAGGGCAGGATTGACGAACAGGCCCCCCAGCCTGGAGGCCCAGCGGTAGATCTCGGGGATCTGCTGGCGTCGGTGCTGCTTGGGATAGGCGATGTGGCCGTAGAGATCAAAGCGGTCCACCAGTTCGAACACCTGCTGGAACACTTCCCGCTGGGCCTTGTCGAGCTGGCGCGGATCCTCCCGGCAGCCGAGCACCAGCACGAGGTTGTGATTCAGGCGCAGGTTCTCGGAACGGCCGAACACCTCCACCAGGGCGGGGATGTTCTTGCGCTGATCGGCGCGGCAGATGGCCAGCACCGGCGGCTTGGTGGGGTCACGCAGGAACGGTGCCATCAGCTGGGCGATCGCCCCTTCCTCCACACCGGCCTGGGGCGGGTGGAACTGGCGGCTGTCCACACCGGGGGGAATCACCTGGGCGAGGTCAGGCCGGAAGCGGCCGTATCGGCTGTACTGGCGGTCACGCTCCTGGGCCGTACTGGTCACGACCAGATGGGCATGGGCCAGGGCCAGCTCCTCGGCATCGATGCGCTGGGCCATGGCGTACTGCTGCTCGATCTGCCCGACCTCCAGCCCTGCGGCCATCAGCCGCCGGCGCTTTTCCCTGCCCAGGGAATGGCCCGTGAACACCAGGGGGATGCCCAGCCGGCGGCGCAGGAGAGTTCCCACGTAACCGGCGTCGGCGTAGTGGGCATGGATCCAGTCGGGCAGCCGCGGTTGGGCCAGCAGCCGTTCGCTGAGCGCATCAGCCAGCTCATCGAGATGGGGCCAGAGCAGCTCCTTGCGCAGGTAGCGGGGCGGACCGAAGGGAATGCGCTCAATCGAGGCGCCAGAGGTGATCGGCTCACTGGCCCGGGCGTAGTCCAGGGCGACCCTGCGGTCGCGGATCAGACGGGTGACCACCTCCACCCGATCCACCTCCGCACGCCTGGCCATGGCCCGGGCCAGTTCGAGCACATAGGTGGTCTGGCCGCCGGTGTCCGCATCGCGGCCCAGCTCGAGGTCACGGGATCGCAACAGCCCGTGCAGGTGCAGGTGGAGAACGTAGAGACCAGCTGTGGCGGGCACGGATCGCTCCTGAAACGTCAACAGCGCAGGCGGTTGTGTTCAGGCTTAGCGACAAACGCTGATCTCAGCTGCGAGTCCAGCCTCGGGATGTCCGAACCTGTGCTCGCTCCAGACGGCCAGAGCACCTGTTGTCAAGAGGTTTTCCAGCGAACCGGCCGGGATCAGACCGCGGCCTCTCTGTTCACGAATACACACATTCAGGGCACGAGCACCAGGGGAATCCGGTCGTTCCCCCAGCCTGATGCAGGCAACAACGGCTTGGCCTGCGGGCCGGGTGCCACCTGCGGGCCGGCAGCGAACGCGGCATCGGTCCACACCAGCAGCAGGGCCCGCAGGGGACCACCATCGCCATCGGCGGGAGCCCGCAGATTGAAGTGGTCACCCCCATCCGCCAGCACCAGCTGATGGCCAAGCCCCTGGGCCCGCTGCCCAGGCACCAGGGCCTCCGGATCCGGGCTCACCACCCAGTCCTTGCTGCCCGTCACCAACAGGGCCCGGGCGCGCATGTTCTGGGCTGAGCCGTAATCGAACAGCAGGCTCAGCGGCGGACTCACAGCCACCACCGCCCGCACCCGGCCATCGGCCAGTCCGGCGCGATCGGCGGCACTGAGGAAACTGCACTGCAGCACCCAGCTGAGGTTCCGTTCCGGATCATTGACATCGCGGCAGCGCTTCTGCAGGAGGTTGGAACTGGGCTGAACACCCGCCACCTGCAGCGCCGTGGTGGCCCCCCAGGAATGGCCGATCATCACCACCTCGGAAACGCCCAGGCCATCGATCGTGGCTGACACATCGAGAGGGCGGTAGCGCAGCTCATCGGGACTGGGGGGCGGCACCTTGCCCGTGAGCATCGCCTCCTGCTGGCTGCTGTCGCTGCCGGGATGGCGTGGCAGCACCACCCGATAGCCATGGCTGGCCAGGTGGCGGGCCCAGCCTTCAAAACTCTCCGGACTGTCCCAGAGCCCGTGGGAAATCAGCACCACCCGCCCCCGGCCGTCGCGTTCGGGTTCGATCACCACCACATCCAGGGGGGCGCCTCGGTGGCTTGCCGGCACCTGGATCTCACTGCGGCGCACGGGCAGAGGACCCGGGCGCAGGGCCGCTGGAGCGATGGCGGCCGCCGGCACTTTGGCGAGCACGGCTTCGGCCTGCCGGCGCTGGGCCACCATCCGCTGCAAAGCACCGACGGCATGGGGCAGGTCCACCGTCACCGAGTCCCCGGGCAGGGCCCGCAGGAAGGCGAGCAGGGTGAGATCGCCGGAAGCACTGGCCCGTTCCAGGACCTGGGAGAGATCACTGCCGCTGAGATCCTTGGGCATGCCGTTCACCCGGCCCAGGGTGGTGGCGGCCAGCAGGGCCTGCTCCAGCAACGGGGTGCCCACCACCTGGCCCACCACGTTCCTGGTCTGAACCGGCAACGGCGTGTTGAACACCCGCTCCAGTTGCCGGCCAAGGGCACCATTGCTGGCCCGGTTGAGTTCGGCCAGATCGCTGTCACCCTGCCAGAAAGCCTCGGGATCCTCCAGCTCCCGCAGGCTCACTGTGAAACTCACCTCCAGCAGGGGAAGCTGCAGTTCAACCCGGTCGATCGCACGGGCAGGGGAGGAGCCCAGCAGCAGGGGAAGGGCAAGGAGACCGGAACACAGGCGGCGCAACATGTGGAGAGCTGGGGCCGGATCGAATCAGAATGGCGCATCACCAGGATTTCGGCACGGTTGCAGACGATCGGCCAAAGGAAGCCGGATCAACCGCGGTTTCACGCGCAGTTTTTGACCTCAGGCGCGAGTTGAGCGCAGGCCCAGCTCGGTGACTAACTCACGCTGTAACCCCGGCCCTCCATACAGGCCGTGACGGCGCGGTTGAACATCTGGCGGCGATAGTTGAGCAGTTGCTGTTGTTCCGCCTCCCGAATCTGCTGCTGCCGGGCCCAGTCATTGGACACCTGCTGCTGGGCTCGGCGCTGATCGCCCACGCGGGCCGTGCCCAGGATGGCTCCCCCGGCAGCTCCCGCCAGAGCACCCCGGCCGGTGTTGCCGGCGATCGCGCCAGCCGCCGTCCCCACCACAGCCCCCCTCGCGGTGCTGCGGACGATTCCCGGGCCCTGCACTGGCACCTCGGCCGGCTGGGGGCCCGCAGCCGGGCTGCCCTGGACCGGAGCCGTGGGATCGAATCCGGTCTGGTCGATGGCCCACAGCCGGCACTCCAGGTTGTCGCGGCGCTGCTGTTCCGCACTCTGGCCACCTGAGGGATAGATGAACAGATCCTGGGCAGCAGCGGCCTGGCCGGCCCCCATTCCAGCGCAGAGCACAACAGCGAAGGTTGTGGTCCAACCCACCCGGGCGGGGCAGCAACGATCCCCACCCTTCAGAGAGCCAGGCTTGATGGAGAGCTTCGGCATCAGAGGGGAGATCAACTCCGGCCCAGGGTATGGGTGGAGCGGTGCGCTGTCTCCCATCGAGGGGTTGCCGGCAAACGAGGAGGGGACTCGGCAGCTGGCCTCAGCAGCTGCCGAACAGAGCCAGCTCCAGGTCCTGAAAACAACGCAGGGTTTCCTCACTGTCCAGACCGCTCACGGCAATGGACACGGTCTGGCGGGGAGGATTGCAGTTCACAGTCAGCGACACGGGCAGGGTGCTGTGATCCACGTGGTAGGTGGCATGACGACCGCCATCGCCGTAGTTGGTTTCGGGATGGCGATGGAATCCCTGATCCCGGCTCAGTTCGGTGATCCCGATCAGGGAGCTCACCAGATCCGCTGAGGTGTGGATTGCCGCGGTGTACACCACCGGAGCCGGCTCGGGCTCGCTCACCGGCTCCAGCACCAGGCTGCTGGCGAAGGCCCGCACCAGCGTTCCCAGGCCCGGGCGCGCCTCGGACTGTTCGGGGCTGGCGGGCTGTTCGGGACTGGCGGGGTGTGATGAAGCGGCAGATATGGACAGCATTGAGGCGCCGGAGATCTCACATCGTCTCGGAAGATTAAGGCGATTTCACCATGGCTGGTGTGTCGGTTGAAACCCTGCCACCATCCTTGGTGTCAACGCCGCCCTTGCCGGCTCAGGCTGCTGAGGCCAGGGGCGGGTGCTGGGCCAGGACCTGGCCGAGATAACGCCCCGTGTGACTGCTGGGATGGGCCGCCACCTCCTCCGGCGTGCCGCACACCACGATCTGGCCGCCCCTGTCACCGCCTTCAGGGCCGAGATCCACGATCCAGTCCGAGCAGCGGATCACATCGAGGTTGTGCTCGATCACCAGGATGGAGTTGCCCTTGTCGACGAGCCGCTGCATCACATCCATCAGCTTGTGCACATCAAAGAAGCTGAGGCCGGTGGTGGGCTCGTCGATCAGATAGAGGGTCTTGCCAGTGGCGCGGCGAGAGAGCTCGGTGGCCAGTTTCACGCGCTGGGCCTCACCGCCGGAGAGGGTGGGCGCCGGCTGGCCCAGCTTCACGTAGCCCAGGCCCACATCCACCAGGGTGCGCAGCCGATCGGCCGCCTGGGGAATGGCGGAGAACACCTCAGCGGCCTGCTCCACCGTCATCTCCAGCACATCGGCGATGGTGTGGCCCCTGTATTTCACCTGCAAAGTCTCGCGGTTGTAGCGGGCCCCCTTGCACACGTCGCACTGCACATACACGTCGGGCAGGAAGTTCATCTCGATCACGTTCACGCCCTGACCGCCGCAGGCCTCGCAGCGGCCCCCCTTGACGTTGAAGCTGAACTGGCCCACCTGATAGCCGCGGGCCTTGGCCTCCACCGTGGCGGCGAACACCTGGCGGATCGGGTCGAAGGCGCCGGTGTACGTCGCGGGGTTGGAGCGGGGCGTGCGGCCGATCGGGGATTGGTCGATCACGATCACCTTGTCGATCGCCTTGATCCCGCGCAGCTCCTCCAGCCCAGCGGGGAAGGGCACCTTCATCCCCAGCTGGTGCTCCAGCGCCGGATGGAGCAGCTCATTCACCAGCGTGCTCTTGCCGCTACCGCTCACCCCGGTCACGCACACCAGCCGGCCCAGCGGAATCTCCACATTGAACCCGCTGAGGTTGTTGCGCTGACAGTTGAGCAATGACAGCCTGCGCGAGCCGCTCGTGCGGCGCTCAGCCGGCGTGGGGATGGTGCGGCGGCCGCTCAGATAGGCACCGGTGAGGGACTCTTCCGCCGAGAGCAGCGCCTCGAGATCACCCTCGGCGACGATGTGGCCGCCGTGCACGCCGGCCCCGGGGCCGATGTCCACGATGTGGTCGGCGGCTCGGATCGTGTCCTCGTCGTGCTCCACCACGATCAGGGTGTTGCCCAGGTCGCGCAGCTTGATCAGCGTGTTGAGCAGGCGGTCGTTGTCGCGCTGGTGCAGGCCGATGCTGGGCTCGTCGAGCACATACAACACACCCGTGAGGCCGGCACCGATCTGGGTGGCCAGGCGGATGCGCTGGGCCTCGCCGCCACTGAGGGTCATCGCCGGGCGATCAAGGCTGAGGTAGTCGAGCCCCACATCCAGCAGGAAGCGCAGGCGCATGCGGATCTCCCGCAGCACCAGCTCGCCGATCTGGATCTGGCGCGCGTTCAGCAGCGGCTCGGCACCCTCGCTGTCGCCCACCCCCATCAGCTGCTCGATGCCCCGCAGGCTCTCGCCGACGCTGGTGCTGGTGAGCTCGTGGATGCGGAAGGGTCCCACACGCACCGCCAGGGCCTCGGGCTTGAGCCGCAGCCCCTGGCAGCTGGCGCAGGGCACCAGCTCGAGAAACTTCTCCAGCTTCTGGCGCACCGATTCGCCACTGGCATCCCGGAGTTGCCGCTCCAGGATCGGCAGGATCCCCTCGAAGGGCCGCTCGTAGGTCTGGGCCTTGCGATACCGGCTGTCGGCCTGGATGGAAATCGGCTCCCTCGACCCGTTGAGCAGCACGTCCTGCTGCTCGGCGGTGAGCTGGTTCCAGGGGGTCTTGATCTCGAAGCCGAAGGCCTCACCCACCGAATAGAGCAGGGAGAAGTAATAGGAGTTGTCCTTTTCCGCCCAGGGAGCCACCGCCGCATACACCGGCAGGCTGGGATCGTGGATCACCCGCTCCTCGGTGAACTTGCGCAGGTGACCGATTCCGTGGCAGTCGGCGCAAGCGCCATAGGGGCTGTTGAAGGAGAACAGCCGCGGCGAGAGCTCCTCCATCACGGCGCCATGCACCGGGCAGGCGAAGTTCTCGGAATAGAGGCGCTCCTTCTCCACCCCCTCAGGCAGCTCCTCGTCGGCCTTGGGCACCACCTCCACCAGGGCCAGGCCATCGCCGCGCTTGAGGGCCGTGCGCAGCGAATCGGTGAGCCGCTCCTGGATGCCCTCGCGGGCCACCAGCCGGTCCACCACCACCTCAATGTGGTGGCTGTGGTTCTTGTCGAGCTCGATGTTGTCGGCCAGCTCGCGCACCTCGCCGTTGATC
>JBBASN010000076.1:0-12789 GCA_040399225.1 Prochlorococcaceae cyanobacterium | reverse complement strand
AGGTGAGCTCACGGGGGCGCTTGAAGCCGCCGGTGAGGTACACGCGGAACACGTGAAGGATCAGCATCAGCACCATCATCGAGGCGCTCCAGCGATGCACGGAGCGGATTAGCCAGCCGAAGCTGACGTCCGTCATGAGGTACTGCACAGAGGCGTAGGCCTCGGCCACAGTGGGCTTGTAATAGAACGTCATCGCGAAGCCCGTCGCGAACTGGATCAGGAAGCACACCAGGGTGATGCCGCCCAGGCAGTAAAAGATGTTGACGTGCGGTGGCACGTATTTGGCCGAAATGTCGTCCGCGATCGCCTGGATCTCAAGGCGCTCCTCAAACCAGTTGTAAACGGGGTTGGAGGTGCCCCCGGTGTTTCCAGCAGGAGTGTTCGCCATGCAGCTGGGGGGATTGGTTGCGAGAGTCTACGCACCACCTCGAAGCTCCCGTGAGCGCACCGCGGCCCCAACCCTCCCTCCCAGCCCAACTGCTGCACCGCGCCGGGGGTCTGCTGCTGGCCCTGGTGCTCAGCCTGGCTGTGCTGGCCCCTCCCTTCGCCCTCAGCGGGGGTGCCGCTTCCGCCGCCCTGGCCCTCAGTGATACCCAGCAGCTGGTGGTGGAAGCGTGGCGCCTGGTGAACCAGAGCTATCTGGATCCCGCCCGCTTTGAGCAGGTGCACTGGCGGCGGCTGCGCCAGAAGGCCCTGGAGCGGCCGATCCGCAGCTCCGGCGATGCCTACGACGCCATTGAAGCCATGCTCAGCCCCCTGGGCGATCCCTACACGCGCCTGCTGCGTCCCGAGGAATACGGGGCCCTGCGCGCCAGCACCCAGGGCACGGTGAGCGGAGTGGGCCTGCAACTCGGGCTGCGGGCCAGCGACCAGCAGGTGGTGGTGATTGCCCCATTGGATGGCTCGCCCGCCGCCGAGGCCCGGATCAGGAGCGGCTCACCGGTGTTGCAGGTGAATGGGCAGCCAACCAGCGAGCTCGGCCTCGACCAGACCGCGGCGGCCCTACGGGGCCCCAGCGGCAGCACGGTTCTGGTGGAGATCCTGGAGACCGAGGGCAAGACCCGGGAGCTGGAACTGGAACGCCGGCAGGTGGACCTCAGGCCGGTGCGCAGCAAGCGCCTGCGGGTGGAGGGCCACACCCTCGGCTATCTGCGCATCACCCAGTTCGCCGAGCCGGTGCCCGAGCAGGTGAAGGAGGCACTGCAGGATCTGCAGGGGCAAGGCATCGAGGGCCTGGTGCTGGACCTGCGCAACAATTCCGGGGGGCTGGTGAGCGCGGGGCTGAACGTGGCCGATGCCCTGCTCGACTCCAAACCGATCGTGGAAACGGAGGCCCGCGATGGCCTCAGCTCGCCGCAACAGGCCGGGCCGGGCCAGCTCTTCGATGGACCGATGCTCACCCTGGTGAACGGCGGCACAGCCAGCGCCAGCGAGATTCTGGCCGGCGCCCTGCAGGACAACGGCCGCAGTGAACTGGCCGGCAGCCGCACTTACGGCAAGGGCCTGATTCAGACGCTGATCTCACTAGGCGACAGCAGCGGGCTGGCCGTGACCGTGGCCCGCTACCTCACCCCCGGCGGCCGGGACATTCAGAACCAGGGCATCGAGCCCGACCACAGACTCACCGCACCTGAACCCCTCAACCCCGGCGGCGAGGGCGACGACTGGCTAGATCAGGGCGCCAAGCTGCTGGCCGCAGGGCTGCCGCGGCCGAATCCAGCACCGGAGACCTAAGGCCGTGCGGGAACGGATCTATCACGACCCCCTCCATGGGGCGATTCGGCTGGAGACCGCCGAGCCGGCTGAAGCCCTGGCCATCGCGCTGATCGACAGCGGACCCTTCCAGCGGTTGCGCCGGATCCGCCAGCTGGGGCCTGCCTTTCTCACCTTCCACGGGGCCGAATCGAGCCGCTTCACCCACTCCCTGGGGGTGCTGGAGCTGGCGCGTCAGGCCCTGCGCCAACTAGAGCGGCACCACCCGGAGCTGGCCGCCCAGCGGGGGGTGCTCTATGCCGCGGCCCTGCTGCATGACCTCGGCCATGCCCCCCTCAGCCACACAGGCGAGGAGATGTTCGGCCTCAAACATGAACTGTGGTCGGCGCGGCTGATCCAGGAGCACCCGGCCCTGCGGGAGCCCCTTGAGGCCTTTGCGCCTGGCTGCGCGGAGGCCGTGGCCGGCCTGCTCACCGGCCAGGCCAAGGACACCCCGGCCATCCAGGCCCTGGTGAGCAGCCAGCTGGACTGCGACCGGCTCGACTACCTGCTGCGCGACAGCTACAGCACGGGCACCACCTATGGGCGGCTCGATCTGGAGCGGATCCTGGCGGCCCTCACCCTCGCTCCGGATGGGGGACTGGCCATCCATCCCAAGGGGCTGATGGCCGTGGAGCACTACCTGGTGGTGCGCAACCTGATGTACCGCACCGTGTACAACCACCGGATGAACGTGGTATGCAACTGGCTGCTGCGCCAGGCCATCGCCCTGGCCCGGGCCCTCGGCCCTGCCCAGGTGTGGACCGATGGGGTGATGGCGCGCTGGCTCTGGGAACCCGCGGATCTGGACCTGCCCACCTACCTGGCCAACGACGACATCCGCACCGGCTACCACCTGCAGCGCTGGCGGGAGAGCGGCCCGCCGGAGCTGGCCGATCCCTGCGGGCGCCTGCTGGAACGCCGGCTGCTCAAGGCCACGGCCGTGAGCCATCTCTCTCCGGGCAGACGCCTGGAACTGCTGGCCGAAGCCCGACGGCTGGCCGAAGCCCAGGGGTTCTGCGCCGAGGTGAGCTGTGGCCTGCAGCAGCGGCAGAGTCGGGGCTACCACGCCTACAAGGGCGGCCTGCGCCTGTGGGATGGGGAAAGGCTGGAGGCCCTGGAGCAGCGCTCAGCGCTGGTGCAGAGCCTGACCGCGCCGATGGAATGGGCCTGGCTGATCCACCCGGCGGAAGTGGCCCCTAAGTTGCGCCAGTTGATCAGCGACTGATGCTGCCGGCAGCCATGGATGCAGAGCTGTACATGGCCAGTTGGGACGGGGCCCCAGGCTGGATGGTGCTGCCGGAGCCACCGGGAGACACGCCGGCCTGCCAGCTGGTGGAGCGCAGCCTGAACCAGGCGAAGCTGCTCTCGCAGGGAGACTTGCCGGAGGCCCTCGGGCTGGCCAGCGGCAGCTGGCGACTCGACGTGCGTGCCCTGCGCGCCGTAGCTGAACGGATGGCCTCCCTGGGCGTGAATCTGGCCGGGCTCTGCGCCACCGACCCGCTCACGCGGGCGGCAGCCGCAGCCCTTGGGCTGCCCACGAGCGCTCCCCTGCCCGGGACTGGGACTGGGACTGGGGCAGCGTCGGGCCCGCCGGAGCCACCCAGCCGTGCGCTCACCGTGCACCAGGGCACTCTGCGGGCCGGCGATCACCTGGAGGTTGCGGGCTCGCTGCTGGTGCTGGGGGATGTGAATCCAGGAGCCCGGGTGAGTGCCGGGGGCGATGTGCGGGTGTGGGGACGGCTGCGCGGTGCGGCCCATGCCGGCAGCCAGGGGGATCGCACAGCCAGGATCGTGGCCCTGCAGTTGCGGCCCCTTCAGCTGCGGATCGCCGATGCCGTGGCCAGGGGACCGGAGGATCTGCCGCCGCCCGGCCTGGCGGAGCAGGCCTGCCTGGAGAATGGGATGATCCGGCTCACCCCGGCGGATCCGCTCTGGCCGCTCAACGGTTGATCAGGCCGAAGGCCCCCAGTCCCCCGGCCACCGCCATGAACCAGAGGGGCGAGAGCCGGGTGCGCAACATCAGCACGCACACCAGGCAGGACATCAGCACGCCCGCGGCATCCGTGTCGGCGCTGCGCAGGATCTTGAGGCCCACAGCGAACAGGATGCCGAGGGTGATGGGGCCCATGGCCCGCTCAAACGCCACGCGCAGTGGCGACTGGTCCAGCCGTTTCCAGCTCAGGCAGGCCAGCACCATCACCAGGGTGGAGGGCAGGAGGATGGCCAGCTCCGCCGCGAAGGCACTCAACAGGGCCCAGCCCGGACCTTCGCGCCAGGCAGCACCCAGACCGAGCAGACCCACAATCATCGAACTGGGCCCCGGTGCGGCCTCTGCCAGGGCGTAGAGGTCGGCGAACTGGCGAGCGCTGAGCCAGCAGTACTGATCCACCGCCAGGTGGTGGTACTCGGCCAACAGCGTGTTGCCCCCACCCAGCGAGAACAGGGAAAGGGAAAGAAACTGGCCGATCACCTGCAGCAGCCGGGAGAGATCGGAGATCGACGCCGGCGTGCAGGCCGCAGCAATCCAGACCGCCGGCATCAGGATGCTCTCCTGGACGGCCGGGGCCAGTACCAGGCCATGGCCAGGGGCCCACTGATCAGAACCACCGGCACCAACCTGGCGTGAAACACGCTGAGCGCGAGCAGCACAGCCCCCGCCAGAACCAGCGCCACCGGATCCTTCCAGTATTGATCGAGGATCTTGAATCCCATCGACAGGGCCATGCCGGCGGCCGCCGCGACCACGCCGGCCAGCACCCGGTCGACGGCGGGCAGCTCATGCACCTGGAAATAGAGAAACCCCAGGGCCATCAACAGGCTGAAGGGCACCAGCAGCATGCCGGCCATCGCCGCCAGGGCCCCCGGCAGCCCCCGGAATTCAGCACCGATGTACACGGCCATGTTGATCTGATTCGGCCCCGGGAACAGCCGCGCCACCGTGAGTCCGGTGAGGAACTGTTCGTTGGTCATCCAGCGGCGCTGCTCCACCACAATCCGCTGACTCCAGGCGGACAGGCCGCCGCCAAAAGCGGAGAGAGCCACCTGGAGCATGCCGATGAACAGTGCTGCCAGCCCAGGCCTGGGGGCAAGGCCTTCGCCCGCCGAGGTGGAGCCGGGCAAAAACGGGTCAGTCATGCACGAAGTGCGGATCCGGCGGCAACTCGCCCGCCTCATGCTGACTGGGATCGAGAGGATCCGGAGCGTGGTAAAGGCTCGCCTGATCCCAGTCGGATTCAAAGGTCTGGCGCAACCGCTCCACCACATCCGGCGCATCGGACTCGATGCCTAGTTCCCGCCGCACATCGAAGGCACTTCGATCGATGTTCATCGAACCCGTCTGGGCGTAGTGGTCATCCACCAGCACCAGTTTAGCATGGAGCTTGAGATGCTTTTGCCGCCGCACTTTCACCCCAAACCTCTCCATAATTCGCAGCGAAGAGAAGGTGTCATAGATATCCCAATCAGAAATCCCATGCTTACCTCCGCAGAGGAAATGCACCTTCACGCCGCGTTCGCGAGCCGCAATGATGCGCTCCAGAATCACCGCATCTACGAACTTGGGATGCTGAATCCAAAGGCTTCGTCTGGCCATGTCGATGATGCGTGCCAGCTGGCCGCGGCTGTGCTGATTGCTCCACACCAGGCCCACCTCCAGATCGGGCTTGAATGGCTGACGGTTCCAATCGGCTTCAAAACCGGCGATCACCTCGGCCACCACGGCAGGCGCATGGGTAAGAACGCCGTAATCCCGGGTCTGGGTGAAGTATTTATCGGACAGATTGAAGGTGGAGATCAGGGCCGATTCCCGATCAAGCACCATCGACTTCTCATGGGTCACGGGGAAGGCATCACTGGTCCAGCTCACCGCGATGCCAGCCGCCTCCAGCTGGCTGAAGGCGGCGTCATTCCAGCGATCGCCACCTGAGGTGTGGGGATTGAGCATCGCCCGCACCTCAACGCCTCGGCGGTGAGCGTCAAGAAGGGCGTCGAGAACGGCGGGGCTCTCCAGCTTGAACTGCTTGAGCAGGAGCTGCTGGCGGGTGGATGCGATCAGATCGACAACCGCTTGCCCCCCGTCCTCGGGCATCACCAGCAGACGTTGGTGGGTGTGGCGCACGGCGTGTCAGCAGCCAGGGCGGCACGCTACCTGACTTTCCATTGGCTGCATGGCTTTAACCTGCTGCCACACCAGGCCAAGCCGTGACAGCCGCGTCCACTCGCTTCATCCTGATCTGCTCGGGCAAGGGAGGTGTGGGGAAAACCACCCTCACCGCCAACCTGGGCATCGCCCTGGCCAGGCAGGGTGCCCGCACAGCAGTGCTCGATGCCGACTTCGGCCTGCGCAACCTCGACCTGCTGCTGGGGCTCGAGAACCGCATCGTGTTCACCGCCCAGGAGGTGCTGGCCGGCAGTTGCCGGCTCGAGCAGGCCCTGGTGAAGCACAAGCAGGAGCCAAACCTGGCCCTGCTGCCGGCAGGCAACCCCCGCATGCTCGAGTGGCTCACCCCCGAGGACATGCAGAAGATCGCCCAGATGGTGGGCGAACACTTCGACTACGTGCTGATCGACGCACCTGCTGGCATCGAGGGGGGGTTCCGCAACGCCATGGCGGCCGCCAGCGAGGCCATCGTGGTCACCACCCCGGAAGTGTCCGCCGTTCGTGATGCCGACCGGGTGATCGGCCTGCTCAACAGCGAGGGCGTGAAGCCGATCCAGCTGGTGCTCAACCGTGTGCGGCCGCGGATGATGGCCAACCAGGAGATGCTGGCGGTTGATGACGTCACCGACATCCTGGCCCTGCCCCTGCTCGGGCTGGTGCTTGAAGATGAACAGGTGATCGTGAGCACCAACCGCGGTGAGCCCCTCACCCTGAATGGCACCCATTCACCGGCCGCCCGCGCCTACACCAACGTGGCTCGTCGCCTGCTCGGCGAGGACGTGGCCCTGATCGACCCCAGCAAGGAACGTCAGGGACTGCGGGCCAAGATCGGCCGCCTGATGAACACCAAGATCTTCTGAGCCGATGTCCCTGCGTGACGTGATCAACAAGCTCCTGGGCCGGCAAGCCAACAGTGCCGGCACCGCCAGGCAGCGGCTGCAGCTGGTGCTGGCCCATGACCGCAGCGATCTCAACCCCGAGCTGCTGGAGCAGATGCGCCGGGAGATTCTGGAGGTGGTGAGCCGCTATGTGGAAATCGATCTGGAGGAGGGGGATGTGAGCCTGGCCACGGAAGACCGGGTCACGGCCCTGGTGGCCAACCTGCCGATCCGGCGCACGCGGCAGATCGTTGAACCTGCCCCCGCCACCGCCGCGGATCCCCTGGAGGTGTGACCCGCTATACCTGCAAGGTGGCAACCCTGTGGGGGACCTCCGGTGTACGCCATGCCAACCGTCGATCATCCTGAGCCGATCACCCCAGCCGAAGCCCGCGTGCTGGGGGCCTTGCGCAGAGGGCTGAGCAACCGTGGGATTGCTGGCGTGCTGGTGGTGAGTCCACGCACGGTGGAGAGTCACATCTCCACCCTGCTGGCCAAGACCGGCTGCGGCAACCGCACCGAGCTACTGCTCTGGTCGCTGGCGCTCACCCCTGGGGCGATAAGCTCCGCTGAGGGCACTGCCCGGGCCGGCTTAGCTCAGCGGTAGAGCAGCGCTTTTGTAAAGCGAAGGCCATCGGTTCAAATCCGTTAGCCGGCTTTCAACGGATTACCTTCAGGGTCTGGATGGCCTTCAGGGGCTGGGGGGCAACGATCCAGGCCAGGGCCGGAGCGGTACTGGAGGCGGTGGGGGAGCCACCGGCAGCCCTAGCTGAGGAAGCGTGGATGAGGCCGGTGGCAGGGGCTGGGTGGTGGTTTGTGTGGCTGGCGGCAACGCGGCAGCCCCCCCCGCGCCAAGCCTGGCTGCAGGGACAGCAAACAACCCAGCCAGCGTGGCCTGCCGTTGCTCGGCGGGCTCAGGCCCCAGATTCCAGAGCGACTCCAGATAGAAGAAGGCCACGCCAAGGCCAGCCTGCCGGCTGGCAAGCACCTTCTGCTGCATCAGCTGGGCGGGGGTGGGCCTGTTGCGCTGGCCACTGAGGATCGCCATCGCCGTGGGGATGCGCTGACGCGCTTCCTGCACCTCAGGCCGCCACATGTGCGGGGTGAAGCTCTCCAGATCCGGCCTGTAGATCTGCACCAGCAGCTCATCGGCGATGCCCTGACGCACCCAGGCTCGCCAGTCCTGGAGCTGGAGCTTGTAGGCGAAGTCGTAGTAGTTGGGGGAAATGGACACTATCGCCCCGGGACGCCGGGCACGCACCGCCTTGCTGAGCCGATCCATGAAGGCGGTGATCTTGTCAGCCCGCCACTTCACCCAGGCCGGATCGGCAGGGTTGGAGGGAGGGTTGCGGCCCGTTTCCCTGCGGTAGAGCGCCACGGTGAAGGGGTCGTAGCCGAACTCTCTGGGCAAGGTGGTGTGGTCATCGAACTGGATGCCATCCGCTCCGTACTTGCCCACCACCTCCAGCACCAGATCGGTGATCAGCTGCTGAACCTCAGGACGGAAGGGATTCAGCCACTTCACCTCTCCCGCAGCGCTGATTGACGTGAGCGTGCCGTCCTGCTTGCTGGTGAGCCAGGCGCTGTGACGACGGGCCAGCTCAGAGCCAGGAGCCGCCATAAAGCCGAATTCAAACCAGGGAATCACCAGCAGCCCCTGGCGACGGCCCTCGGCAATCAGCTCCCCGATCACATCCTGGCCCTGGAGGCCACGAAAGGTGAAATCCTGCAGCCCCCGCCCCTGCACCACCTCGCTGGGGTAGTAGGTGATGCCGCCGTTCCACACCACCGGGTAGAGGGTGTTGAAGTTGAGCCGGGCGAGCTGGGCCACCATCTGCTGCATGCGCTCGCGATCGCGCAGCACCGGCATGTCGTTGGCAGTGAGCCACACACCCCGCAGTTCCGTGCGGGGTCTCGCTGCTGTGGGTGCCGGAGAAGAGGGCTGGGGCTGTCCTTGGGCGCGGACGCTGGCAGGGGAGAACCCTTCCGCCGGCAGCACCCCCAGCCCTTGGGCCAGGAGCAGCGCAGCCATCGCGATCCGCCGCCAGCGCACCATGCCCAACGTGATGGGATGGTTAAGCCTAGGAATCATCCTGGCCGGCCAGCAGCCACCCCAGCAGCAGCAGCGGCAGCCACGCCAGCCACAGGGCCTTGAGCACCACCGTGCCGCCGATGATCAAGGGGGAGGCGATCCAGGCATAGATCGCCATGGTGACCAGCAGCACCAGCACCAGCGCAGCCATGAGCTGTTCAGGGGAGACGATCAGGAAGCACGAAAGCACCCTGGCGGAGCACCCGCCAACCTGCCCTGTCCGCCGCGCCGTCCTCCCCCCCCTGCCAGGCCAATACTGTGCTGGCCAGACCGGAAGCGGCCGGCCAGGGAATGGGCGCCAGCAGGGGCAGCCCCGGGAAGAAACGGCACGCGGCCTCCGCATCGCGGGCCGCCGCCACGCCGGAGGGGTTGGCGCTGGTGGTGGCCAGAACCCCGCTCTGGCCCAGCAGCTCCCGGGTCTCGGCACAGGCGGGAATGCGCAGACCAAGACTGCACCCTCCCGGATGCAGCTGATCGATGAGGCTGCCCTTGGCCGGCAGCACCAGGGTGAGGGGGCCTGGCCAGCCCTGGGCGGCCATCGCCGACCATTCCGGGCGCCAGGGAACGCCAACCACGGCCTGGAGCTGGGGCAGATCCGCACCCATCAGGATCAGGGGCTTGTCGAGGGGGCGCTGCTTGAGCTCCCAGATCCGGCTGGCGAACGCCGGGATTGCGGCCAGAGCCGGCAGGGTGTCGGTGGGCATCAGGGCCACCGCCCCTGCGCGGAGACGCTCGGCCAGCAGCGCCGCTGGCAGGGCCTCGGGGGGTGGGGCTTGGGTCATGGTGCGCTGAGGGGAGCGGAAGCAGCAGGGCCACGGCGAGCCACGGCGAAACGCCGGATGCCCTCCAGATCGCAATGGGCTGTGACGGGGCCCAGGCCCCCCTCGCGCAGCTGGGAGAGAACAGCATCACTCTGATCATGGTGATGCTCCAGCAACAGCCAGCCCCCGGGTGCCAGGGCCTTGCTGGCGCCAACCGCAATGGCCCGGATGGCTTTCAGACCATCAATGCCGCCATCGAGAGCGATGCGCGGTTCATGATCCCGTACGACCGGCTCCAGTTGGTCCCACACGGCAGTGGGGATATAGGGAGGGTTGGCGACCACCAGGTTCAGCCTCCCCCACCAGGGGCGGAGCGGCTCCCACCAGCTGCCGGCCAGCAGGCGCACCCGCTCCTGCACACCCTGGCCGCGCAGATTCCGCTCCGCTTGCTGAAGCGCCTGGGGGCTGCAATCCACCGCCAGGCCCTCCCCCTCGGGCCAGAGCCGGGCCAGGGCAACGGCAAGGCAGGCCGAGCCCGTGCCGAGGTCGGCCCAGAGCGGTGGAGAGGCCTCGAGCCAGTGAGCCTGGGCCAGCTCCACCAGCAGCTCGGTTTCCGGGCGCGGAATCAGCACACCCGGTGCCACCGTCAGGTTCAGATCCCGCCAGGGACACACACCCGCCAGGTACTGCAGCGGCTGGGCAGTCTCCATATGGGACGTCCACAGGACGGCCAGCTGGCCGAGCGAGGCGCGCATCCGCACTCTTCGGCGGGGATCAAGGCGCAGACGCTGCAGCGTGGCCCAGTCCACGCCGGCCACCAGCTCCAGCAGCCAGTCGAGCTCCTCTGGCCTCCCCCCTTCCATGAGCTGCTGGCGGCGCCAGGCCAGCAGCTCACCGGCAGCCAAGTCAACCTCCACAGGCTGCACCAGGACTGACCCGGCCTGCCCTTGTGGCTGGCGTGGAGCTGGTGTGGAGCGCCAGGGCAAAGCGTTGAACCAATCCCGTCCATTCAATCCGGTGAACGGGTCAATCCACTGAACGGGGACGCCAGTGCAGTCCAGGTTCGGACTGCACCACACCGGCCAGCTCCAGGGCCAGCAGCCGGGACGCGAGAACGGCTGCTGGTTGCGCCAGCGCAAGACAGAGCTGCTCCAGCGATGCGCCATCGGCCAGGGCGTGTAACAACTCCGGATCCAGCGAATCCCTTGTCCCAGCCCCCTGTGGTGAGCGCACGGCCACGGGCCGGGATCCGAGGGGCCCCACCCCCAGCTGACGGATCAGATCCGAGGGCTCCAACAGCAGGGTGGCCCCCCGGCCCAGCCAGCGATTGCTGCCCCGGGCCGAGAGCCGAGCGGCATCCCCCGGCACCACCCAGAGCGGCAACTGCTGCCGCCAGGCCAGTTGGGCCGAGTGCAGGGCCCCACTCCGGTCCGGGCATTCCACCAGAACCACCGCACTGGCCAGCGCCACCTGCAGCCGATTGCGGGCCGCGAAATGACCGGCACACACCGATGAGCGGGGAGGCTGTTCGCTGATCAACAGGCCCCGCCGACCCACCTGGGCCTGCAGGTTGCGGTGGTGGCTTGGATACACCCTCTCCAGGGGGGTGCCGAGCACTGCCACAGGACGCCCCTCCGCCTGCAGACAGCCGCGATGACAGGCCGCGTCGATGCCATCGGCCAGGCCGCTCACCACCGGCCATCCAGCCTGGGCGAGGGCCCGCCCCAGGTCCTCGGCCATGGCCAGCCCAGCCCGGGAGGGCCGCCGGGTGCCCACCACCGCCACGGCCTGCCGACGGGCGAGCAGCGGCCACAGGGATCCACAGCCCCGCCAATACAGCCCGAGGGGGGGCCGGGAGAGTTCGCGCAGGGCCTGCGGGGAGGCGGGATCTCCAGGCAACAGCACCGTCCTGCCCCCCTGAACCTGGGCCGACCACCGTTCCAGCGGCCTCTCCCCCCAGTGCTGGCGAAAGTGCTCCAGCCGCCGACGCCAGTCGGTTGCCACTCCCGCGAGGCGGGGAAAGCGATCCACGGGGGCAAGCCAGGCCTCTGCCAGGCCGCCGAAGTGGGCCTCGATGGCCACCAGACTCACCCAACCGAGGCCAGGGCAGGCCGACCAGAGCAACCACCAGAGCCGCCGCTCATACCCCCATCCCCGCCTGCACGACCCAACCGGCAGGCCCTTCCCTGCCCCGGCGGCTGCCAAGGCAAGACCCCCGTCCCGCCTGTCGCCACCGGCCTCCAGAACCTCAGCAGGATTAAACCGCACGCCACTGGCAGCAACGCCAGCGACCGCCTTCCGACTCATAGCATCAGTACATCTGTACTGAGATTAGCTCTGTCCACGGGCCAGGGCGGTCGCGGCGGCCGCCAGGTCGTCCGGCCAGCGCCGCCGCAGCCGGAAGACCTGTCCGCCAGCCCCCGCCGCCAATGGCTGGGCATGGCGGTCCACCAGCACCAGGTCCACCCTGGCCTCGGCCGCCAGCCCCTCTGCAGCGCTGAGAAAACGACTGTGCCAGGTGAGTTTCAGCCCCCTTCGCGGCAGCACCTGACTCACCACATCCACCAGATCCCCATGCCGAAGCGGCTGCAGGTACTGGATCGTCATCGCCACCACCGGCAGCTCCAGGCCACGACCCGAGAGATCCCCATAGGCCAGGCCAACCCCGGCCAGCGCCTCCACCCTTCCCTCCTCCAGCCAGGCCAGATAGGCCCCATGCCACATCACCCCGGCATGGTCGGTGTGCTGGGGCAGCACCCTGCGGCGCAGCGTCCATTGGCCACACTCCATCACGGTCTGCATGGTTCAGGGCTGGGCGTTCGGTGAGCAGCCATAGGCTGCCGTGGAGACAGGTGTTGGTTCCGTGTTCCGCAACGTTCTGATCGCTGACTCCGGCAAGGGCCACGTGGAAGAGATGGTGCGCATGCTGCGCGACATCCCCGTGGTGCGCCAGGCTCGCGTCAACCTCCTGCACGTGGTGCCCGAACAGGGCGGGGAAGATGTGCAGGAGCACTGGCAGAAAGCCGCCGGCATCATGGCGGCCGCCGTGGCCCGCCTCGGCCTCGACCCCAGCGAGGTGAACACGATCATCCGCCAGGGCGACACCAAACAGACCGTGCTGCGGGTGGCGGACGAGTTCGATTC
>JBBASN010000075.1:0-12795 GCA_040399225.1 Prochlorococcaceae cyanobacterium | reverse complement strand
GGCTGCTGCGGCGCGCCATCGCCGCCGACCGGGTGGGCAACCTGATCCTGCACGGCCCGCCGGGGGTGGGCAAGACCACCCTGGCCCGGATCATCGCCGGCTGCACCCGGGCCCACTTCAGCAGCCTCAATGCCGTGCTGGCCGGTGTGAAGGACCTGCGTGCCGAGGTGGAGGCTGCCCAGCAGCGCCTGGAGCGCCACGGCCTGCGCACGATCCTGTTCATCGATGAGGTGCACCGCTTCAACGCCGCCCAGCAGGACGCCCTGCTGCCCTGGGTGGAGAACGGCACCCTCACCCTGATCGGCGCCACCACCGAGAACCCCACCTTCGAGGTGAACAAGGCCCTGGTGAGCCGCTCACGCCTGTTCCGGCTCCAGCCCCTGGAGCCGCCCCACCTGCACCAGCTGCTGCGGCGGGCGCTGGCCGACCCCGAGCGCGGCTACGGCGATCGGGCGATCACGATCTCCCCCGAGGCGGCCGATCACCTGGTGGATGTGGCCGGCGGCGATGCCCGCAGCCTGCTCAATGCCCTGGAGCTGGCCGTGGAAACAACGGAGCCGGGTGACGACGGCGGGATCACCATCGATCTGGCCACCGCCGAGGAGTCGATCCAGCAGCGGGCCGTGCTCTACGACAAGCAGGGCGACGCCCACTTCGACACGATCAGCGCTTTCATCAAGTCGCTGCGCGGCAGTGACCCCGATGCGGCCCTGTTCTGGCTGGCGCGGATGGTGGAAGCGGGCGAGAACCCTCGCTTCATCTTCCGCCGCATGCTGATCGCCGCCGGCGAGGACATCGGCCTGGCCGACCCCCAAGCGGTGGTGGTGGTGGAGGCCTGCGCCGCGGCCTTCGAGCGGGTGGGGCTGCCGGAGGGGCTGTACCCCCTGGCCCAGGCGGCGCTGTATCTGGCCGCCACCGAGAAGAGCAACAGCACGCTCGCCTTCTTCGATGCCCTGAAGAGCGTGCGCGCCACGGCCCGCCAGGAGGTGCCGTCGCACCTGCGCGACGCCAACCGTGACGGCCAGCTGTTCGGCGACGGGGTGGGCTACCGCTACCCCCATGCCTATGCCGAGCACTGGGTGGCCCAGCAGTACCTGCCCCGCAGCTTGCAGGGGGAGGTGTTCTGGCAGCCTGGAGGCCAAGGCTGGGAAGGGGAACAGCGGCAGCGGCTGCACCAGCGCCGGGCGGCCCAGCTGGCCGCCGCCGCCGAGGGCGACCTGGGCGGGCACGACTGGCTCACCAGCGGGCCGGACGACCCCCAGCTGGAGCGCTGGCTGCGGCGCCAGGCCGGGGCGGAAGGGGCCCGGCTCGACCAGCTGCGCCAGCGGTTCTGGCAGGGAGCCGACTGGCGGCGACACGACCGGGTGCTGCTGCTGGAGGCCCAGTCGCTGCTGTGGGCCCTCGATCCCCTACAGGCCACTCCCGAGGGCGGCGTGGTAATCGCGGTGGCCGACAGCCCCACCGCCGAGCGGCTGGAAGCCCAGCTGCAGGTGCTGGACAGCCTGCGCCGCCCCCGGATCGTGGTGATCGACCCCGGCCAGCCCGAGCAACTGCTCGGTGCCTGCGGCGACCAGCGCTTCGAGTGGATCGCCGCCCGCCAGCCCTGGCGGGGGCAACCGCCCCAGGTGCTGGAGCGGAGCTGGACCTGCCTGGCCGAGTTGCTCGCCCACGGCGGCCAGTGCCGGCTGCTGTTCAGCACGCCACGGCTGGGCCCGGCCGGCGGCCTGCTGCACCAGGGCGGGCCGATCGCCACCCCACCTGCTGCAGGCATCCTGCTGCAGGCAGCTGCCCGGGCTGAGGCCAGCGGCCTGGCCGCCCCCCTCAACCAGCTCCGACTCTGGCAGCGGGCCGCCGAACTCAAGGGCTGGGTCTTCAGCGAGGAGAGCTGGAGCGAAGCCCTCAGCCTGGAGATCAGCGAGGCGGTGCTGGAGCGCTGGCTGGCGCCGGACAGCGCCTACCGAACCCAGCTCGCTGGCCTCGGGACCGACCAACAGGAGCAGCTGGCGACCCTGCTGCGCCAGACCAGGGGCCAGGTTCTGCCCCAGGAGATCGAACACACCCGGCTGATCGCCCGCCGCTGACCGTTGCCCCCTCAGCAGGAGGCTGCCGCCTGGGCCCAGGTCGCGCGGGCGACGCCGGCCCCCACCGCAGCCCAGCCCCAGCATCCCCGCCAACCGCTGCGCCCCTCCGGCTCCAGCCCCAGCCGCAGCTGGCGCAGCTGGCCGGTGTGGTGGTCGAGTTGCCACTCGCTGAGCTCAGCCCCCAGGCTGCTGCGCCGCCACTTCACGGCCGCCTCCTTGAGCAGCCAGCTGGTGAGCACCGCCTCACGCCGGCACTCCCCCTGCAGACCCAGGAGCTGGCTCACCTCAGCAGGGGGAAAGAAGCGCCGCATCAGGGCGTCGGCGGCCAGGGGGCGGGCCGCGGCCTCCAGATCCACGCCGATCGGCTGGGGCGAGAGCGCCAGCAGCAGACCCTCCCCGCTATGGCTGAGGCTGATGAAGGCCTGGTCGTACAGCAGCCGGGGGGGCACGCCGGGGGGGCTGTACAGCGGCACCGCCAGTGGGTGGCACTGCCAGAGCTCGGCGAGCCAGGCCCGCAGCCGGGCTCGGCTGGCGCCATATTGCCGCCGCCGAGCCGGCGCCAGCTCCAGGCTCCAGCGCCACTCCTCCGCGGAGATGGCGTCCTCGGGCATGGGCTCCCCGGGATCAAGGATCCCCAGCCAGAGCAGGGGGCCGGCAGGTGGGCGCACCACGGGTCCGGGCTGATGCGGATAGGCTTCAGCCCCCTCTACGCGCTGCGACAATGGCTCTGGAGATCGGTTCACCGGCCCCGGATTTCACCCTTCCGGATCAGGACGGCAACGCCGTGGGCCTGGCGGCGCTGCGGGGGCAGCGGGTGGTGATTTATTTCTACCCGAAGGATGACACCCCCGGCTGCACCAAGGAGGCCTGCAACTTCCGCGATCAGTGGGCAGCCTTTGAACAGCACGGCATCAAGGTGCTGGGCATCAGCAAGGACAGCGCGGCCAGCCACGGCAAGTTCATCGCCAAGTACAGCCTGCCCTTCACCCTGCTCACCGACGCCGAGCCCTGCCCGGTGGCCACGGCCTACGAGAGCTATGGCCTCAAGAAGTTCATGGGGAAGGAGTACATGGGCATGATGCGCCACACCTTCGTGGTGGATCCGGAGGGGAATCTGGAGCTGATCTATACGAAGGTGAAGGCGGAGACCATGGCCGACACGATCCTGGCCGACCTCAAGCTGCAGAGCCCGGCCTGAAGGGAGCCCCCAGTTCAGCCAGGGCTTCCAGGGCCAGGTTGGGGTGGCAGGGCTGCCCAAGCGCGGCCGCCAGCCAGGCCCCGTCTCCGCCGGTGATCCACAGGCGACAGCGGGGCTCGATCTGGCGCAGCTCCCGCCAGGCCTCGGCCACGGCTGCCACCAGGCCCGCTTGCACCCCCCGCTCCATGGCAGCGGCCGTCTGCCGGGGCCAGGGTGGGGGATCGTCCCCCGCGGAGGGCAGCGGCAGCGGCAGCAACTCGGTGTGGCTGGCCAGGGCCCGCAGCTGCAGCGCCCGGCCGGCCTGAATCCGTCCCCCCTGGAAAGCGCCACCACCATCCACCAGGGTGAGGCTGAGGGCCGTGCCGGCGTCGGCCACCAGCACCGGCGAGCCACTGAGCCGCCAGGCCCGCCAGCCCACCAGGGCCCGGTCGACCCCCAGCCAGGGGGGGGCCTGGAGCAGGGGAATGTGCTCCAGGCCCAGCCGCCCGCCCGGATCCAGCCCGGCCCCGGGGGGCACCGGCCCGACGGCGGCCCAGGCGCGCAGGCGGCCGCAAGCCCCGCCCCCGTCGGTGGGGCCCAGGCCGGGGGCCACACTCCAGCAACTGAGATCGTCTGCCCGACCGCAGGCCCAGTGCCAGCGGCTGTTGCCGATCAAAAGCCAGCAGGGATCACGCCCAGTGGCGGCCTCAGATTCCCTCACCCATCAGCCCGGGCAGATGGATGCCGCACTCCTGCTTGAGCCCCCCGAAACGGGTGGCCCGGCCAGACACCGAGCCATCGTCGGGCGCACTCGAGTGCCAGTCGCCGACGGTGGAGTAGCCCTGCTCGAACAGGGGATGCTGGGGCAGATCGTGCTCCTGCATGTAGTAGTACACGTCGCGGTTGCTCCAGGAGAGCAGGGGCCGCAGCGACCAGCGCTGGCGCACCGGGTCGAGCACCGTCATCGAGCGGCGATGGTCGGTCTGGTTGTCGCGCACGCCACTGGCCCAGCAGGTGGCAGCCAGGACCCTGAGGGCGCGGTCGAGGGGCTCCACCTTGCGCAGGCGGTGGTAGAACTCGAGGTCCTCCACCTCGCCGGTTTCCCACAGCCGACCATGGATGGCCTCCATCCGCGCCGGGCTCAGCTCGGCCTGGGCCACGTGGGGGGCCAGGCCGAGCCGCTGGCTGAGCTGCTGGGCGTAGCGGTAGGTCTCGGGGGGGAGGTAGCCCGTGTCCACCCACACCACCGGGATGGTGCAGTCCCGCTCCGCCATCAGCTGGCTCACCAGGTGCAGGAGCACGGCCGACTGGATGCCGAAGCTGGTGGTGATCACCAGTCCGTTGCCGAAGGTGTCCAGCGCCCAGCGCAGCCGGTCGGCGGCCCCCATCGAGCCGAGCAGGGCACGGGCCTGGACAGGATCCAGGGGCCTGCCCGTGGTATCGGCAGGCAGGAGCTGGGCTGGAGCACTCACCATCGGGCCATCATCGCCCCCCATCCCCATCCCTGGTTAGGGTCGGGTCGGCGAATGGGTACGCGGCGGCCATGACCTGCACCGGTTCCTGCCCAGCCACGGGCCCACTGAGCCTATGAGCAGTGTTCCATCGGGCCCGGAGAGCACCAGTGAGCTCACCGCGCCGATCGCCATCGTGGGTGGCGGATTCGGTGGGCTCTACAGCGCCCTGGCCCTGGCCGAACAGCGGCAGCACCCGCCCCTGCTGCTGATCGAGCCCCATGCGGAATTTCTGTTTCTGCCCCTGCTCTATGAGCTGCTGAGCGGCGAACTGCGCCGCTGGGAGATCGCCCCCCGCTACGACACACTGCTGGCCGGCAGCGGCATCGCCTGGCTGCGGGATGCGGTGGTGGAGATCGACAGCCGCAACCGGCTCCTGCACACCGCCTCCGGGCGCCAGCTCCCCTACAGCCAGCTGGTGCTGGCCACGGGAGCGCGTCTGCAGAGCTTCGGCATCCCCGGGGTGAGCGAACACGCCATCGGCTTCCGCAGCCTGGCGGACGTGGAACGGCTCCAGGCCCTGGTGGAGCAGCTGCGCCAGCGGCGCCAGCCCCTCCAGCGCCTGGCGATCGTGGGGGCCGGTCCCAGCGGCGTGGAACTGGCCTGCAAGCTGGCCGACATGCTGGCGGGCGCTGCGGTGGTGGAGCTGATCGAACAGGGCCCGATGGCCCTTTCCCAGGCCCGAGCCTTCAACCGGGAACAGGCCAGCCGTGCCCTGCAGCGGCGGGATGTGCGCCTGCGCTGCAACTGCCGGGTGCTGGAGGTGGGCAGCGAGCAGATCCGCCTGCAGGGCAGCGCCGGCGAAGAGCAGCTGACGGTGGCCGCCGTGGTGTGGACCGCCGGCCTGGCCTTCACACCCCCGACGATCCAGCCGCCCCCCCTGCTGGACCCCAGCGGTCGGCTGGCGGTGAATGAGCATCTGCAGCTGATCGGCCAGCCCCGGATCTTCGCCCTGGGCGACATCGCCGCCCTGCACGGCGGCACCGGCTCAGGCGAGGGCGCGGGTAGCGGTGATGCCCCCTGCCCCTGGCCCGCCACCGCCCAGGTGGCCTTCCAGCAGGCCACCTGCCTGGCCGCCAACCTGATCCAGGCCCGCCGGCAGGGCCCGTTGCAGGCGTTCCGCTTCAACGATCTGGGTGAAATGCTCAGCCTCGGCCGCGGCGAAGCCACGCTGGTGGGCAGTGGCCTCACCCTCGCCGGCGCCGCCGCCTTCCAGCTGCGGCGCCTGGCCTACCTCACCCGCCTGCCGGGCCGCTCCCACCAGCTGCGGGTGGCGGCAGGTTGGCTGGCCGACTGGTGATGGCCGACCAGCTGCCAGCGCCCCAGGGACTGCTGCTCGATGCCATGGGCACCCTGATCGGCCTGCGGGAACCGGTGGGCCGAACCTATGCCCGCCTGGCTGAGGCCCACGGGCTCAGCCTCGATCCCCAGCGGATCGAGCAGGGCTTCCGAGAGGCCTACGGCCAGGCCCCGCCCCTGGCTTTTCCGGGGCTTGCCGGCGCGGAGCTGCACCAGGCCGAGCTGGCCTGGTGGAGCGAGCGCATCCGCAGCAGCCTGGCAGCGGCCGGCGCAGAGAGCCTGCCCGACCCCCTGGGCGAGGCCCTCTTCAACCTCTACGCCGATGCCGCAGCCTGGCAGGTGTATGCCGATGTTGCCTGCCTGCTGCCGCACTGGCATGAACGGGGCCTGAAGCTGGCGGTGGTGAGCAACTTCGACAGCCGCCTGCCCGGCCTGCTGGAGCAACTGGGGCTTGCCCGCTGGTTGAGCGCGGTGGTGGTGTCCAGCAGCGCCGGCGCCGCCAAGCCCGACCCGGCCCCATTCCGCTTCGCCCTCGAGCTGCTGGAGCTGGATGCACACCAGGTGTGGCATGTGGGCGACAGCGCCGAAGACGTGGCCGGCGCCGCTGCCGCCGGCCTGCCCTGCATCCAGGTGCGCCGCCCTTGAAACAGGGGGCGCTCTCCGGACGGACGGACGGCCTGCGGCCAGCCCAGCGGCGACGGCTGGAGCGGCTCTGCCACCGCCGCCATCCGGAAACCGCCGTGGCCGAGTGGCTCTCCCTGCAGCGGCTGGCCGAGCTGAGCCGGGAATTGGAGCTGCCCCTCACCCTGGTGGTGGATGGCCGGGGCCTGAGCCGGCTGCTGTGGGTGGGCCCCCTGGAGCAGTCCGGGCGGTTGCTGGACGCGCTGCCGGGCTCACCGCGCCGCCAGGGCAGCGGACTGCGCCTGATCACCTGCTGCGGCCGCAGCAAACACCTGGAACCGCCCCTGCTGGAGGGGGTGGTGGGGCTGGATCTGAATCCCTGTCTCTGGCTCCGTTTCCGCGATCGGCCCGAGAGCAGCGGTGCCTGGTCTGCCCTGCTGCTGGCTCCTTGCCGCCGTTCCGCACCGGGCGAGGTCCAGCCCGCCTGGGTGACGGCGGAGCGCGGCGACCTGAACCAACTCTGCGAGCAGCCGCCCCTGGCCGACGCCGGGGCGCCACCACTGGCCACCCCGACAACCGGTCCAGGCGGAGAGCGGGTGCTGCTGCTGGCCCTCTCCCCGGCCGATCGGGCCGAGGCCCAGCGCCAGATCGCCGAGCTGGAGGGGCTGGTGCGCAGTGCGGGAGCCACCCCCGTGGGGATGGTGGAACAGCGCCGCAGCCAGCCCGCTCCCCAGACGATCTGGGGGGAAGGCAAGCTTGCCGAAGCGGCGCTGGAGGCCCGCCGTGTGGGCGCCACCCTGGTGGTGACCGACCGGGAACTGACACCGGTGCAGGGACGCAACCTGGAGCGCCTGCTGGACCTGCCGGTGAGCGACCGCAGCGAGCTGATTCTGGACATCTTTGCCCAGCGGGCCGCCAGCGCCGCCGGCCGGCTGCAGGTGGAACTGGCCCAGCTGCGCTACCGCCTGCCGCGGCTGCTGGGCCGGGGCCGCAGCCTCTCCCGCCAGGGCGGCGGCATCGGCACCCGGGGGCCCGGGGAAACCCAGCTGGAGAAGGATCGCCGGGCCATCGCCCGGCGGATCGAGCGGCTGCAGCGGGATGGCCAGCAGCTGGCCGCCCACCGGGAACGGCTGCGCCAGGGCCGCAGCGGCCAGCGCCGGCTGGCGCTGGTGGGCTACACCAATGCCGGCAAGAGCTCGTTGCTCAATGCCCTGGGCAAGGGCGAGGGGCGCACGGCCGTGCTGGCGGAAAACAAGCTGTTCGCAACCCTCGATCCCACCACCCGGCGCATCGATCTGGCCGTGGCGGGGGCACCCAGCCGCGAAAGCCTGTTGCTCACAGACACGGTGGGCTTCATCCGGGAACTGCCGCCGGCGCTGATCGAGGCCTTCCGCTCCACCCTGGAAGAGACTCTCTCTGCGGACGGCCTGCTGCTGGTGGTGGACCTCAGCGATCCGAGCTGGCCAGAGCAGCGCCGCACGGTGCACGCCATCCTCGATTCGCTCCAGTGCTGGATCCCCAGGCGCCTGGTGGCCAACCAGATCGACCGCTGCGCGGCCGCCGAGATGGAGCGCGCCCGCAGCCTGGAGCCGGACGCCCTGTTCGTGTCGGCAACCGCCGGCCTGGGCCTCCAGGGCCTGCGGCGGGCCCTGCGCGCCTGGCCGCCGGCAGGACCCGACGAATAATCCGGTCTAAAACCGTGGAATAGGCAACCCCTGGCGACCTGGGCCAGGGGAAACGAGCTTGCACAAGCCTTCAGGCCCAGACAGAATCCCGATCTGAGAAGTGTTCTATTGTTGTTGTCCGTTGCTGACTGCCATGCCCGAGCTCTTCTAGGTCCTGCTCCTGTCCGGCGCCCAGATCACCCTGGGGGGCCCGGCGGCCCCCTCAGCTGTCCTGTTCATCACCAGTTGGCTGGCCCTGGCCTTCGTGGACGCGGTGCTGTTCGGTGCCAGCCAGAGCTTTCTTAGCCCGGTGGGCTACCAGACCAACCTGAAGGTGTCCGGCCCCGGACGGTACCGATTTCTGGATATCAGCCGCTAGGGCTTGCCCCTTACGCTCACCATGTCAGTGGTGGTGCCCCTGCTGATCTGCCGACACCTCAATCTCTAGGGATTGCCCTGGGGCCGGGTCTCCGGCTGTTGAGGTGTCTGCGGCCCCCTCCTAGTGCCGCACCAACCGGAGCCCCGCCAGCGACCCTGCGGGCGGACACTTCCCTGTTTTCCTTCCCCCTTTCCCTGCCATGAGCCTGCAACTCGGCGACACCGTGCCTGACTTCACCCAGGATTCCCAGCTGGGCCCGATCAACTTCTACGACTTCGCCGGCGATAGCTGGGTGGTGCTGTTCTCCCACCCAGCCGACTACACCCCTGTGTGCACCACCGAGCTGGGTGAGGTGTCGCGCCTGCGCCCCGAATGGGAGAAGCGCAATGTCAAAACCATTGCCCTGAGCGTGGACTCAGCCAGCAGCCACAAGGGCTGGATCGGCGATATCAACGAGACCCAGAACACCACGGTCGACTACCCGATCCTCGCCGATGAGGACAAGAAAGTGAGCGATCTCTACGGGATGATCCATCCCAAGTCGCTCAACAACCTCACGGTGCGCTCGGTGTTCATCATCGACCCCAGCAAGAAACTGCGTCTGCAGATCACCTACCCCGCCAGCACCGGCCGCAACTTCGACGAGATCCTGCGGGTGATCGACTCCCTGCAGCTCACCGACTACCACCAGGTGGCCACCCCCGTGAACTGGAAGGACGGCGACGACTGCGTGGTGGTGCCCTCAATCCCCACCGACGAGGCCCGCAACAAGTTCCCCAAGGGCGTCACCGAGATCAAGCCCTACCTGCGCATGACTCCCCAGCCCAACAAGTGAGCTGAGCGACCTGCTGAGCCAACATGCCCCCGGCCCCTGGCCGGGGTTTTTTGTTCGCGAGCGCAATGAGAGCAAGCAGCAGCCGCTGGCGCACCGGCACGGCCGTGCTCGGCCTGATGAGTGGCACCAGCGCCGATGGGGTGGATGCGGTGCTGGCCTGGTTCCAGGGGAAGCCGAACCGGCCCCACTGGCGGATTGTGAACAGCTCCTTCCTGGCCTATCCCGATTCCCTGCGCCGGCAGCTGATCGCCGTTGGCCAGGGACAGCCGATCGCCAGCGCTCAGTGGCTCAACCTGGCCGAAGCCCTCACGGAACACCATGCCGCCGCGGCCCGCAAGTGCGATCCCCATGGCCGGGCCACGCTGGTGGGCTGCCATGGCCAAACCGTGTGGCACCGGCCGCCTGAGGAGGAGCACCGCGGCGGTAGCTGGCAGCTGCTGCAGGGGCCGCTGCTGGCCCAGCTGCTGCAGCGTCCGGTGATCTTCGACTTCCGGGCCGCCGATCTGGCCCTCGCTGGCCAGGGGGCGCCCCTGGTTCCGCCGGCGGATGAGGCCCTGTTGGGTCGGGTGGCGGGCTGGCGTGCCCTGCTCAACCTGGGCGGCATCGCCAACCTCACCCTGCTGCCACCGGCCAGTGGCCCGGATCGCCACCGCAGCGTGCAGGGCTGGGACTGCGGGCCCGCCAACACCCTGCTCGACCTGGCGGTGGAGCACTTCAGCGAGGGTCGCCGGAGCTTCGATGCCGATGGCGCCTGGGCCGCCCAGGGCCAGCCCGACCAGCAGCTGATCGCCAGCTGGTTGGAAGAGGGCTATTTCCAGCAGCAGCCGCCCAAATCCACCGGCCGGGAGCTGTTCGGCGCCGCCGACCTGGAGCGGCGGCTGGCCGAGCTGGAACAGGGCGCTCGCCAGCGGGGCCACGACCTGGATCCCGCCGACGCCCTGGCCAGCCTCTCGGCCCTCAGTGCCGCGGTGGTGGCCCAGGACCTCAGTCGGCTGCCGGCCCGACCGGTGGAGCTGCTGGTGGCGGGGGGCGGCTGCCGCAACCGCACATTGATGGTCGAACTGGGCCGCCGCTGCCGGGGCACGGCCGTTCGCCCGCTGGCCGAGCTGGGCATCGCCGACAACCAGCGGGAGGCCCTGGCGTTCGCGCTGCTGGCCTGGTGGCACCAGCAGAGCCACCCGGGCAACGCCCCCAGCGTCACCGGGGCGAGGGCAGCCTGCAGGCTGGGGGTGAGGGTCGAGCCGGCAGGCCCCCCGGGCTGAAGCAGGCGCAGGCCCGCCGCCCTCAGCCGGGCCGGTGCAGCCGCACCCGGCGGGGTGCACCGCGCAGGCGACGAGGGCCCTGGGTTTCCTGGCGTTCCAGCTGGCGCCGGAAACGATCGGAGCCAGCGAGCGGGGGCGCCTCCTGATCGGCCTGCTGGCGTTGCTGGCGCTCCAGGCGCTCCACACCCTGCTGGATCAGCACGCGGGCCATGTTGCTCACCGTACGGGCCTCGGCATCGGCCAGCAGGGCCAGCCGTTCACACAGCTCCTCTGGCAGCACCACCTGAACCCGGGGGGACTTGGGCCGGCCGCTTGAGGAGGTTTGGCGGGTGGCCACGGCTGCTGAGGGCGAGACGGCTGCTGCTGGGCGAGGCAGGGGCTGAGCACCGGCAGGACCGGAGGTGATCCGGCTGTCAGGGATGCCCTTTCGTGGACACCAGTGTACGGTGATGCTTACGGATAGTATCCACGACTATGCTTGTGGTCTGTGATCCGTTCAGCCCTGAGGTCGGAGGCCCCGCCATGCCCAGAAGACGCGAGCGCAGCACCGCTGAACGCAGCGACGTGTTGGTGTCGGCAGTGATCAGCACCTACCTGCTCACCCATCTGCACCACGTGCTGCAGCGGGCCGAGTACGGCGCCCAGCAGGAAGGGCGAACGGCGCTGGCCGCCAATTACGCCCAGCTGCGCAAGGTGCTCTGCCTGGATGCCCGCAGCATGGAGGACGCCTCGGCCTGCGGCAATCCGGTGAGTGACTCCCCCAGGGCGGCCTGATCGGATCCCCTGCACCCCAGACCAATCCAGTCCAAATGTGTCCGGCCGGTGGCCGCGAGCGGGCATGCCCCATAGGGTCAGATCAGCCCCCGATCGATCACCCCCGCCAGCCGATGAACGCCCCGGTCAACCAGTCGGCAGAGGACAATGCCGCCGCGCTCTATGCCCGCATCAGCGCCGACTCCGAACTCACCCAGGCCCTCTTCCGCCAGGCGCTGCAGGATCCCTCAGGCGCCCTCGACCGGATCGTGGCCCTGGGCCAGGAGCTGAACCTGCCCGTGAACCGGGAGCAGGTGCGGGCCCACGTGGCCTCCCTCGACGATCCGGCCAGCAAGCAGTGGCTGCTCAAGGCCCGCGGCGGCCTGTGAAGCCCGGCTGCTGGGGGGGGCCTGGCTGCGGCGCTGGCGCTGGCGCTGATCAGCGCCGCCGCCCTGGGCCCAGCTGAAGAACAGCCAGTAGCTCACGATCGCCAGACCCGCCGCCACCACCAGGGCAGCCACCTGCTCCAGGCGCTTGATCATGCGAGGCCGGCTGTCACTGTGCGGAGTCTGCCGGAGCGCAGGGCTGACAGCCGACGGTCTGCCCCACCGGCAGGGATGATGAGACCCGGCCGCGCGGCGGTCGTCCCGCAGCCCCCGGCCTCCCCCGTGCTCCGTCTTGAACGCATCGGCAAGATCTATCCCACCGGGGAGGTGCTGCGCGATGTCACCTGGGAGGTGAAGGCGGGCGATCGCATCGGCCTGGTGGGCGTCAACGGCGCCGGCAAATCGACGCAGATGCGGATCATCGCCGGGCTGGAGGAGCCCAGCAGCGGCGCCGTGGTGAAGCAGGGCAGCCCCCGCATCGCCTACCTGCAGCAGGAATTCGATGTGGACCCCCAGCGCACGGTGCGCGAGGAGCTGTTCCAGGCCTTCGGGGAGGCGGCGGTGGTGCTCAACCGCAAACACGCGGTGGAGCATGAGATGGCCAGCGAGAAGGCCGCCAGTGACCCCGACCACCTCGAGGAGCTGATCCACGAGCTGGGCCACCTGCACGAGCGCTTCGAGGCCCTGCACGGCTACGAACTCGACGCCCGCATCGACAAGCTGCTGCCCACGATCGGCTTCACACCGGAGGGAGCCGAGCAGCTGGTGGCCGACTACTCGGGCGGCTGGCAGATGCGCATCGCCCTGGGCAAGATCCTGCTGCAGGA
>JBBASN010000074.1:0-12896 GCA_040399225.1 Prochlorococcaceae cyanobacterium | reverse complement strand
GTCAGCAGCGGCACCCGGCCGATGTCCCGCAGGTAGCTGCGCACCAGGTCGGTGCCACCGCCGCTGGCGGCCTCCTGCGCGGCGCTACGGGAGCCGTTCGAGCCAGCAACAGTTGGCGCAGCCACGGCGAGGATGGTCATGACGGGCAGTTACGAAACGTTCCTGTTTCGCAAACCTACCACCCTTGGGCTGGACCGCCCCCTGGCCAGGATGGGGACATGGCTGCTGAACGGTTGCAGAAACTGATCTCCGCCGCCGGACTCTGCTCCCGGCGCGGCGCGGAGGAGCTGCTGCGCCAGGGCCGGGTGCAGGTGAATGGCAGTCCGGCCGGCCTGGGCGACCGCGCCGATCCCGAACGGGATGCCATCGCGGTGGACGGCCGCCCCCTGCGGGCCGCGGCCACTCCCCTGCTGGTGCTGCTCAACAAGCCGGCCGGGGTGGTGAGCAGCTGTCGGGATCCCCATGGCCGGCCCACCGTGCTCGACCTGTTGCCGACACCCCTGCGCCGGGGCCAGGCCCTGCACCCGGTGGGCCGGCTCGACGCAGACAGCCGCGGCGCCCTGTTGCTCACCAACCAGGGGGACCTCACCCTGCGCCTCAGCCACCCCCGCTATGGCCACCGCAAGACCTACCGGGTGTGGGTGGAGGGACGGCCGGGGGCCGAGCAGCTGCGGCGCTGGGCATCGGGAGTACCCCTGGAGGAGGGCCCGAGCGCGCCGGTGGGGGTGACGGTGCTGCAGCGTCAGCCGGAGCGCTGCCTGCTGGAGCTGGTGATGGCTGAGGGGCGCAACCGCCAGATCCGGCGCACCGCCGCCCTGCTCGGCCACCCGGTGCTCGACCTGCAGCGGGTGGCGATCGGACCACTGGCCCTGGCCGACCTGCCGGAGGGGCAATGGCGCCACCTGGAGCGCCGAGAATGGGACGCCCTGGCCGCGTCCGTCCCCTGAGCCGAACCGCCGCACCGCCCCTGCTCGACCGCCTCAGCCGTCTCTGGCGGCGGGGAAAGCCGGCGGCCAGCCCCAGCGCCGCCGGCGAACCGCCGGCCGATCCCCTGCTGGCGGCAGGCCAGCTGTTGCGTGAGGCCCGGGAGAGGCGGGGCCTGGGGCTGCGCCAGCTGGCCCAGGAAACCCGCATCAGCACGCCGGTGCTGGAGGCCCTGGAGCGGGGCTGGCGGGATCGCCTGCCCGAGTCCGCCTACCTGCGCACCATGCTGCCGCTGATTGAGCGGCACCTCGACCTGGAGCCCGCCAGCCTGCAGAGGCTGCTGCCCAGTGAGCCCCTGCCTGGCCAGACGCTGCGCAGATCCAGCCTGCTGCGCCGCTTCACCCCCGGCTCGATCGACGTGTTCACCACCTGGCAGGGCACCCTGCTCTACGGCCTGCTCACCCTGGGGCTGATCTACGCCCTCAACCTGCAGCAGCAGCGCCTGGCCAGTGCCGGCTGGCGAGCGGTGGCCCCCCTGCCGGCAGCCCCGCAGCCCGCCAACACCAACCAGCTGCTGGAGACCTACCCAGAGCTGCGGCCCCTCGATCAGGCCGGCCAGGGTCAGGCGCTGCGGCTGTGGCGCCGGGCCAGCTCGCCATAGCCCTGCAAGGGGCCATCCAGGGTCGCCAGCGGGGCAGTGAGCCGCCAGGTCCAGTTGGCGCCGAGGGTGCCCGGGGTGTTGAAGCGGGCCTCGTCGCCCAGCTCCAGCAGGTCCTGCAGGGGCACCACCGCCAGCTCCGCAGGGCTGGCCAGGGCCAGCTCCAGCAGCTGCCAGCCCGGGGCGTTCACCGGAGCCTGGAGCTGGTGCTCAAGGCGCTGGCGGCTGGCGTGGTCGAGGGCCTGCCACCAGCCCAGAGCCGTGGCGTTGTCGTGGGTGCCTGTGTACACCACCCAGCGACTGCCCTGGATGTTGGCGGGCAGGTAGGGGTTGTCGTCGTTGCCGTCGAAGGCGAACTGCAGGATCTTCATGCCCGGCAGGGCGAAGCGGTCGCGCAGGGCCTCCACCGCCGGGGTGATCACGCCGAGATCCTCGGCCACCAGGGGCAGGCGACCGCCGCGCAGGCGCCCGCGCAGGGCCTGGTGCAGCCAGAGCAGGGTGAGCAACGGGCCGCCGGGGGAGGTCCGCCAGCTGCCCTTCTCGGCGGTGGGATCGCCGCCGGGCACACGCCAGTAGGCCTGCAGGGCGCGGAAGTGGTCGAGGCGCAGGAGATCGAACAGCTGCAGCTGGCGGCTGAGGCGGCCCAGCCACCAGGCGAAGCCGCCCAGCCAGTGCCGCCACCAGCGGTACACCGGCGTGCCCCAGAGCTGGCCGGTGGCGGAGAAGTAGTCGGGCGGCACGCCGCTCTGGGCTTCCAGGCTGCCGCCGCCACCAGGCGCCAGGGAGAACAGGCCGGGATGGCTCCACACATCGGCGCTGTCGTGGGCCACGTAGAAGGGCAGGTCGCCGAACAGCTGTACCCCCAGGCCATGGGCCTGGCGGCGCAGGGCCTGCCACTGGCCCTGGAGCTGCCATTGCAGCAGCTGTTCCTCCAGCAGCAGCGGGGCATGCTGGCGGTCGAAGCGGGCCAGGGCGCGGCCGTGGCGGCGGGCCAGGGGCTGGGGCCACTGCCACCAGGGCAGGCCATCGTGCAGGCGGCGCAGCACCATGAAGCGGCAGTGGTCGCGCAGCCAGAAGGCCTCGCGGCGGCACCAGCGACGGAAGGCCCGCTGGCGGCCTGGGTGCTGCTGCGGCCAGGCCTGCCGCAGGGCCTCACCCAGGGCCTGGCTTCGGCGCTGCTGCAGCGCCGGATCGAGCCGCTCGCCAGCGCCCGCCGGCAGCACGGCGACAGCACCAGCCTCGAGATAGCCCTGCTGCACCAGCTGGTCGGCATCCAGCAGCCAGGGATTGAGGGCCGAGCCGCTGGGGGAGCTGTAGGGGGAGCCGGTGCCGTCGGTGGGGGCAAGGGGCAGCAGCTGCCACAAGCCGATGCCATGGCGCCCCAGCAGGGAGATCCAGTCGGCGGCGGCCTGGCCGAGGGTGCCGCAGCCGCCCTCCCCGGGCAGGGAGGTGGGATGGAGCAGCACCCCGCAGCGCCGCTGGGGCGCGCTCATGGGTGGGGCAGCCGGTAGCGGCTGATGATTGCCTGGGCGAAGGTGGGGATGTGGGCCGCCACCTTGCCGGGATGGTTGCGGCGCAGCCAGAGGGCGTTGCGGGTGAAGTGGGAGTCGATCGAGAAGCGGCCGTATTCCAGGCCCTTCGGTCCGAAGCGCTCCACAAAGAATCCCACCAGGTTGGCCAACCACAGGGGCAGCTTCACCGCCTTGTCGTAGGCCTCAATGCCCTGCTGCACCGCCGCCCTGCGGTCACCGCCGGAGGTCACCGGTGCCACGTCGAGCTCGCTCTCCACCAGATCCAGCAGTTCCTGGCCCCTGGGGTTGCGCACCGTGAGCCACTGCCGCCCGAAGCTGGCGCCCATGTAACCCACCACCAGATCAGCGCCGGCGTTGGTGTAATCGAAGCAGCTCAGGCAGCTGGGGGCGAATACGTCCTTGAGCTTCGGGGTGTCCAGCCCGAAGAAGGGCACCGTTTCCTCGCGGCCGTCGCTGTGGCGGAAGTGGATGCGGAAGTCCTGCATGAACTCGTAGTGCACCACCGTCTCAGGGGAGCTCACCGTGCTCTCCAGGAAGGTCTGCAGGCCCTGGCGGCTCACGTTGTCCACGCAGGGCAGCCCGAGCACATAGAGCTGATCGAGGGGCAGGGTGGGCTGTACGGCGCGCAGGGCCTGGATCTGGCAGCCCACGCCGATGGCCAGGAGCTTGCTGATGCCGCTGCCAGGCAGCTGCTCCAGCACCTCCAGGTTGGGTGAGAGGGTGGGCTTGTTCACCCGGGCGCTGAGCACCTCCTCCGGCGTGCGCGCCAGGCGCGGCACGGGGGTGAAGCGGTCATCCTGGCTCTGGCCCACACACAGCACCGCATCCACCAGGCCGCTCTCCAGCGCCCTCACGCCGATGCGGCTCACGATGCCGGTCCACTGGGCGCCGGCGAGGGGCTGGCGCAGCCGGGCGGTGAGCATGCGCTGCTGCACCCCGAAATAGAGCTCGTCCTCGTTGGCCAGGTCGCGGCTGCGGCCATGGGCCTGCTCCTCCATCGCCTCGAAGCGCTGCTCCAGGAAGGCACAGCTGGTCTTCACGTAGGCCACCCAGCGGCTGTCGCACAGACCGCACTGGCTGCAGAGGTCCTTGGCCGGGTAGACGCTGCCCTTGGCCAGGGGCCGGGCCTTCTCATGGGGAGCCGGCACGGGCAGGCCGATCACTGGCCACAACCTATCGGTTGCAGGCCCCAGCAGGGCCCCCGGAGGGGATTGGGTCAGAGTGGGGGCATCTGATACCGGGACCCCCGTCCCTCCTCCTCGCCGCGATGCCGCCCCGCGCCAACCGCAAACCCCCCCAGGATCCAACGCCGCGCGGCCGGCTCCGCTTTCCCCGGATCGGCCTGCACGCCATCCGGCTGCCCCACGTCAGCCGCCGCCAGTTGGCCACGGCGGGCCTGGCCTGCGCCGGCGCCCTGGCCAGCGTCACCGCCATCGACCTGATCTGGCCCCTCAACCAGTCCCAGCCGGTGGCTGAGGCGGGCGACCTCAGTGCGGTGGCCAAGCCCGCCAACCGGGCGGTAACGCTGCTGGTGATCGGCCTGGACAGCGACCGGCTCAGCGACGTGGCCAACAACGCCGCGCCGGCGGGCGCCGCCAATGCCGATGCCCTGATGCTCGTGCGCTTCAACCCGGCCGGGCCGGTGCAGGCGCTGCAGATCCCGGCCACCCTGGCCGTGCAGCTGCCCGGAGAGAAGAAGCCCCGCTCCCTGGGCAGCCTCTACCGCAGCGGCGGGGCGGCCCTCACCGCCGATGCCGTGCGCGATCTGGCGGGTCTGCCCAGCGGAAAACCCGACCGCTACCTGGTGATCAGCCGCGAGGGGCTGCGGCTGCTGGCCGATCGCTTGGGCGGCGTGGAAGCGAACCCCAGCCGCACGATGCGCCACAGCGACAACAGCCAGAAGCTGAAGATCGATCTGCAGAGCGGCCTGCAGCGTCTCAACCCCACCCAGCTGGAGCACCTCGCCCGCTGGCGCGATCCGAAAAAGCCCCTGGAAACCCGCCTCACCAACCTCCAGGAGGTGGCCCGCAGCCTGCACAGCGAACTGGAGCTTCGCCAGGGGCAGTTGTCCCTTCCCGACCTGGTGAGCGGCCTGCAGGGGCAGGTTCAGACCAACCTCAGCCGCACCGAGACCCTCAGCCTGCTGGTGACGGCTCTGCAGCCGGACACCACCGTGCAGTTCACCACCCTGCCGCTCGATCCCCCCCGCAGCGGCGAGGGTGCCGCCGCGGCCAGTCCGCTGCGGGAGCGGGTGCGCGACCTGCCCAAGCCCTTCTGGATCGAACCCAAGCCAGCCGCCAAGCCCTCCTAGGCCAGGCGCTGGCGCTCCAGCACCGCCCAGCGGGCAGCACAGGCGCTGGCCAGGGCAGCGGCCTGCTCATCGCTGGCGGGGGCGGAGAGCCAGCCCAGCCAGGGCAGCCCCTCCAGCCGGCGCTGCTCGGGCCGCCAGCTGCCGCCCCACTGCACCAGCCCCAGGCAGGGCACCTGCCGCTGCTGCAACAGGGCGGTGAGGGCCGCCGGCAGGCCCGTGTCCAGCTGCTCTGCCGCCAGCAGCACCAGCACCGGCTGGCGCCAGGCCCCCAGGGCGGCGGCCCAGTGGCGACCATCGGCCAGGGGCAGGCCTGGGTCACGGGGCAGGGGCACCAGGCCGGGCGGGCCGGCGGCCAGGGCGGCCAGGCCGGGCGGGCCGGCGGCCAGGGCGGCCAGGGCGGCATCGGGGGCCAGGGGATCGAGGGGCGCCAGCAGGGGCAGCCCGAGCACCCCGGCCAGGGCCGGCGCCGCCTGGCCCTGGAGAGCGGCAAGGGCCGCCGCCGCACCGGCCGCCAGCAGCACCAGGGCGGGCGGATGGCCCGCTTCGGCTGCCACCCCGGCGTCCATTGGAAACGTCATGGTTGTTTGCACTCCCTGGGCCTGCACGCTTCTACCATCGGAGTTCGCCGACGCGCCCGCGCCCGCCGTGACCAGTTTCCTCACCGCCGACCGGCTGGCCCAGGCAGGCCACGCAGCGGAGCATGCGGCAGGGAACAGCCACGACACCCGCCGTCTGCGCCTGTTCAGCGGCACCTCCAACCAGGACCTGGCCCGGGAGATCGGCGCCTACCTGGGCGTGCCCGATGGCCCGCGGGTGATCAAGCGCTTCGCCGACGGCGAGACCTACATCCAGATCCAGGAATCGATCCGCGGCTGCGACGTGTTCCTGATCCAGCCCACCTGCGCTCCGGTGAACGACCACCTGATGGAGCTGCTGATCATGGTGGATGCCTGCAAGCGGGCCTCGGCCCGCCAGGTGACGGCCGTGATTCCCTACTACGGCTATGCCCGCGCCGACCGCAAGACGGCCGGTCGCGAGTCGATCACCGCCAAGCTGGTGGCCAACCTGCTCACCAAGAGCGGCGTGGACCGGGTGCTGGCCATGGACCTGCACTCCTCCCAGATCCAAGGCTATTTCGACATCCCCTGCGACCACATCTACGGCTCGCCCGTGCTGGTGGACTACCTCAGCACCCGCGACCTGGGGGAGGTGGTGGTGGTGTCGCCGGATGTGGGCGGCGTGGCCCGGGCCCGGGCCTTCGCCAAGCAGATGAATGACGCCCCGCTGGCGATCATCGACAAGCGCCGCGCCGGCCACAACGTGGCTGAGAGCCTGACGGTGATCGGCGATGTGGCCGGCAAGACGGCCGTGCTGATCGACGACATGATCGACACCGGCGGCACGATCTGCCAGGGGGCCAAGCTGCTGCGCCGCAAAGGGGCCGCCCGCGTGGTCTGCTGTGCCACCCATGCGGTGTTCTCGCCGCCGGCGGCTGAACGGCTCTCCGAGCCGGGCCTGTTCGAGGAGGTGGTGGTGACCAACTCGATTCCCCTCAGCGAGGAGCGCAATTTCCCCCAGCTGCGCGTGCTCTCGGTGGCCAACATGCTGGGCGAGGCCATCTGGCGGATCCATGAGGAGAGCTCGGTGAGCTCGATGTTCCGCTGAGATCAACCGGTTCCGATGAGGCCGATCCGCTGAGACGCCCCCTGCCACCCCAGCTGCCGATGACCGCCCGCGTGCCCCTGGGCCGCTTCGCCCGGCTCAAGGCCCTGCTGCCGGCCGGGTTGAGCGGTGTGTTGGCGGCACTGCTGGTGGGGGGTCTGCCGCCGGCCGCGGGCGCCCAGCCGGCGCGGCGCATCGGCGTGTGGCTCACCAACACCCCCAGCCCGCTGTACTACGACGGCGCCCGCATCGACCGGGCCGTGGCCGAACTGGCCGGGGCCGGCTTCACCACGCTCTATCCCAACGTGTGGAGCCGGGGCACCACGTTCCACCGCAGCCGTTGGGCACCGATGGAGCCGGCGCTGGCAAAGGCCAATCCCAACCTCGATCCGATCTGCCGGATGACCAGGTCCGCCCAGCGCCGCGGCCTGGAGGTGATCCCCTGGTTCGAGTACGGCCTGATGGAGCCGGCCACCGCCGAGGTGGTGCGCAACCAGCCGGAATGGGTGCTGGCCAAGCGCGACGGCAGCACCGGCGTGGCCATGCACGGCACCACCATGGTCTGGCTCAATCCAGCCCACCCGGGGGTGCGTGAGCGCTTCATCGGCCTGATCACCGAAGTGGTGCAGCGCTGCGGCGTGAACGGCATCCAGCTCGACGACCACTTCGCCTGGCCGGTGGAACTGGGCTACGACGCCTACACCCGCTCCCTCTACCGCCAGGCCACGGGCCGGGAGCCTCCCGCCGATCACAACGACCGCTTCTGGATGCGCTGGCGCCGCCAGCAGCTCACCGACCTGCTGCGGGAGCTGCGGGCCAGCCTGCGCCAGCTCGACCAGCAGGCCGCCACGGCCGCCGCCCGCCAGGGCAAGCCCAAGCCGCCGGCCACCGTGGTGAGCCTCTCGCCGGGGCCGTTCCGCTTCGCTTACAACACCTGGCTCCAGGACTGGGAACTCTGGGCCGTGGGCGGCCTGGTGGACGACCTGATCGTGCAGAACTACGCCTTCTCGGTGAAGGGCTTCGAGAAGGACCTCAACCAGCCCGCCCTGGTGAAGGCCAGCGGCTGGGGCATGCCGGTGGAGATCGGCATCCTGGCCGGCTTCGGCGGCCGCACCCCGGACATGGCCACCCTGGGCGAAAAGGTGCGGCTGGCCACCGCCCGCGGCCACGGCGTGATCTATTTCTACTGGGAAGGCCTCTGGGGCGTGCACGCCGGCAAGGAAGGGGCGGCCCAGCGCCTGGCCGCCTTCCGCCAGCTGCACCAGAGCATCAATGGCCAGGCCATTGCCCCGCCGCCGCCCTTGAGCCAGGGGCAGGGCCGTCGCCGCTGAGCCTCAGCCCGCGGCGAGGCACAGGCCCACCACCTCGCGCGTGTTGGCCGAGAGCTCGCCGGCGGCCAGCTGCTCCAGGGCCGCCACCATGGCCGCCGAGCGCCGGGGGCCGTAGCTGCGCCACCGGCTGAACACCTTGGCCAGCCGGGAGGCGGTGATCGGGTTGCGCCGGTCCACCACGGCGATCTGGTTGGCCATGAAGCGATAGCCGGAACCGTCGGCGGCGTGGAACACCGGTGTGTTGGCGGCCAGCCCGCCCAGCACCGCCCGCACCGAATTGGGGGCCATCGGGTCGTAGCGGGGGTGCTCCAGCAGCCGGGCCACCCGCTCCAGCCCATCGGCCAGGGGGGCTGCGGCCTCCATGGCGAACCAGGCATCCAGGATCACCGGCCTGTGCTGCCAGCGCTGGTAGAAGGCCTCCATCGCCGTCTCGCGCTCAGGGATGGCCAGGGGCTGCAAGGCCCGCAGGCCGGCGCGGGCCAGGGTCATCGAGGGGCCGTCCACCGCGGCGCGGGCAGCAGCGATCACCCCCTGATCGCCAGCGGCAGCCCGCCAGCTCCAGGCCAGGGCAGTGAGGCGGCGGGCTCCTTCTCCATCCGGCCAGGGCCGCCCCCAGCCATCGGAGCAGTCGGCCAGGGCCGCGGCCAGGGGTTCGGCCAGGGCCTGGCCAAAGCGCCCCTGCAGCTGCTGCTGGGCGGCGAACAGGGCCGGAGGATCGGGCTCCTGGCCCGCGGCCACCGCCGCGTCCTCCAGCTCCGCCAGCCCCGGCAGGGCCAGCAGGGCGCTCCGGCTGGCATCGGCCAGGGAGGGGTCGGCCAGGATGCGCCCGCAGGCGTCGACCAGCTGCTCCTCCAGGGCCTGGGCCAGTGCACCATCGCCGCTGGCGCGGGCCAGCAGGGCCTGGCGCCACAACTCCTGGCCCGCATCCCAGCGGGCAAAGGGGTCCCGATCGGCCGCCAGCAGGTGCACCAGTTCGGCGGTGGGCCGGCCCAGCTCCAGCTTCACCGGCGCCGAAAACTGCCGCATCAGCGACAGGGCCGGAGGATGGTGCTGGCGGGGCAGGTCCACCAGCCGCAGCCGCTGCTCCGCCTGCTGGATCACCAGCAGGCGGGTGCCACTGGGGTGATCCATGGGCGGCTCCGCCTCCCCCTCGAGCCGCACGGCCAGGGGCACGCCCACCTGGTCGATCAGCCCCAGGGCCAGCGGAATCACCAGCGGCTGCTTCTCGGGTTGCCCGGGGGTGGGCGGCGTGTGCTGGCGGATCTGCAGCTCCAGCACGCCCGCTTCCCCATCCCAGTGGCGCTGCACCTGCAGCACCGGCGTGCCCGCCTGGTGATACCAGCGGCGGAACTGGGCGAAGTCAAAACGGGGGGCGGTGGGACCGGCAGCCAGTGTTTCGGCAGCCAACTCCTCAGTGGCGGCATCTTCCATCGCCTGCACGAAGTCGGCGCAGGTGGCGGCCGAGCCATCGTGGCGGGCCACGTAGAGCGCCATACCGCGCATGAAGGTCTCCTCACCCAGCAGGGTGTGGAGCATGCGAATCACCTCCGAGCCCTTTTCATAGATCGTGGTGGTATAGAAGTTGTCAATCGCCTGATAGGCATCGGGCTGCACCGGATGGGCTGTTGGCCCGGCGTCTTCGCGAAATTGCGTGTTGCGCAGCAGGGCCACATTTTCAATGCGGTTGAGGGCGGCACCGTGCAGATCCTCCGTGAAGCTCTGGTCACGGAACACCGTGAGCCCCTCCTTGAGCGACAGCTGGAACCAGTCGCGGCAGGTGATGCGGTTGCCGGTCCAGTTGTGGAAGTACTCATGGGCAATCACACTCTCAATGCGCTCGAGTTCAGCGTCGGTGGCGGTTTCAGCGTCGGCCAGCACCAGCTTGGAGTTGAAGATATTGAGGCTCTTGTTCTCCATGGCGCCCATGTTGAAATGACGCACCGCCACGATGTTGTACTCATCGAGGTCGTACTCCAGGCCATAGCGCTGCTCATCCCATGCCATCGCCCGCTTCAGCGAGGCCATGGCATGGGCGGTGTAGGGGGCGTCGCCCGGCTCCACGTGCAGCCGCAGGGCCACGCGGCGGCCGCTGGCGGTGGTGAAGGTGTCCGCCACCTCCTCCAGCCGGCCGGCCACCAGGGCGAACAGATAGGAGGGCTTGGGGAAGGGGTCGTCCCAGACGGCGTAGTGGCGCCCGCCCGGCAAGGGGCCGGTCTCCAGACAGTTGCCGTTGCTGAGCAGCACCGGACAGCTGGCCCGCTCGGCCTCGATGCGCACCCGGAAGCGGCTGAGCAGATCGGGGCGGTCGGGGTGGAAGGTGATGCGGCGGAAGCCCTCGGCCTCGCACTGGGTGGTGAACAGGCCGCCGCTCAGGTAGAGGCCCTCCAGGGTGGTGTTGGCCTCCGGGTGTATGCGCACCCGGCTCTCCAGCACGAAAGGTTGCCGGGGTGGCTCGGGCAGCAGCAGGCCTTCGCTGTCGAGGGCATAGGCCGCCCCGGAAAGTGCCTGGCCGTCGAGCTGGAGGTCGAGCAGCTCCAGCTCGAGGCCCCGCAGCCGCAGCGGACCGGGTTCCGCCTGCGGGTTGGGCCGGAAGGCCAGGCGTGCCTCCACCTCGGTGTGGTCGGCATGGATGCGCAGGGTGAGGTCGGTGCGCTCCAGCAGCTGGTGGGCGGGACGGTAGTCGGCAAGACGCACCGTGGACATGGCAGAGGGCGAGGAAAGGGGCAGGGACAGGGATGGAGACTCAGCGGCCGCGGCGAGGCGGGCCGGAGCGGGCCGGGGCGGAAGCCGGGGCTGGGCTGGAGGCCGGACTGTTCCGGCCCTCAACCTGGCGCAGGCTGGCCTGCACCGCCTTGCGCACCGCTTCGGGCACCTGGTCGGGACAGGCCTCCACCGCGCCCAGTAGCGCCGAATTGATCGCCCCCTTGCGCAGCTCGTCGAGGCTGAGGGGCTGGCTGCCCACCAGGCTGATCACGCTGCCGTGCTGGCTCTGGATCAGCTGGGCGATGGTCTCGCCGGCAATCGCCACCGCCTGATCGAAGCCCACCCCGGCACTGCGGGCCACGCACACGTTCAGCCCGGCGATCCCGCCGTAGAGGGTGATCTCCGCCTCCCCGGCTGGAGGAGGGGTCAGGGCCGGCGCCGCGGCGGCGGGCAGAGGCCGGCCGCCGACCAGCACCAGCCCCAGCAGCACGAGCAACGGCGCATGGAGCTGGGGAGTGGTGTGGGCGGCGGAACGCGGCAGAGCGGACAAGGCGTGGGGCTGAGGCACGCTGGGGCTGAGGCACAGTTCCATGCTGCTGCATCAGGCCAGCAGGGGAGTGCCGGCCTCCTCCACCCGGATCTCGTGGTGGTTCTCCACCAGTTCCAGCTCGCCGTCCTTCCAGGAGTAGATCGATCGGGCCCGGTAGCGGTCCTGATCCACCAGGCGGATGTGCTCAAGGATGTCCCACTCCTGATAGTGGGACTCAAAGATCAGCTCGTGCTCATCCACCTGGCGGATCTGGGTCTTGGTGGGGCTGCCGCACAGGTAGCCGTGGCTGCGGCGCAGCTGGTGACCGCAGAGGTAGGCCTCCATGGTGCCGTTGGCCACGTAGCGGGGCTTGCGCTCGAAGAAGTCGTACTCCTCCTCGGGCCACCAGGTGAAGCGGTAGGCCGCCTCCCCCTCGATCGGCTCGGAGAAGGTTTCCACCCGCAGCATCATGTCCACCCGCAGGGCCTCTCCATCGGCGAAGAAATACAACCGCCGGGAGCGCCACAGGCCGAGGTTGCGCGAAAACCAGCGGCGCAGGCTGCTGTCGAGCTGAATGCGACTGGCAAGCATCACACGCGGGGTGGCCACGGATGGGCCGGTGTCCCTGTCATAGCCACGCAGATCCCATCTGCCCATGGCTCCTTCAGCCCGTTCACCAATTGATCCGTTTCCCCATAACCTGGCCCCTGTGATCGCCATTCCTTCCTCAACCGGGGCCGACGACCCCGGCCAGGGCGCAGACCGGCAGGAGCTGCGGCTGCTCCTGGTGGCGGCCAATCACCACCTGGCCAGCGCCGATCTGCGCAACCTGCTGCAGATACTCAAGACCGACGAGGTGGGGTTCGCGGTGAATCTGGAGCTGGCCGATCCGGCCCGGCAGCCGGAACTGCTGGAACTGCACCGCCTGGTGGCCACCCCGGCCCTGGTGAAGCTCTCCCCCCTGCCCAGGCAGGTGTTCGCCGGCAACGCCATCACCCAGAAGCTGCGCACCTGGCTGCCTCGCTGGCAGCAGCAGCAGGTGGTCACCGACCTGGGCATGAGCCTGGAGCCGATGGAGATCGACGGCAGCCGCAGCCGTCGGGAGCTGCAACTGGAGGACCAGCTGCTGGTGCTGCGCCAGGAGAACGAGACCCTCACCGAGCGGCTGGGGGTGCAGGAGCGGCTGCTGCGGATGGTGGCCCACGAACTCCGCACCCCCCTTACCGCCTCCAAGCTGGCGTTGCAG